>DATKNX010000075.1:0-9669 GCA_035541085.1 Gemmatimonadales bacterium | reverse complement strand
GCGCGCCCTGCATTCTAGGGGCGCCATGGCTCCCTTCTTCGTCGTGGAAGGCGGACACCGCCTCGCCGGGGCGGTCCGGCCCGCGGGCAACAAGAACGCCGCGCTCCCCATCCTCGCCGCCACGCTGCTCGCGGACGGCCCGTGCACGCTCGACAACGTGCCGCGCATCCGCGACGTGGAGACGATGCTGGACCTGCTCGTCGCGCAGGGCGTCACGGCCGAGTGGCAGGGCGAGCGCACCCTGGTGCTCGACGCGACGCACGCGACGTCGGCGGACCCCGATCCGGCGCTGTGCGCGAGGATCCGCGCGTCGGTGCTGCTGGCGGGCCCGCTCCTGGCGCGCTTCGGGCGCGTGCGCCTGCCGCCGCCCGGCGGCGACGTCATCGGCCGGCGGCGCATCGACACACACCTGCTCGCGCTGCAGCGCCTCGGCGCGGAGGTGGAGGTCGGGGCCACGTTCGACTTCGAGGCGAAGCAGCTGGTGGGTGCCGAGGTGTTCCTCGACGAGGCCAGCGTCACGGGCACCGAGAACGCGCTGATGGCGGCCGTCGGCGCGCGGGGCCGCACCGTGCTGCGCAACGCCGCCTCGGAGCCGCACGTCCAGGACCTGGCGCGCTTCCTCGTCGCCCTCGGCGCGCACATCGAGGGCATCGGCACGAACGTCGTCACGATCGAGGGCGGCGCACCCCTCAAGGGCGCGCGCTTCGCGATCGGCCCGGACCACATCGAGGTGGGCTCGTTCGTCGGCCTCGCGGCGGTCACCAACTCGCCGCTGACGATCGAGGGCGTGCGGCCCGACGACCTGCGCTCGACGCTGCTGGGCTTCGAGCGGCTGGGCGTGGAGCCCACGCTGGAGGGCGACCGGCTCGTCGTGGCGGCCGGGCAGGCGCGGCGCGTGCGCGACGACCTCGGCGGCCACGTCTCGAAGCTCGAGGACGGGCCGTGGCCGGCGTTCCCCGCGGACCTGATGAGCATCGCGCTCGTCACGGCGACGCAGTGCGACGGCCTGATCCTGATGTTCGAGAAGATGTTCGAGTCGCGGCTCTTCTTCGTGGACAAGCTGATCGGGATGGGGGCGCGCATCGTGCTGTGCGACCCGCACCGCGCGGTGGTCGCGGGGCCGTCGGCGCTCCACGCGGGCACGGTCGAGAGCCCCGACATCCGGGCCGGGATGGCCATCCTGCTGGCGGCGCTCGCCGCCGAGGGCACGAGCACCATCCACAACGTGGGCCAGGTCGAGCGCGGCTACGAGCGCATCCACGAGCGGCTCACGGCGCTCGGCGCCGTGATCGAGCGGCGCGAGCGGTGAGCGCGGCGCCGGCCGGGACGCCGCGCGGCGCCCGCGCGCGGCCGGCGAAGCGCGCGCGCGCGCCGGTCCCGCCGCGGGAGCTCGCCGAGACCTTCCTGCCCGACCCGATGGTGCCGCGCGCCGAGCTGGCGGAGTGGCTCGACCGGTTCGGCCTCGTGGCCGGACTCACGGTGCGCGGCGGCAACGGCGGCTTCTCGCTCGGGTTGATGACCGAGGAGCCGGTCGGGCAGGTGATGGGGCGGTGGCGCGCGTTCCTGCACGCGGTGCGCCCGCGCTTCCCGGCCTTCCAGATGGCGCGGCAGGCCCATGCCGCGACGGTGGTCTGGCACGACGGCGTCGGCCCGGGCTGGCACGTGGCCGAGGACGTCGACGGGCACGCGACCTCGCAGGCGGGCCTCCTGCTGGGCGTCACCATCGCCGACTGCGTGCCGGTGTACCTCGCGGCGCCCGGCGGCTCGGCCTTCGCGCTGCTCCACGCCGGATGGCGGGGGATCGCGGCGGGGATCCTGGAGCGCGGCGTGGGGCTCCTCGCCTCGCGCGCCCGCGTCGGCGCCGGCGAGCTCGCGGTGCACATCGGGGTGGGCATCTGCGGGCGGTGCTACGAGGTCGGCCCCGAGGTGGTGCTCGCCATCGAGGGGAAGCGGACCAAGGGCGCCTCGCAGCTCGACCTGCGCGATGCGCTCGCCGGCCGCGCCGCGCGGCTCGGCGTGCGGGACCTGACGCGCTCGCCGCACTGCACGGCCTGTTCCCGCGACCGCTTCTTCTCCCACCGCGGCTCCGCCGGCCGCGACGGGCGGATGGTGGCGTACCTGGGCAGGCCGCTGACCTGAGACGCCTCGCTCGAAGCCGGCGCCCGCTCTATATTGGCCGCCGTGCCCCTTCCGAACACCGGTCTTCTCCTCGCCGCCGCCGCGGCGGCGCTCGTGGCGCGCCCGGCCGCCGGCCAGTGTCCCGACGGCAGTCCGATGCCGTGCGGGCCCGTGCGGCCGCGCATCCAGGTGCTGGATTTCCAGGCCGAAGACAGCGCCAACGCCTACATCGCCAGCGGGATCTCGGCGGACGTGCAGGCGGCGCTCCTCTCGTCCCACGCCGTCGTGGTGGTGGGGCCGCGGGCCAGCCGCGCGTCGGCCGACTATGTGCTCGTGGGAAGCGCGCGGCGGGCCGGTGAGGGCGTAGTCGTCCGGTGTCGCCTCGAGGGGGCGCGCACCGGCCGCGTCGTCTGGACGACCCGGGTGGGGCGGGCGCCGCGCGACCTTTCGGCGCTCGGGCCCGGCCTCGCGACCGACGCGCTTCACGCGATCGGTATCGTGATCGCGCCCGGCCCCGCCGCGGTGCAAGCGGATCCGGGCGGCTACGACCTGATCATGCGGGTGCGATACCTGGTATCACGGCGGACGGAGCCCGCGATGGCCCGGGCCGTAGGCCTCGCGCGCGAGGCGATCGCCCGCGACTCGACGTCGGTCCTCGCGTGGGCCAGCCTCGCCGACGCGCTCGACTGGGCCGACGTGTGGCACTTCCGCCTGCCCGGGATCACTCCGGAGAGCGCGCTGGCAGTGGCGCTCGCGGCGACGGAGCGCGCCGCCGAGCTCGCTCCGGCCGATCGCAACGTCCGTCTGCTGCAGGCCGAGCTCGGGCAGCGCGTGGACCCCACCGATCGCACGGCCTCCATCCGCGCCTACCGCGCGATCCTCGCCGCCGATTCCCTCGACGCCACGGCGTGGCGCCGACTCGGGATGAACCTCCTGGAGACGAACCAGCATGCGGCGGCGGTGGCGGCGTACCGTCGCGCCGTCGCCCTGGAGCCCGGCGATCCCGAGACGCTCACCTTCGTCGCGGTCGCCTACTTCATGAGCCGGCAGTTCGACTCCTCGGCGGCTTGGAGTGCCCGCGCCGTGGCGGCCGACCCGACCTACATGCTCGCCCGTGCGCAGGGTGGCCAGGCGGCGCTGTGGCGCGGGCGGCTCGACGAGGCGCAGGCGCAGTTCGAGGCGGCCGACCGGCTGTTGATCTCCTCGCGGGACCGGCCCGGGTTGCTGGAACTGGCGCGCGTGCTGGTGGCGCGGGGCGACACCGCCGCCGCGCGGGCTTATGTGCGCAGCGCCGAGGCGACGGCGGACACGGTGCGGCCCGGCACGCATCTCGCCACGGCCTTGGCCGACGGGTGGCTCGCCGTCGGCGATACTGCCCGCGCGTTCTCGTGGCTCGAGCGATATCGCCCGCGGCGCGACGCGCATTTCCAGATGCACCTGCGCGACGAGCCGGCGTTCGACGGCCTGCGAAAGGACCCGAGGTTCCTGGCGCTCGTGGCTCCGTAGGCCGGCGGCCGCGACGGGCGGATGGTGGCGTGCTTGGGCCGCCCGCTTGACGGGACACCGGACCGCCTCTAGCTTTTTCGGGTCGTAGCGCGGGTCGAGGGGCTCGTCCCGCGAGCATGAGATGTGGGGTTGACGCCCCACATCTTTTCTTTTCCGGGGTATTCCGTGTCGCCGCCAGCCGACCTTCAACGCGAGTTGGCCGAGCGGGTTGCCGGTCTGGGCTTCGAGGTCGTGGAGTGCCGGGTGGGCGGGAGCAGCCGCCGTCCCCTGATCACGCTCCGCATCGACCGCCCGGACGCGGGCCCCGGCCACGGGATCACGGTGGACGAGTGCGCGGCCGTGAGCCGCGCGCTCGAGGCGTGGCTCGACGGGAGCGGCCTCGGCGAAGGTCGCTACGTGCTCGAGGTTTCCTCGCCCGGCCTGGAGCGGCCGCTCCGGACCGCGGCGGAGTGGCGCCGCTTCCTCGGCGAGCCCGTGGAGGTGCTGGTGCCGGCACTGAACGGCCGGTTCCGCGTCACGGCCCTCGCGGTCGAGGACGGCCCGGAACCGCAGGTGGAGCTGGAGTTTCCCAAGGGCGTGCGGCGCACGCTGGGGTTGTCGGAGATCAAGGAAGCGCGCCTCGTCTTCGAGTGGTAGGCGCGCGTGGAGCGTTACACATGAGCGGTACGGATGTGCTGTCGGCCTTCAAGGAGCTGGCTTCGCTCAAGCAGCTCGACCGCAACGAATTGCGGGACCTGATCAAGGACGGCGTCCTGGCGGCGCTGACCAAGAAGTACGGCCCGAACGTGCGGGCCGACATCGGCCTCGACGACATGTCGGGCCAGATCAGGATCACCGTGCTGCGCGAGGTCGTGGAAGCGGTGGAGGACCCGAGCCGGCAGGTCTCCCTCGAGGAGGCCCGCTGGAACGACGCTGAGTTCCAGGTCGGCGACGTGCTCGAGGAGGACGTGGACTTCTCCGAGTTCGGGCGCAACGCCGTGCAGGCGGCGAAGCAGCGGATCATCCAGCGCGTGCGCGAGGGCGAGCGGTCGCGGATCCGCGAGGAGTTCGCCGACCGCGTCGGCGAGCTGCTCTCGGGCGAGGTGCAGCAGATCGAGCGCGGGAAGATCGTGGTGATGCTGAACAAGTTCCGCGAGGCGGAGGCGATCATCCCCTACCGCGAGCAGAACCACCGCGAGCACTTCCACCAGGGCGACACGATCCGCGCCGTGCTGAAGAAGCTCGAGGAGACGCCGAAGGGCCCGCGCCTGATCCTCTCGCGCGGCGACCCGCTGTTCGTGAAGGCGCTCTTCAAGCTCGAGGTCCCGGAGATCCAGCAGGGCGTCGTGGACATCCGCGCGACGGCGCGCGAGGTCGGCAGCCGCACCAAGATCGCGGTCTTCAGCCGCGACGACGGGATCGACCCGGTGGGCGCGTGCGTGGGCCTGAAGGGCAGCCGCGTGCAGGCCGTGGTGAACGAGCTCGGCGGCGAGCGCATCGACATCGTGCCGTGGAGCCCGGACCCCGAGCGGTTCGCGCGGCTGGCGCTGGCGCCGGCGCGCGTGGCCCGGGTGTTCAGCGAGCCCGACAGCAAGACCATCCAGGCCATCGTGGACGAGGACCAGCTCAGCCTGGCGATCGGGCGCAACGGGCAGAACGTGCGCCTGGCCTCCGAGCTGACGGGCTGGAAGATCGACCTCTACTCGAGCCGCGAGTGGCTCGAGCGGGGCGGCGAGCGCCCGCTGTTCGCGCCGCTGCCGCCGGCCCCGACGGAGGAGGGCGAGGACGTCGCCGCGGTGCCGCTGGCCGAGCTGGGCGGGATCACGCAGGACCTGCTCGCCGTGCTCGACGGGGCGGGCTACCGCACGTTCAGCGACATCCTCGACCTCGAGCCGGAAGAGGTCCGCTCCATTCCCGGCATGGCGCCGGAGATGGCCGAGCGGCTGCTGGCGCTGATCGACGAGCTGACGACGACGGACGAGTCGGGGCAGGCGGCCGCGCCGCCGACCTCTGGCGAGGCCGCGCCCGAGGCCGCGCCCGAGCCGGCGCCGGAGACTGCGCCGGAGCCGGCGGGTGAGGCCGCGCCGGAGCCGGCCCCCGGGGAGAAGCCGGCGGAGTGACGGACGCCGCGCGCACGGCCCTGGGCCTGCTGGGCCTCGGGGCGCGGGCGCGGCGCCTCGCCATCGGCGTGGACGCGGCGCGCGAGGCGCTGCGGCGCGGCCTGGCCGAGGCGCTGGTGCTGCCGAAGGACGCGAGCGAGCGGGCTCGCGAGCGGCTGGCGCCGCTGGCGGGGCACCGGGCGGTCCCGGTGCTCATCGGACCGGATGCGGACGCGTTGGGCAAGGCGTTGGGCCACCCGCCGGTGCACGGCGTGGCGGTGCTGGACAGGCAGTTGGCGCGTGGGCTGAAGACGTACCTGGCGGTGGAAGACCGAGGGGAGAAGATCGGGAAATGAGTATGCGGGTGCACGATCTGGCCGCCGAGTTCGGCGTGGCCAGCGACGAGCTGATCAAGCTGCTGCGCGAGATGGACATCTTCGTGCGCAGCCACCTGAGCGCCCTGGAAGAGGACAAGGTCGCCCGGGTGCGCACGCGCTGGGAGCGCGAGAAGCGCAAGGAGAAGCAGCCCGCGCCGGCCAAGGGTCGCCGCCGGGCGGTCGCCAAGCCGAAGGCCGAGCCCGCGGCGCCGCCCAAGGCCGCCGAGGAGCCGCGCCCGCGCCGCCGCCGCCGCACCGCGGCGGAGGTCGCCGCGCAGGAGGCGGAGGCCGCGGCCGCGGCCGCCGCCGAGGCGGCCGCGCGCGAGCCCGAAGTGGGCGACCTGTTCGCCGAGGAGCAGGCGTCGGCCGCCGACGAGCCGGCGATGCACGTCTCCGAGCTGTTCCCGCCCGAGCTGGCGCCGCCCGAGGTCGAGGGCGAGCCGGAGGGCGAGCTGCAGATCTTCAACGTGCCGCCCGCCGCGGCCGCGCCGCCGGCGCCCGTCGAGGCCGCCTCGCCGCCGGCCGCGCCCGCGGTGCCGCCGTCGGGCCCCGTGTCGTTCGTGGGCACGGCCCCGCGCGCGCCGCACATCCCGACGCCGGTGGGCCGCCCGATCTCGGCGCGCCCCAAGCCGGTGGCCTCCGCGGTGCCCGGGGCGGGCGCCCCGCCGCCGCGGCCCGTGGCTTCGGCCGCGCCGGGCGGTGTCATCGAGGACCGGCGCCGCGACAAGAAGAAGCGGAAGAAGGGCAAGAAGTGGACGGTGGACCAGGAGGCGGTCGCCGAGAACGTGGCCCGCACGCTGGCCACCATCCGCGGGCCGGCCAAGCGGGGCCCGCGGCGCCGCGACGACGAGCCGAGCTTCCGCGACCTGGAGGCCGCGCGCGTCGCCGAGGAGAAGGAGAAGGAGAAGACGCTGGTCCACGTCAACGAGTTCATCTCGGTGGCGGAGCTGGCGGAGATCCTGAAGGTGCCGGCGTCGCAGATCGTCGCCTTCGCCTTCAAGGAGCTCGGGATGATGGTCACGGTCAACCAGCGGCTGGACTTCGACCAGATCGAGCTGATCTGCTCGGAGTACGGGTTCCAGGCCGTGCGCGAGGAGGAGTACGCGGCGGCGCCCGTCGAGGAAGCCGCGGAGCCGGAGGAGACGCTGCAGGCCCGGCCGCCGATCGTCACCGTGATGGGCCACGTGGACCACGGCAAGACGTCGCTGCTCGACTTCATCCGCAAGACGAACGTCATCGCGGGCGAGGCGGGCGGCATCACCCAGCACATCGGCGCCTACAACGTCCTGCTGCCCAACGGGCGGCGGGTCACGTTCCTCGACACGCCGGGCCACCAGGCCTTCACGGCGATGCGCGCGCGCGGCGCCCAGGTCACCGACCTGGTGGTGCTGGTCGTGGCCGCCGACGACCAGGTCATGCCGCAGACCATCGAGGCCATCAGCCACGCCAAGAACGCCGGCGTGCCCATGGTGGTGGCGATCAACAAGATCGACCTGCCCGCGGCCAACGTGGACAAGGTGAAGCGCGACCTGCTGCAGCAGGAGGTGGTGCTCGAGGAGTTCGGCGGCCAGACGCTGAGCACGCCGATCTCGGCCAAGAAGGGCACCAGCGTGGACAAGCTGCTGGAGCAGATCCTGCTCCAGGCCGACCTGCTGGATCTCAAGGCCAACCCCGACAAGCCGGCCACGGGCACGGTGCTCGAAGCCCAGCTCGACCCGGGCAAGGGGCCGCTGGCCACGATCCTGGTGACCGGGGGCACGCTCCGGACGGGCGACGCCTTCATCTGCGGCATGTACTCGGGCGTCGTGCGCGCGATGTTCGACGAGCGCGGCAACACGGTGAAGGAGGCCGGCCCCTCGAGCCCCGTGCAGGTGCTCGGGTTCCAGGGCGTGCCGGAGGCGGGCGACTCGTTCGCCGTGGTCGCCGACAGCGGCCAGGCGCGCGACACCGCCCAGAAGCGCCAGCGGCTCGACCGGGAGGCGCAGCACCGTCGCGGCAGCCGGGTCGGCGTGTCGCTCGAAGAATTCTTCCAGAAGAAGGACGAGGCGGCCGGAGCCGCCCTGCGCATCATCATCAAGGCGGACCAGGGCGGCCCCGCGGAGGCGCTGGCCGACGCGCTGAGCCAGCTCTCGACCGCCGAAGTGAAGGTGGAGGTCGTGCACCGCGGCGTGGGCGCGGTGAACGAATCCGACGTGCTGCTCGCCAAGGCGTCGGCCGCCATCATCATCGGCTTCCACGTGCGGCCCGACTCCAACGCGCGCGCGGCCGCCGAGCGCGAGCACGTGGACATCCGCCAGTACCGCATCATCTACGAGGCGGTGGACGACGTGAAGGCGGCGCTGGAAGGCCTCCTCAAGCCGGAGCAGAAGGAGGTCGTCCTGGGCGAGGCCGAGGTGCGGCAGCTGTTCAAGATCTCGGGCCTGGGCACCATCGCGGGCTGCTACGTCCGCAACGGCACCATCCAGCGCGGGGCGAAGGCGCGGGTGATCCGCGACGCGGTGGTCGTCTACACCGGCGGCTTCGGGTCGCTGCGGCGCTTCAAGGACGACGTGAAGGAGGTCAAGGACGGTCTCGAGTGCGGCATCGGGATCGAGAACTTCAACGACCTCAAGGTCGGCGACGTGATCGAGGCGTTCCGCGTCGAGAGCGTCGCCCGCAGCCTCGAGACGGCGGGGCCGGCCCGCACGGAGTAGCGCCGTGGTCGTCGCCGTGCGGTCGTGGGAGCTCGTGCTGGCCGGCTGCCAGTCGCTGAAGGACAAGCGCCGGATCGTGAAGAGCCTCAAGGACCGGCTGCACCGGCAGTTCAACGTGTCGGCGGCCGAGGTGGACCACCAGGACGCGTGGCAGCAGGCGGCGCTCGCCTGCGGCGTGGTCACGACCGACCGGCGGCACGCCGAGGAGGTGCTCGCCTCCTGCGACCGCCTCATCGCCGGCGAGCCCTTGGCCTACGTGGTCTCCAGCGAGATCTCCTACGCATGAACCGGAATCCGGGACGGCGCCCGCAGCGCGTGGCCGAGGCGATCCGCGAAGCGGTCGCCGAGTTTCTCACCTCCGAGGCGCGGGACCCGCGCATCGGCCTGGTGACGGTGACGGGCGTGAAGGTCACGCCCGACCTCAAGCGCGCCGTGGTGCAGGTGATGGTGCACGGCGACGAGGAGGAGAAGCAGCGCAGCCGCAAGGCGCTCGACCACGCCGCGAGCGCGATGCGCCGCACGATCGGCGCGCGGCTCACGCTCAAGACGGTGCCCGAGGTGGCCTTCGAGCTCGACCGGGAGCTGGAGCGCGCGTCGCGCCTCGACGCGCTGCTGGCGCAGCTGCGGGACGCCGGGCAGGCAGGCGCCTGACGGCGCGGCGGGCACCGGGGCACGGGCCCACGGGGGCACGGGCGTGGACGGGCTGCTGCTGATCGACAAGCCGTCGGGCCCGACGTCGCACGACGTGGTGGCGGCGGTGCGCCGGAGCCTCGGCGAGCGGCGGGTGGGGCACGCGGGCACGCTGGATCCCGCGGCCACCGGGTTGCTGGTGGTGCTCGCGGGGCGGGCCACGCGGCTCGCCCGCTTCGTGGCGATGCTGCCCAAGCGCTACCGCGG
>DATKNX010000074.1:0-3124 GCA_035541085.1 Gemmatimonadales bacterium | reverse complement strand
CACCGAATCCACCGCCTGGTCCAGCCGCGCCGTCGTGTACACCCACTCGCGCCAGAACCAGTCGAGGTTGCGGCCGCTCACGTTCTCGATGGTGCGGAAGAAGTCGGCCGGCTGCGGGTGCTTGAACGCCCAGCGGCGGATGTACTCCCGGAACGCCGGGTCGAACCACTCGCGGCCCAGGACGTATTCGCGCAGCAAACGCAGCATCAGCGCGGGCTTCTGGTAGGCGGTCCAGTACAGGTCCCGCACCTCGACCGGCGCGGTGATGAGCGGCTGCTCGTCGCCGGGCACGGCGTTCAGCGCGTAGGCGCGCAGCGGCATGTCCGCCACGCTGTCGCCGTAGGCGCTGCCCTTGAAGTAGTCCTCGGCGTTGTACAGGTCGATGAAGGTGTTGAAGCCCTCGTCCATCCACGGGTAGCGGCGCTCGTCGCTGCCGACCATCATGGGGAACCACTCGTGCCCGAACTCGTGCATCAGGACCCAGTACAGGCCCTCGCGCGACTTCTCGGCCGGCACGAAGGTGATCATCGGGTACTCCATCCCGTCGATCGGGCCCTCGACCGTCGTGGCCTGCGGGTACGGGTACATCGCCCACAGGTTGGAGTTGTACGCGATGGCGTGCCGGGCCATCACGATGCCCTCGGCCGCCCAGAGGACGGCGCTGGGCCGGTATAGGGTCTGGATCAGGATGCCGTTCCAGCTCACCGCGTCCCAGCGGAAGTTGGGCGCCGCGGCCCACGCCACGTCGCGGACGTTGTCGGCGCGGAAGTGCCACGTGAGCGTGCCGGCGGCGGAGGGGCGCGTGGCCGCGGCGTCGCCCGCCTCGCCGGCGGTGACGATCTGCACGGGCTCCGTGTCGGCGCGGGCGCGGGCCAGCCGGTCGCGCTCGGTCGCGGTGAGCACGCTGTCGGGATTCTCGAGCGTGCCGGTGCAGGCGACGAGGAAGCCGGCGGGGACGGTGAGCCGCACGTCGTAGTCGCCGTACTCGAGGTAGAACTCGCCCGCGCCGATGTAGGGCAGGGTGTTCCAGCCGTGGACGTCGTCGTAGACGGCCATGCGCGGATACCACTGGCCCAGCTCGTACAGCGAGCCGTCGCGGCCCATCCGCGCGGAGCCGTTGACCGGAATGGGGAAGCTCCACGCGATCTCGAGGGTGATGGCCTGGGCGGGCCCGAGCGGCTCGGGCAGGTCCACGCGCATCATCGTGTCCCAGACGTGGTGCGGCAGCGGCCGGCCGTTCGCCTCGACGCGGGTCAGCGTGAGCCCGCCCGCGAACCCGTGGTTCGCCATGTCGAACGGCGTGCCGCCGAAGACCAAGGGCGGCGGCGCCGTGAGCGCGTTGATGCTGCCCTTCTCGAACATGTCCTGCTCGAGCGTGAGCCAGAGGAACGGCAGCGCGTCGGGGGAGTTGTTCTGATAGGTGAGGCGCAGCGTGCCGCGGAGCGTGTTCGTCGCCGTGTCGAGGGTCGCCTCGATGGCGTAGTCGGCCCGGTTCTGCCAGTACGCCCGACCCGGCGCGCCGCCGGCCGAGCGGTACGCGTTCGGCGTGGGGAGGGGCAGCGCGCGGAAGGCCGACGTGTCGGCCACCTGCGAGCGCGCGGGCGCCGCGGCGAGCGCCACGAGCGCGGGAACGAGGAGGGCGAGGCGCTTCATGCGGCGGACCTCCGGGACTCGGGTGGGAAGCCGGTGTAACTTATCCGCCATGACCCAGGTCCGCGCGCCCCTCCTCGTTGTGCTGCTGCTGGCCGCGGCGCCGCTGCCGGCGCCGGCGCAGACGCCGCCCTTCGACCTCGTGATCGAGGGTGGCCGCGTGATGGACCCCGGGAGCGGGCTCGACCGCACCGGCGTGTGGGTCGGCGTGCGCGGCGGCACGATCGCCGCGATCTCCGACACGGCCCTCGCCGGCCGCACGGTGATCGACGCCGCGGGACAGGTCGTGGCGCCGGGCTTCATCGACGTGCTGTCGTACACGCCCAACACGTACGGCATCTGGAACAAGCTGGCGGACGGCGTGACCACGAACCTCGCGATGCACGGGGCCTCGGCGGACATCGGGGCGTGGTACCACGGGCTCGGCCGCCTGCGTTGGCCGGTCAACTACGGCGGCGCCTTCTCCGATCCCAACGCGCGCGTGCGGCTGAAGATCAGCCCGTACCGCGCCGCGACTCCGGAGCAGCTGCGCCAGCTGGTGGACCTGGCGGAGCAGTCGATGCGCAACGGCGCCCTGGGCGTGGCGATGAGTCCCGAGTACACGCCCGGCATGACGAGCGACGAGGTGCTCGCGATGGCGCGCGTCGCGGCGGAGTTCCGGGCGCCGGTCTTCTTCCACGCGCGCTACTCGGATACGATCCCGCCCGGAACCGACGCCGAGGGGATCCACGAGATCCTCGAGGCGGCGCGCCGCACCGGCGCGGCCGTGCACGTGGACCACCTCACGAGCGCCGCGACGTTCGACATGCCCGCCGCGCTCGACTCGCTGGCGGCGGCGCGGGCCGCGGGCCTCGTCGTCACCGCGTGCGTCTATCCCTACGACTACTGGGCGACGAATCTCAACAAGGCGCGCTTCGACCCCGGCTGGCAGCAGCGCTTCGGCATCTCGTACGGCGACCTGCAGCTCGGGGGCACGACCGAGCGGCTGACGGCGGAGACGTTCCGGCGCTACCGCGCGGCGGGCAAGCTCGCCGTGGCGTACGCCATTCCGGACACCGCGCTGGTGCTCGCCTTGCGCGCGCCCGACGTGATGATCGGGAGCGACGCGATATTGAACCCGGGCAACAACAACCACCCGCGCGCCAGCGGCGCGTTCGCGCGCACGCTGGCGGTCTACGTGCGCGAGCGCGGCACGCTGACGCTGATGGACGCCATCCGCCGGATGACCCTGCTGCCCGCGCAGACGCTGGAGACCCGCGCGCCGGCCTTCCGGCGCAAGGGACGCCTCGCCGTCGGGGCCGACGCGGACCTCGTGATCTTCGATCCGGCGCGCGTGGCGGACCAGAGCACGGTCGAGCACCCCGAGCGGACGTCGGCCGGCATCTCGTGGGTCGTGGTGAACGGCCAGGTCGCCCTCGATCCCCACGGCCCGAGGCGGCAGGTGCGGGCCGGGACGGCGCTCAGGGCGGAGTGA
>DATKNX010000073.1:0-29149 GCA_035541085.1 Gemmatimonadales bacterium | reverse complement strand
CTCGAGCTGCTGCTTCAGCGTCTCCTTCGTGACGCGGATGCCCATCGAGCTCAGCTCGTGCCGGCGCTTGGTGACCGGGTTCCACACCAGGATGTCGCCGTTCAGGCCGTGCATCGGCTTGCCGTCGTCCGACTTCGTCGGCGTCACCCAATCGTCGTAGTCGGCGGCCCGCATCTCGTGCGGGTAGCCGTCCTTCAACACCCAGCCGATCCCGATGATGAAGACCGCCGGGTACTTCTGGAGGATCTGCGTCTCGCGCTGCTTGCGCGGCAGATCCGGGTACATGTCGAGGATTTCTTCGGCGTGCAGGAACTTCAGCTCGTCCGGCAGCGGCGGGTAGCGCGGATCCCGGAGCTTCGGGAACATCTCCATCACCTGCTTCTCCGCCCCGACGATCACTTTCCAGATCCGGCGCACGACGTCCTTGAGGAACGCCAGGTTCCGCTGGTCCGCCGTGATCGTCCGCTCCCAGTCCCACTGGTCCACGTACGACGAGTGGTCGTGGTCGAGGAAGTAGTCCTTGCGCACGGCCCGCATGTCCGTCACCAGACCCTCGCCCGGCTTCATCCCGAACTGCTTGAGGGCCATCCGCTTCCACTTCGTCGCCGCCTGCACCACCTGGGCGTTGAGCCGCTTGTCGAGGCCGAGCCCGCAGGGGAACTCGACCGGCGTGCGCGACCCGTCGCGGTCCAGATAGTCGTTCACGCCGCTCTCGCGCGTGACGATCAGCGGCACCTCGACGCGGATCAGGTTCAGCTCGCGGCACAGGCCATCTTCGATGTACCGCTTCGCCGCGCTGATCGCGATCTGCGTCTCCTTCGGGTCGAGCAACGACTTGTAGTCCTTCGGGAGGATCTTCGCGACCTCTTCGTACGTGCTGATCCCGGGACCCGCGAGATCGGCCTTCTTATCTGCCATTGATCTACTCCCCTTTCGTCCGTGCCGTTCGATGTTGCCTCGAGCCTGCCAGCAATGCCGGGATGCTCCGCAAGCTCCGTTCCTCACCGGAGCCGCGGGTGCAAAGCAGGCCGAGCGTCGAGGCTTAGCGCCGATCAGGCGATGCGCCCGGTCCGCGCGGCGTGGATGAAATCGGTGTAGGCGGGCTCGTGGCCGGCCGCTCTGACGTCAGCGGCGATCTGGCCCCGGTGGTAGGCCGAGTGGATCACGACGTGGGTGAGAACGTCGTCCACGGAGCTGCTGTAGGCCTCGCCCTTGGTGTTCACGTACTCGACGCGCTCGGCCAGGCGGCCCGGCACCGAGCGCTCGAGGAACCTCCTCCACAGGCCGTCCAGCGTCGCAAGCCACGTCGCGCACTGCGGGACGGCGAGATCGGGCCAGACGGCGAGCTCGGACGTGGCGCCCGTCAGGCGGGCGTGCCAGAGCAGCTCCGCTCCGACGATGTGCCCTATCAACTTCAGGCCCCGGCCTGCCGGCGCCGCGGCGCCGAGCGACGCGAGCGCCTCCCGATTGGCCCAGCCGTCGTAGTCGAACAAGCGCCTCAGGTCTGCCATCGGTGACACTCCGGCGGGACGGGTTCGGTCAGCGGAGGAACTGGGCGAGGTGCTCCAGCAGCTTCGGCCAGCGCGAGGACGCGGACCGGTCCGTCACACCGTACTCGGCCAGCGCGCAGTGGGTTCCGCGCGGCGTGGGGCGGAAGACCACGACGAGCTCGCGCGCCGCGCCGCCCGCCGCGGCGGCCAGCGCCCAGCGTGCGTAGCGGCCCTCGACCCGGTCCGTGACCGCGGCGTCCGACAGCGCTCCTCCGCTCCACTGCGCCAGGACGCGCTCGTCGGTCATCGCGCGGAACGCGGCGTCGGCGCCGGCCGGCACCTCCGCCGATGCGAAGTACCGTCCGCTCCGGGCGAGCTGCGGCGTCGAGGCGCGCGCGTCCTTGCCGGATTCCACGAGCAACCCCAGGGCGGCGAGCGCCTGCAGCCAGCCGGCGAAGTGGCCCCCGAACACGTCCTCGATGCCCGGGCCGTCCGGCCAGCCGTCGTGGTGCACCTCGATCCGCGTCCCGGCCGAGATCGGGTCCAGCGAGATCTCGAGCGCGGTGGGGGGCGCGTCGCCGCCGATCGGCCAGCGCACGGAGAGCCGCGCCGGCGCCCGCTCCTCCCGCGACTCCGGCCACGCGGTCACCGGCAGGGCGTCGAGCACCACGTCCGGGCGTTCCAGGAGCCGGCGCCACACCTTCTCCGGCGGGGCGGCCACGAAGCTCTGGATGTGAATCGCTTCCACTAGCGCGGCCTCACGGCTGCGGGTGCACCTGGGCGGTCAGGAGCCAGTCGCCGTCCGGGTCCACGCGGACGTCCGTCGGACGCTCCGGCGTGTCCCACTGAACGCTCTGGCGAGCGGACGAGAGGGCGATCGTGCGCTGGATCGGCGGCCCGCTGCCACCTGCGACCTCCAGCGTCAGCGCCGGCAGGGTGAACAGGCCCCACGCCGCCGGCTGCGTCTGTGTCACGTCGATCGACAGCCGCCGGCCCGCCGAGTCCCATCGCCACGCGACGTCGAGCTGGGGGTAGCCGGGCTGGTGCAGCCACTCGATGAAGAACCAGCCGAGCTGCCGACCCGCGGCCTGCTCCATCACGCGCTGGAAGTCGGCGCTCGACACCGAGGAGTCGCGGTACTCCCGGTAGTACGCCCGGATCCCGCGCCAGAACGCGGAGTCACCCACCGTGCGCCGCAGCATGTGGAGCACGCACGCGCCCTTGTTGTAGCTGTTGGCGTTCAGCAGGCGCGTCAGCACGGTCTCGGCGGAGTCCACCAGCGGCCGCCCCACCACCGGCGAGCGCAGGTAGCCGCGCATCAGCCCCGCGACGCCCCGCCGCATGACGGAGTCGCCGTCCAGTGCCGCGCCGACGACGACCGCGAAATAGTCGGCGAACCCCTCCGACAGCCAGAGGTCGTGGAAGTCCCGCTCCGTCACCGCGTCGCCGAACCACTGGTGCGCGGTCTCGTGGCGCACCACGCCTTCGCTCAGGCGGCGCGCGACGTACGGCTGCTCCGGGTAGAAGATCGCGGTCGAGTTCTCCATGCCGCCGTAGCGCGTGGATGATTCCACCTCGGCGAGCTTCTCGAACGGAAAGGGACCCACCAGGCGTTCCATCGTCTCCACGATCTCCGTCGCGCGCCGGAACGGCACCGAGTCGGCGAACGCCGAATCCTCGGGCTCGGCCCAGACCTCGATCGGGACGGAGTCGTTCCCCAGCACCGCCGGACGATGGCGGCTGGCCGTCATCCGCCCCGCACCGAGCACCATCGTGTAGGTCGGGATCGGGCTGCGCTCGTCGTAGATCCAGGTCGCCCGGCCTCCGGCGGCCGCATCGCGGCGCACGAACCGCCCGTTCGCCACGACTCGCCAGCCGGCCGGCACGCTCACCTCCCACCGCACCGGTGCCTTGTCGGCCGGATCGTCCACGGTCGGGAGCCAGTCGCGGGCGCGGTCGGGCCAATCGTCGGCGAATGCGGACGGGCGCCCGCGGGCGTCGCGGCGCAGGAACAGGCCGTCCGCCGGCGCGCCGTGGTAGAACACGACGACCGATTCGACGCCGGTCCCGCGCCGGGGCCGCAGCCCGATCCTGAGCTTGCGTCCGTCGTAGGCGAACGGAAGGCGCTCCTGCCGCGCCGCTCGGCTCGCGCCGGGCGCCGTCACCGAATCCACGGTGAGGCCGACGAGATCCAGCGCGAGGGAGTCCGGAGCCGCCTTCGCGCGCCGGAATGCGATGACGGCCTGCGCCGCGAAGGTGCCGACGGAATCGGGCACGGTCACACGGAAAACGTAGGAAACGATGCGGAGAGGCCGGCGCGGCGTGGCCCCCTGCGCCCGCGCCCCGCCGAATACGAGGGTCGCCGCCGCCAGGGCGGCCAGCCCGGCTCGGCTCAGAACGGCGACGGGAAGGCGGCCCGTGCCGCCGTCCTACCCTGCATAGACACCGTCCAGGGCGCTCGCCGGATCCGGCACGCTGCTCCCTCGGCTGGTCAACGCATCCTGCTCGGCACGAGCCACTTCCGCGTCCACGCGGGCCTCGACGGATTCGAGCACGCTCGCTCCGACCCCGAGACGCTTCAGGTGTTCCTCGTACAGGCCGACCGGGTCCCGCTTGCCCCAGGCCGCGAAGGTCTCTTCGGGGAAGAGCGCGCGAGCCTCGCGCTCGTCGTGCGTGGCGTGCCCGCCCATCCGGAAGGTCTCGCCGACCAGCATCACGGGACCCTCGCCCGAGCGGCACCGCTCGGCCGCCAGGCGCGTCGCCGCGTAAGCGTCGAGCACGTTGTTGCCGTCGAACGACGCACCGGCCATCCCGTACGCCGCGGGCAGCTCGCCGAAGTCCTCGCCAAGGTGGTGCTGCCCGAGACGGGTGCCGAGCGCGACCTGGTTGTTGTGGATGATGAACACCGCGGGGACCTTCTGCACCGCCGCGAAGTTGAGCCCCTCGTGCGCCGTGCCGGTCTTGGTGGAACCGTCGCCGATCCAGGTCAGCGCGACGAAGGCCTCGCCGCGCATCCGGCTCACGAGCGCCATGCCGGCCGTCACCGGCACGACGTCGCCCACGTGCGAGATCGGCTGCAGGACGTGGTGGGCGATCGAGCCGGCGTGCAGGTCCTTCCCGCCGCTCGGGGCGTCGCCGGTGCCGAGGTAGGAGCGGAAGTTGTCGGCGATCGGCATGCCCATCTCGGCGCAGGCGCCGGCGTTGCGGATCATCGGGACGACGATGTCGCGCGTGCGGTCGAGCGCGTGCACCGGCCCGACGGTCATCGCCTCCTCGCCCGTGCCGAGCCAGGCCTTCGAGATCACGCCCGTCCGGACCCAGCGCTTCAAGACGACGTCCTGGAGGCGGGTGCGCACGAGCCCGGCGTACAGCGCGAGCAGCGCGGCCTCGTCGAGCGCCTCGACGACGCGCCGCCGCTCGGCGTCGCGCCGCGGCGTCTCGCCGAACGCGGCCACCAGCGCCGGGTCGGCGGACCACGACACGTACTCGGGGGGATCGAACGCCGGAAAGCGCTTCATCGAACGGGGGCCGGGAGCCGGGGCGCGGCGGCCGCGCCTAGAACAGGCTCTTGAGCTTGCCCATCATCCCGCCGCCGCCGGAGCCGGCCGCCTCCTCGAGCGCGCGGCCGAACTCGCCAGCCGTCTGGTAGCGGGCCGCCGGGTCGGCCTCGATGGCCTTCATCAGCGCCTTCTCGAACTGCGCCGTGAACTCGAGGTCCGCGCGCGCCTTGCGGAGCGGCATCGGCTGCCCGCGCAGCCGCGCGATCATCATGTCCTGCGCCGACTTTCCCTCGAAGGGCAGCTTGCCGGTGAACATCTCGAAGGCCACGAGCCCGAGCGCGTAGATGTCGGAGCGCCCATCGAGCGGCTTGCCGCGGATCTGCTCCGGGCTCATGAACTCGGGCGTGCCGAGGATGATGCCCGTGGCCGTGAGCTTGGCGATCCCGGGCTCGGCGCGCTTCTCCTTCGCCAACCCGAAGTCGGTGACCACGGCGCGCAGCGTGCCGTCCGGGTCGGGGCAGACGAAGATGTTCTCCGGCTTCAGGTCGCGGTGGATGATCTGCTGCTGGTGCGCGACGTCCAGCGCGTCGCACACCTGCCGCATGATGGGCACGCCCACGGCGAGCGGGATCGGCCCCTCGCGGACTTCCTTGTCGGAGAGCAGCTCGCCCTTCAAGAGCGGCATCACGAGGTAGATGAGCCCGTCCTCGGTCTCCCCGAGTCGCATGATGCGGCAGATGTTGGGATGGTCGAGGCGCATCGCGAGGCCCGCCTCGCGCCGCAAGCGCTCGGCCGCCGTTTTGTCCTGGGCGAGCTTGGGCGTCATGATCTTCACCGCCACCGACTCGCCGTTGGAGATGTCCTTCGCCTCGTAGACGAACGACATCCCGCCCTCGCCGAGCTTGCGGACCACCTGGTAGCGCTGGTCCAGCACCTGGTTGCGCAGCGTCTTCGCGGGATCCGCGTCCACCGGCTTCGGCTTCACCGCCTGGCGGATCTGCGTGGACCCCGACGCCGGCGCCGCCGCCGGCGCCGTCACGTCCACGAGGGGACTGCCGTCCTGCGGGCAGAAGCGGGCGTCGCCCGCGTACACCTTGTGGCACTTGGGACAACGTCGTTGGCTCACTGTCGCACCACGTTGCGGCCGTCCGCCTTGGCGCGATAGAGCGCCGCGTCGGCCAGGGCGATGAAGGACTCCGGCGTATCCACCGATGGGTCGGGGAAGCAGGCCACGCCCACCGAGACCGTGATCCGGACCGGGTGCGCGGTCTCGCCGAAGGAGAAGGCCGCGATCCGCTGCCGCATCCGGTCGGCGAAGATCATCGCGCCGTGCGCCGCGGTCTCGGGCAGCAGCACGACGAACTCCTCGCCGCCGTACCGGGCCACCGCGTCCACCGAGCGCGCGTCGCGCCGCAGCAGCTCGCCGAGCTGCCGCAGCACCGTGTCGCCGACGATGTGGCCCATCGTGTCGTTGATGCGCTTGAAGTGGTCCAGGTCCACCATCAGCAGCGCCAGCACCAGGTTGTAGCGCCGCGCGCGGTCCACCTCGCGCTCCACGGCCTCGAGCAGCGCGCGGCGGTTCAGGCACCCGGTCAGGGCGTCGGTCGCCGCGAGGGTCTCGAGCCGCTCCTTGTCGGAGACGACCGACTCGAAGTCGTGGGCCTTCTCGATCGCGGCCACCGCCGCCTTGATCACCGAGTCGGCGAACTGCGCGTCGTCGCGGCCGAGCGGGGACTCGCCCTGCACGGTCCGCAGGTAGAGCACGCCGCTCTGCTCCTCCCGCATCCGGAAGGGCAACGCGACCACCGACTGGGTCGGCACCGGGATGCCGCTCTTGGCCCACATCGCGCGCACGTCCTGGAACAGCGGGTCGCTGGCCACGTCGGCGACGATCACCGGCTGGTCGGTCTCGAGCGCCTTCAGCATCTCGGGGTAGCGGGCCAGCTCGATGCGCAGGTTGCGCAGCATCGGGTTCTCGTACGCGGCCACGACCGTGCCGTACACGTCGCCCGGCTTGGCCAGCACGAGCGAGCAGCGCGAGATGTTGAGCGCGCGCGCCACCCGGCGCGCGAGGATGTGGTAGATCTCGTCCGGCTTGAGCGAGTCCGTCAGCTCGTGGAGGATGTCGGCGATCGCCCCGCGCGAGCGCGATTCCTCGCGCGCGGTCCTGAGCTCGCGGCCGCGCCTGAGCTGCGACTCCACCCGCGCGAGCAGCTCCTTGACGCGGAACGGCTTCGCCACGAAGTCCGACGCCCCGAGCCCGAGGGCCTTGGCCGTGCCATCCTCCGGGTCCATCGAGGAGATCATCAGCACGGGGAGGTCGCGCCAGCGCGGCTCGTTGCGGATCCGCTCGAGCAGCTGGAGCCCGTCCACCTTCGGCATCATGATGTCCAGCAGCACGAGGTCGGGCCGCTCGTCCTGCAGCCGCTCGAGCAGGTTCTGGCCGTCGGGCACGGCCACGACCTGGCAGCCCTGCTCCTTGAGGATCCAGGTCAGGGTGCCCACCAGGGCCGCGTCGTCGTCGGCCACGAGCACCTTGGCGCCCGCCAGCGCGCCGGGCGCCGTCACGCTTTCGCCGCCAGCAGTGATTGCAGTCCCTCCCACTCGATGTTCCCGCCCGACAGCACCGCCACCACGGGTCCCGCCACCGCTCCCCGGCGCCGGCCGAGCAGCCACGCCAGGGTCGCGGCCCCCGAGGGCTCGACCACCAGCTTGAGGCGGTCCAGCGCGAAGCGCACCGCCTCCACGATGGCCGCGTCCGACACGAGATATGCCCCGGCGGCGTGCCGCGCCAGGTGCGCGAAGGTCAGCGCCCCGATCCGGAGCGGCAGCAGCCCGTCCGCCACGCTGCCGGTGTGCTCGAGCGTCACCGGCGTGCCCGCCGCCCGCGCCCGCTCGTAGGTCGGCGCGCCCTCGGGCTCGACCGTGACGACCTCGGCCGCGGGCCGGAGCCCTTTCACGGCGGTCGCCACGCCGGCCGCGAGTCCACCGCCGCCCACCGGAACCGCGACCGTGCGCACGTCGGGGCAATCCTCGACGATCTCGAGCCCCGCCGTGCCCTGGCCGGCGATGATCGCCGGATGGTCGAACGGCGGGACCATCGCCAGCTGCTCGCGCCGCGCGATCTCGGCCGCCCGCTCGTAGCGGTCCTGCGACGTACGGCCCGCGAGCACGACCTCGCCGCCGAGCCGCTCCACGCCGCGGCGCTTGGGCGCCGCGACCGTCTCCGGCATCACGATCACCGCCCGCAGGCCGAACCGCCGCGCCACGTACGCCACCGCCTGTCCGTGATTCCCCGACGAGTACGTGATCACGCCCCGCGCGCCGCCCTCGGCCAGCTGGCGCACCAGGGTGAAGGCGCCGCGCAGCTTGAACGCGCCGACCCGCTGCAGGCTCTCCGGCTTGACGAACACGGGAACGCCGAGGCGCTCCGACAGCTCGTCCGCCGGCAGGAGCGGCGTGCGCACCGCGACGCCACGCAGGTGACGCGCGGCCTCGCGAATGGCTTCGAGGGTGACCAGCTCGGGGTTCGGCGCGACCGTCACGCGGGCGAAAACTCCATGAAAGGGCGCAAGCTACGGCGCGGGACAGGCAGCGGCAAGACCGGCAGCGGCGGGCGTCAGCGCCGCCGCGCCATCCGGCGCAGCATCCAGTGCGTCGCCACCAGGTCCACGATCATGATCGCGAACAGCACCGCCGTGCCGGCGGTGCCGATGACGTGGAGGTAGCGGAGCGCGGCGACCAGCACCGAGTAGGCCACCACCCCGCCCAGGACGAGCGGCCGGTTCACGCGGACGGGCACCGCCCCGCTACCGCCCGAGCAGTCCCTGGGACTGCAGGAGCTCCGCGTTCAGGATCGCCGCGCCGGCGGCGCCGCGGATGGTGTTGTGCCCGAGCACGATGAACTTGTAGCCCAGCAGCGGGCAGGCGCGCACGCGGCCGACGATCGACGCCATGCCGCGCTCGCGCTCGATGTCGAGCCGCGGCTGGGGCCGGTCGTCGGCGTCGAGCACGAGCACGGGGTGTTCCGGCGCGCTCGGCAACCCGCGCTCCTGCGGCGGGCCGCGGAAGCCGCGCAGCGCCTCGCGCACCGCGTCCACGCCGGGCTCGCTGCCGAGCGTGACGAAGACCGACTCGGTGTGCCCGTCCACCACCGGCACCCGCGTCGTGGTCGCGCTCACCACGGCGGGCAGCGGCTCGACGGCGCCCCCGCCCGGCCCGAGCCGCCCGAGGATCTTCCGGGTCTCGCGCTCGATCTTCTCCTCCTCGCCGGCGATGAACGGCACGACGTTGGCGAGGATGTCGAGCGACGGGATGCCCGGGTAGCCGGCGCCCGAGATGGCCTGCAGCGTCGTGACCGCCACCGCCTTCAGGCCGAAGCGCCGCTCGAGCGGGGCGAGCGCCAGCACCAGCGTCGCCGTCGAGCAGTTGGGATTGGTCGCGATGAAGCCCTTCCAGCCGCGCGTCTTCCGCTGCACCGCGATCAGCGCCGCGTGCTCGGCGTTCACTTCCGGCACGAGCAGCGGGACGTCGTCGGCCATGCGGTGGTTCCGGGCGTTGCTCAGGACCGCGTAGCCCGCGGCGGCGAACGCCTCCTCGATGGGCCCGGCGACGCCCGCGTCGAGCGCCGAGAAGACGACGTCGCACTCGAGGCCGGGCTCGGCGGGCCGCACCACCAGCCCGGCCGCCCGCTCCGGCATCGGCGTGGCGAGCTTCCACGTGCACGCCTCGGCGTAGCGGCGGCCCGCCGAGCGCTCGCTCGCCGCGAGCGCCGCGAGCTCGAACCAGGGATGCCCGTCGAGGAGCTGCACGAAGCGCTGCCCCACCGCCCCCGTCGCCCCCAGCACGCCGACCCGGATCACCTCAACGCCTCCTCCAGCGCGGTCGCCGCCGTGGTCTTCTCGTCGCGGTACTTCACGATCACCGGCGCGTAGAGCGAGACGCCCAGCGCCGCCGCGCGCTCGCCCGCGGCGGGCCGCGCGCCCGGCACCACCACCGCGCCCGGCGGGATCTCGAGCGGCGCGTCCGCCGTGCGCCGGTAGGTCGTGCCCTTCACGAGGTCGATGACGGGCGTCGAGCCCGTCACGATGGTCCCCGCGGCGAGCACCGCGCCGCGGCGCACGATCGCGCCCTCGTACACGCCGCAGCCGCCACCCACCAGCACGTCGTCCTCGACGATCACGGGCAGCGCGCCCGCGGGCTCGAGCACGCCGCCGATCTGCGCCGCGGCCGAGAGGTGCACGCGCTTGCCGACCTGGGCGCAGGAGCCGACGAGCGCGTGGCTGTCGATCATCGTCCCCTCGTCCACGTACGCGCCGACGTTCACGAACATCGGCGGCACGCACACCACGCCCGCCGCCACGTACGCGCCGTCGCGGATGGACGAGCCGCCCGGGACCACCCGCACGCCGTCCTCCAGTGCGAGCGGCTTGACGGGCCAGGTGTCCTTGTCGAAGAAGCGCAGCGTCCGCCCCTCCGACATCTCGACGAGCACGCCCATCCGGAAGCCGAGCAGGATGGCGCGCTTGACCCACGCGTTGACGCGCCACGCGCCGCCCGCGGGTTCCGCGGCCCGCACTTCGCCGCGGCCCAGTGCCGCGCGGAACTCGTCGAACAGCGCCCGGTCCGCCGGCTCGAACGCCCGCGGCTCCCGCGCGAGCAGCGCCTCGACGCGCTCACGCAGCGCCATGCGCCCTCGCGCCCGGCAGCCCCAGCGCGCTCAGCACCTCGCGCACCTTCGCGCGGCTCGCCTCCTTGACCGGCACCAGCGGGAGCCGGAACTGCTCCTCCAGCAGCCCCAGCGTCGCCATCGCGGCCTTGACCGGTCCGGGACTCGACTCGATGAAGTTCACCTCCATCAGCGGCAGCAGCTTGTAGTGCAGCGCCCGCGCCTCGTCCCAGCGGCCGGCGAGCGCGAGGTCGGCGAGCTTCGCCATCAGGTCGGGCACCTCGTTCGAGGCGACCGAGACGATGCCGTCGGCGCCGAGCGCCATCAGCGGCAGCGTCACCGCGTCGTCGCCCGAGAGCACGCGGAAGCCCGCGGGCCGCTCGTGCAGGATGGCCATGATCTGTGAGAAATTGCCGGAGGCTTCCTTGATGGCCACGATGTTCGGCACCTCGCGCGCGAGCTTGAGCGTCGTCTCCGCGGCGATGTTCGACGACGTGCGCCCCGGCACGTTGTACATCATCACGGGCAGTGGGGCCACGGCCTCCGCCACGGCCTTGAAGTGGGCGACGAGCCCTTCCTGGGTGGGCTTGTTGTAGTAGGGCGCGACGATGAGCACGCCGTCGGCGCCGAGCCCCTTGGCCTCCTTCGCCTGCTCGATGGCGTGCGCCGTGTTGTTGCTGCCGGCGCCGGCCACGACGCGCGCGCGGCCGCGCGCCACCTCGACGGTGGCCGAGACCACCGCGCGCCCCTCCTCGTCGCTCAGCGTCGCGCGCTCGCCCGTCGTCCCGCAGGGCACGAGCAGCTTCACACCGCCGGCGATCTGCCGCTCGACGAGCGCGCGCATCCGGGGCAGGTCCACCGCCCCGCCGGCCTTGAACGGCGTCACCAGCGCGGTCGCGCAGCCCTTCATCCACTCCACGGTCGTCGTCATCGTGCCGCCCCTCCCGCCAGGGCGAGAATGTCGTCCAGCACCTCGATGAACTCGAACACGCCGCGCCGCCCGCCCGCCGCGATCCACCGCGCGGCCAGCAGCGCGCCCGCCGCGAAGCCCTCGCGCGAGCGGGCCGTGTGCGTCAGCACCACCTGGTCCGCGGGCCCGTCGAAGCCGACGACGTGCGTGCCCGGGATGTACCCCGCCCGCACACTCGTGACCGGGATCTCCCGCCCGCCGTACGCGCCGGCCACGAGGTCCTTGAGCTTCAGCGCCGTTCCCGACGGAGCGTCCTTCTTGCGCGCGTGGTGCGCCTCCTCGAGGAATGGCGCGTACGCCGGATCGCGGGCGTACTGCGCCGCCGCCGCGGCCGCCACGCGGTAGAAGAGATTGACGCCGACCGAGAAGTTCGCGCCGTAGATCAGCGCGCCGCCGCCGCGCTCGACCGCGGCCCGCACCTCGGCGAGCTGCGCCTGCCAACCCGTCGTGCCCTCGACGAGCGGCACCCCCGCGCGTACGCACGCCTCGACGTGGCCGAGGACGGCCGAGCCCGTCGAGAAGTCCACGGCCGCCTCCGCGCCCGCGAGCGCGCGGGCGATGTCTTCCGGCGTGCGCGCGGCGTCGCGGTCGGTGAACGCCGCCACGATCTGGTGGCCCGCGCCGGCGGCCCGCGCCTCCACCAGGCTTCCCATCCCCCCGCGGCCGAACAGCGCCAGCTTCATCGCTTGCCTCCGCCCTTGGCTCGTTCGCTTCCCCCGTTTTTCGCGAGCAGGGTGCGGCCGAGCCGCCCGTACGCCTCGACCGCCGCCTGGAGCTCGGCCTTGGGCACGCGCTCGTGATCGGTGTGCGCCTCCAGGATCGAGCCCGGGCCGAACACCAGGGCCGAGCCCCAGCGCGAGAGGTGCGGCGCGTCGGTGGTGTACCGCACCACGCACGTCTCGAATCCCGGCAGCTCGGTCAGGCGCACCGGCTCCGTGACGGTGTGCACCTCGATCGAGGCGCGGCCCCGGACGACCCGCTCGACCTTCCGCAGCACTTCCGCCGACGGCACGGCGATGCGGAAATGCAGCTCGGTCCGCGCGGCCGCGGGCACCACGTTGGCGCGCGTGCCGCCCGCGATCGTGCCGACGTTGCAGGTGGTCTCGCCGAAGAACGCGTCCGACGGCCAGGCGGCGCCGCGCACGTCGGCCAGCACGTCGAGCAGCGCGAGGATGGCGGAGCTGCCTCGCTCCGGGTACGCGGAGTGCGCCGCGATGCCCGCCGTGGCCAGCGAGAGCCGCAGCGAGCCCATGCATCCCCTGGCGAGGCGGTTGTCGGTCGGCTCGCCGATCACGACGTATTTCACCTGGCCCGCCGCCGCGAGCCCGTTGGCGACCTTCGCGCCCAGGCTCCCCGCCTCCTCGTCCACCACGTACAGCAGCCCGATGCCCCTGTGCCCTTCGGCCTTCAGCCGGCCGGCCGCGGTGATCTGGGCCGCCACGATCCCTTTGGCGTCGCACGCGCCGCGGCCGTACAGGTGGTCCGCGTCCTCCGACGAGGCGACGAACGGCGGGACCGTGTCGAGGTGCGAGGCGAACACCACGCGCGGCGCCGCGGCGTCGCGCGCGAACAGGTTGGAGCGGCCGGGGGCGGCCTCCTGCAGCTCGACCTTCCAGCCGCGGCGCTCGAGGTAGGTGGCCGCGAATGCCGCGATCTCGCCCTCGTCGCCGCTCACCGACGGGATGTCCACGAGCGCGCGCGTCAACCCGAACACGTCGAGCTCGGCGGAGGCGCTCCGCCGGCCCGCCTTCCTCGCCGGCCCCTGCTTCGCCGCGGCGCGGCCGCGCGGCCCCGTCCACGCCGTCGGCCCCGGCCCCACGTGCGTACCGGCCGTCGCGCCGACCGCCGTGACCTCGAACTCGATCCGCTCGCGGCGCGCGAAGTGCAGCGCCTTGGGTTGAATGACGCGCGAGCCGAGCTTGAGGGCGTCGTCCCACGAGATCGCCGCGTAGCGGCGCGGCTTGTGGCCGGCCTCGGCGGGGTCGTGCTCGTAGACCCCGTCCACGTTCTTGAGGAGGCGGCAGGCCTTGGCGCCGAGACGATGGGCGAGGAAGAGCGCCGTCAGGTCGGTGCCGCCGCGGCCGAACAGCGCGTAGCCGCCGGCGGTGTCGCGACCGTAGAACCCGGCGATGACCGCGACCCCCGACCGTTCGAGGGCCTGCCGCACCGCGTCGTCGTCCACGGCGACGGGCTCGGCGTCGAGCAGCGGTCCCCGCGTCTCGAGGCCGATGGCGCTCGGCTCGAGCAGCGCGGCCTCCACGCCCGCCGCGTTCAGGGCGAGCGCGAGCTTGGCGGCCGAGGCGGCCTCGCCGGTCGCGAGGAGCGAGGCGGTGGCGGCGGGCTCCGGCTCGGGACCGAAGTACCGCGCGTCGGCGAGCAGGCTGTCGGTGGCGCCCTTCAGCGCCGACACCACGGCCAGCACGCGCTCGCCGCGGCGCAGGTGGCGCTTGACGTCCGCGACGGCCGCGGCGTAGTCGCGCGCCGTGCCGAGCACCGACCCGCCGAACTTCAAGACCGCGAGCGGCTGCTTCGCCATCGCCGGACGCCCCCACCGCCGAAGAGAAAACGCCATCGCCCGGTGCGCTGGGCGATGGCGAATCCTATCGCGGAATCGGGGCCGCGCAATGCGGCGGCGCCCCGCCGCGCCTGCGGCGGAAGCCGGCCCGGCGACGCGTCAGCGGCGCCGCACCGTCAGCGGGCCGTTGGTCGTCATCGCCCGCACCGTGGGGCCGCCCCCGCCGATGTCGGTCTCGATGTTCCGGCTGCTCAAGCGCCCCAGGATCGTGACGGGGAAGTCGAAGCTCATCGGTCCGTTTTCGGTCCCGGTCTGGAGGTGCGCCGCGTAGCCGGCGGGGATGGTGAGGGTCACCGGTCCGTTCTCCGTCTCGCTGTCGAGACCCGTGCCGTCCCACTTCGTGCCCGAGAGCGTGACCGTCAGCGGCCCGTTGACCGTGCGCGCGTGCACGTCGCCGCCCGCGCCCGCCAGCTCCAGCGGCCCGTTCACCGCGTCGAGGTCCATCTTCCCGCTCACGTCGTCCACCGCGATCGGGCCGTTCACGGTCCGCGCGGTGAGGTCCGTGCGCCGCGGCACCAACACGTCGAAGCTCACGCTCCACGACTCCCGGTGGCCCGTCGCGGGGCCGTCCGCGCTGATGGTGCCGCCGGAGGCCGTGATACGGACCTGGCGGGCGAGCGCCTGCGCGTCCTCGTCGGTCCGCGCCTGCGCCTGGACCTTGGCGATGACGGCGACGCTGTCCTGATCCCAGCCGGCGATGCGGATGGCGCCGTTCTCGCCCGGGCTCACGCTCACGGACCCGCCGGCCTTGAAGCCCAGGTTCCGGATCTCGCAGTAGTGCGCGCGCGAGTCGTCGCCCCAGTAACGGTCCCGGCAGCGGTCCACGCCGCCGTCCCCATGGGCGCGCTGGGCCAGCGCCGGCAGAGCCAGAAGGCTCAGTCCTGTCACGATCGTGGCGATGCGGGTGCGGCGTTCCACGGCACTCCTCCGGATGTGGCGGCTGACGTCTTAGACACGCCGGCGCCCGGGACGGTTGGACCGTGGGTGGGAGAGAGAACTCGGGTCAGTTCCCGGACGCCATCAGCCCTCGGCGGCCCCGACCGGCTCCGCGTCGCCCGTCGGCTCCTCTTCGCCGCCTTCCTCTTCCTTCACGACGCGGGCCACGTCCACCACCACGTCGTCCTTGTCGAGGTTGATCACCTTCACACCCTGCGTGTTGCGTCCGATCACGCTGATGTCGTTGACCGGCAGGCGGATGATCACGCCGTGCCGCGTGATGACCATCAGCTCGTCGTCCGGGATCACTTCCTTGAGCGCAACGACGTCGCCCGTCTTCTCGGTGCGCTTGAGGGTGATGATCCCCTTGCCGCCGCGGTGCTGCACCCGGTAGTCGGCGAGCTCCGAGCGCTTGCCCAGCCCGTGCTCGGCCACCACGAGGAGCGTCGCCTCGCGGCGCACCACCACCATCCCGATCACGGCGTCCCCACCCTCGAGCTCGATCCCCCGCACGCCCGTGGTCGCGCGGCCCATCTCGCGCGCGTCGTTCTCCGCGAAGCGGATGCTCATGCCGAACTTGGTGGCGAGCACGACGTCGCTGGTGCCGTCGGTGATCTGGACGTCGATCAGCTCGTCGCCGGGCTCGATGTTGATCGCGTTGATGCCGGTCGAGCGCACGTTCCCGTACGCGGAGAGCACGGTCTTCTTCACCGTCCCGCTCCGCGTCGCGAACACCAGGAACTTGTCCTCGGAGAACTCGCGCACCGGCACCAGCGCCGCGATCCGCTCGTCCGGCTTGATGGCGATGCAGTTGACGACCGGCTTGCCGCGCGCCGCGCGGCCGCCCTGCGGGATGTCCCACACCTTCAGCCAGTAAATCTGGCCGTTGGCGGTGAAGAACATCACGTAGTCGTGGGTCGACGCGATGAACAGGTGCTCGACCCAGTCGTCCTCCTTGGTGCCCATCCCGTTGAGGCCGCGCCCGCCGCGCCGCTGGCGCCGGTAGGTCGAGACCGGGATGCGCTTGATGTAGCCGGTGTGCGAGATCGTGATGACCATGTCCTCCTCGGCCACCAGATCCTCGACCGAGAAGTCGCCCTGGTCCGCCACGATGTCGGTACGCCGCTCGTCGCCGTACTGCTTCGCCAGGTCGTCGAGCTCCTTCTTGAGGATCCCCAGCCGCCTCGGCTTGGACGCCAGGATGCTCTTCAGCTCGGCCACCAGCGCGTGCACCTCCCGGAGCTCGGCCTCCAGCTTCTCGATCTCCAGGCCCGTCAGCTTGGCGAGCCGCATGTCGAGGATCGCCTTGCTCTGGATCTCCGACAGCTTGAAGCGCGCCCGCAGCTTCTGGTCCGCTTCCTCCGTCGTCTTCGAGCCACGGATGATCTTGATCACCGCGTCGATGTTCTCGACGGCGATCTTGAGGCCCTCGAGGACGTGCAGCCGCTCTTCCGCCTTCTCCAGGTCGAACTTGGTCCGCCGGGTGATGACGTCGTGCCGGTGCTCGACGAAGTGCTGCAGCAGCTCCTTCAGGTTCATCACCTTCGGCACGCCGTCCACCAGCGCCAGCATGATGGCGCCGAAGGTGGTCTGCATCTGGGTGTGCTTGAACAGGTTGTTCAGCACCACCATCGGCACCGCGTCGCGCTTCAGCTCGACGACGACCCGCATCCCGTCGCGGTCCGACTCGTCGCGGAGATCGGAGATGCCCTCGATCCGCTTGTCGCGCACGGACTCGGCGATCTGTTCGAGCAGCCGCGCCTTGTTGACCATGTACGGGATCTCGGTCACCACGATCTGCGACCGCCCGCTCGACTCCTTCTCCTCCACCTGCGCCCGCGCGCGCACCACGATGCGCCCGCGGCCGGCCTCGTAGCAGTCGGCGATGCCCTCCCGCCCGTACACGATGCCGCCGGTGGGGAAGTCCGGGCCCGTGACGAGCTTCCGGAGCTCCGCGACGCTCGCCTCCGGGTGGTCCACCAGGTGCGTCGCCGCGGCCACGACCTCCCGCAGGTTGTGGGGCGGGATGTTCGTGGCCATGCCCACCGCGATGCCCGCCGAGCCGTTCACCAGCAGGTTGGGCAGCCGCGAGGGCAGGACCGTCGGCTCCTTCAGCCGGTCGTCGAAGTTGGGGACGAAGTCGACGGTGTTCTTCTCGATGTCCTCGAGCATCGCGAGCGCGATGCGCGTCAGCCGCGCCTCGGTGTACCGGTACGCCGCCGCCGGGTCGCCGTCCACCGAGCCGAAGTTCCCCTGGCCGTCCACCAGCGGATAGCGCAGCGAGAAGTCCTGGACCATCCGGACGAGCGAGTCGTACACCGCCGTGTCGCCGTGCGGGTGGTACTTGCCGAGCACGTCGCCGACGACCGTCGCGCTCTTCTTGTAGGGCCGGTTCGGCAGCAGGCCCAGCTCGTTCATCGCGTAGAGAATGCGGCGATGCACCGGCTTCAGGCCGTCCCGGACGTCGGGAAGCGCGCGCTGCACGATGACGCTCATCGAGTAGTCGATGAACGACTCGCGCATCTCGTCTTCGATCAGTCGGGGGAGGATCCGTTCGCGCTGATTGGGAGCGGTCATGACCGTTCGGGAAAGGACTGCTAAATATAGACGGATTATTGAGTTAAATCAATCGCGAACCCCTCCTTCCCGATGGCGCGGCGACGCCCTTTCTGCGCCCTCTAGGCGTGGCTTGCCGGGGGCGCCGGCGGGCCCTTCGGCGCCTCGGCGCGCGGCCCGTCCTCCCCGGTCGCCCGGGCGCGGCCCGTCTCGTACCAGCGCCGCGTGATCTCGCCGGCGAGGCCGGTGTTGCCAAGGCCGAACGCGAGCGCCAGGGCCAGCGCGACGGCTCCGAGGATGAGCGTGAAGGCCGTGGTGACCACGTCCGTCGGCACGCCCATCTGCTGCAGCGCCATGATCGCGGAGACGGCGACGACGACGCCCTTGGCCAGCTTGGCGAGCAACGGGACACCCTCGACGGCGCCCGCCGAAGCGAGGATCAGCGCGCGCACGAACTCGCCGAGGATCAGGCCGAGGACGATCACGATGATGCCCGTGAGGACGCCCGGCAGGTACCCCACGAGGTTGGTGAACATGTCGTTCACGTTGGTCACGCCGGGGAGCGCCGAGGCCGCGAGCAGGATGATGACGAGCATCACGGCCCAGAAGAGCAGCTTGCCCACCACGCGCCCCGGGTGCAGCGGCGTGCCGGTGCGCTCGACCGCTTCGGCGACGCCCCACCGCTCCGCGGAGCGGTCGAACTGCACGCGGTCGAGGTAGCCGTCCACCAGCCGCTCCAGGAGCCGCGCCACCAGGTAGCCCGCGCCGAGGATGAGGAGCGCGAGCAGGAGCCGCGGCAGCAGGAGCCCGATCTGCACCAGCGTGTCCTTCAAGCGTTCGAAGACGTCCACGGCCGAGCTCCTGCGGCGCTACGCCGCGATCTCCAGCACCAGCTTCCCGAAGTGTTCGCCCGCCGCCAGCCGCTCGAACGCGCGGCGAGCCTCCCGGAGCGGCGTGACACCGTCCACCACGGGACCGAGCCGGCCGGCCCCGAGCAGGCGCACGATCTCGCCGAACTCCCGCGCGTTGCCCATCGTCGAGCCCATCAACGTGTAATGATACCAGAACATCCGCCGCACGTCGGTCACCACCTTCGGCCCGCTGGTTCCCCCGCAGGTCACGAGCCTCCCCCCGGGCGCGAGCACCCGCAGGCTCTTCTCCCAGGTGGCCTCGCCGACGGAATCCACGACTACGTTGACGCCGCGGCCGCCCAGCAGCCGCCGCAGCTCCTTCGGAACATCGGTCGCCGCGTGGTTCAGCGCGACGTCCGCGCCGAGCGCCTTCGCGCGCTCGAGCTTCGCGTCGCTCGACGACGTCACGACGACGGTCGCGCCCAGGAGCTTCGCGATCCCCAGCGCCGCCAGCGCCACGCCGCCGCCGATGCCCCAGATCAGCACGCTCTCGCCGGGGCGCACCGCCGCCCGGGTCGCCAGCATCCGCCACGCCGTGAGGTGGACGAGCGGGAACGCGGCCGCGTCCGCCCACGAGAGGCCGTCGGGCACGGGAGCGACGTTCCACTGCGGGACCCGCACCGCCTCGGCGAAGGTCCCCGGCAGGTGCTCGCCGAGCAGCCGGTACGTGGAGCAGAGCGACTGCTCGCCCGCGAGGCACGACTCGCACGCCTGGCACGACACGCCCGGATTGAGCAGCACCCGGTCGCCCGGCTTGACGCGCGTCACGCGGCTTCCGACGGCCTCGACCACGCCGGCCCCGTCGGCGCCCAGGATGTGCGGGAACGCCGGCGCCGCGCCGGGCAGCCCCCGCAGGACGAACAGGTCGAGGTGGTTGAGCGCGGCCGCCTTCAGCGCGACGACGACGTCGTCGGGGTCCGCCGGCGACGGCCGCGCCACGTCCTCGACGCGCAACGCCTCGGGTCCGCCGTTGGAGCGGATGGTGACGGCGAGCATGGCGCGGAATGTACGAAGGGCCCCAAGACGAGGATAGCCGCGCGCGGCGCGGCTATCCCCGGATCGGGCGCCCGGCGGGCGCTAGTGCGCGGCCGCCGGAGGCGTTGGGGCGGGCGGCCGGAACGCCGGCGCGCCCAGGCGGTCCGCGCCCGGCAGCACGAACGGCGTCCGCTGGCTGGCGACGCGGTCGAACAGCTCGACGTGCGACGCGCCCTGCGGATCGGACGGCAGGACCATGAGCGCCAGCGTGCGGCCGTCCGCGCTCACGCTGTACGACATCACGTACAGCCCGGGCGGCGTGATGGGCGTCGCGGCGCCCGTCGTCAGATCCTGGTTGTAGACGCGCTTGCTCGGCGGATTGCCGGCCTCGACGCGCAGGTAGTAGAACGACCTGCCGTCCGGCGCGTACTCGGGCGAGTCCTCGACGCGGCCGGTCGTGAGCCGCTCCTCGGCGCCCGTCCCATCGAGGTTGCGCTGCCAGATGTTGTAGTTGTGGTCGCGCAGGGAAACGTACAGCACCTTGCGGCCGTCGGGCGAGACCGCCGGCTGCGCGTTGGGGCTCTCCCCGCCGGTGAGCTGGCGCCGTCCGGTCCCGTCCCTGTTGATGACGAAGATCTGGCTCCTGCCGCTCCGGCCGGACTCGTAGACGATCTGCTCGCCCTCCGGCCCCACGAACGCCGGCGATCCGGCCGGCACCGTGTCGTGCGCGATGCGGCGCGCGTCGCTGCCGTCGGCGTTCGCCACGTACAGGTCGTACAACAGCTCCGACCTCGGCGGGGCGGACACGTAGGTGATCCGTGTCCAGTCCGGAGACCACGCGACCTGCGTCTTGACCGAGCTGTCCTGCACCAGCCAGCGGAGCTTCGGCGGATCGCCCCGCTGAACCATCAGCAGGTCCCACCGCCCCGACCGCAGCGCCGGCAACACCATGTCGCCGACGACGTAGGCGTCGGCCGTCACCACCGAGTCCCACGTCGACCGGGCCGTCAGCTGCGCGTGGCCCATCGCGACGCCGGTCGCGCGCCCGTCCGGGGTCACCCGTGCCAGCGAATCGGCCGACGAGCGCCAGGTCAGCGCCGTCGCGGGCCCCAGCGGGCGGCGGTGGTCGTCCAGCAGCTGCACGGCCATCTGCCGCTGCTCGCCCACCGGCAGCGCGAATCGCGGCGTCGCGATCTGGAGGCCGCCCGCGACCACCCGCACGTGCCAGCTGTGGGACGTCGAGTCCGTGCGACTGGCCTGCGCCGCCACGCGAATCCGCGTGTCGCCCATCCGGATGCCGCGGAGGACCATCGTCACCGTGTCGAAGCGCGCAACCGCCGTGTCGGGCAGCGTCCAGTGCACGGGGATGCCCTCGAGCGGCGTCGTGTCCGCCCCGTAGAACCGGATCCCGAGGGTGGTCGTACCCTGCATCGCGAGGGTGATCAGCGTGTCCACCGGGCTCGCGAGGTTGCGCTGAATCGGCGGATGCACCGTGATGGTGGAGAGGACGTTCGGGAAGAAGCCGCTCGTCGCCATGATCGTGGCCATGCCCGGCGCCACCGCCGTGATGATCGGCGCGACCGGCGACACCATCACCTTGCTCGAGTCGGACGACTGGAACTGGAAGGAGGTGTGGGACGGATCCAGCCGCCGGTGGTCCTTCGTCACCACCAGGTCGAGCGTGTCCACCACGCCCGGCGCCAGCGACGCCGCCCGCTGGCTGAACTGCACGCTGTCGCCGCTGACCTCGACGGCGATCTGCTTCGGCGCCCAGCGCGCGCCGGGCACCGTGACCGTCACCACCGCGTGCCCGGTGTCGCCCACCGACGAGACGAGGCCGAACGAGTCCACCTGCGCGACGCGGCCCGCGTCCACCGAGAAGACGATGCAGGCGGGCTCCGCGAGTTCGCCCGTGAGCCCCCGCACGGTGTGGTAGAGCAGCTGCGCCGACTCACCCTTGATCAGCTTGACGAGCTGCGGGCTCACGAACAGGCCGTCGGCCGGGCCCGAGCCCTGCGGCTGCCGGCTCATCGCCAAGCACCCGACGCCCAGGCCGCGACCGTGCTGCGGCGCCGCGGGCTGCGCTACGGGCGTCGGCGCGGACGGCTGCGCCTGCGGCTGCGGCGCCGCACTCGCGGCGAGCACCTCGACGATCGCCGGCTCGCTCGTGTGGCCCGTGCGGGGGGGACCGTACCGGGCCGTGATCCTCGCGAAGCCGGGGGCGTGCCCGGTCACGATGCCGGTCGAGTCCACCGTCGCGATGCTCGGCTTGTCCGAACGCCACGTGAAAGTCGTCACGGACATCAGGGCGTTCCCGGCGCGGTCGTACGCCTGCACGAACGCCTGGGTCGTCTGCCCGACCTGCACCTGCAACTCGCTCGGCTGGATCTGCACGACCGCAACGGCCGGCGCGCGCTGCGCCAGGGCCGCCGCCGGTACGAGGCTCAGGCCCGCGCCCGCGAGGGCGGCTGCCGCAACGGTCAATCGCACGTTCTTCATCGTCCACGCCACCTGGTGTGCATCACGCGCAAAGAAGGGGATCGCGCCCCGGGGTGTCAAGCATTTTGCGCCCTCAAGGCCGCACGCGGAGCTCGACACCCGCATATCCGTCCCGGGGATCACCCGCACCACTTGGAATCCGCACCACCTCATTCTCGATAACTCCGCTCGGCTTATGGACTTCGATCTGATACGACCGGCCTGCCCGTCCCTCCAGTTTCGCGACGAGCGTGTCGCCGGCGAGCCGAACGTCGAGCACCTTGAGGGCCCTGGACCGGTCCCCGCGGGCCACGGCCGTTTCGTCGATCCCGAGCCGCCAGCCCGCCGTGTGGCGCACCGTCACCTCGACCTCCCCGCCGGCCAGCGGCACGTCCGTTGACACATGCACGTCGCGCCCGGTTGCCGCCGTGCCGTAGGTCACTTGGCCTCGGCGCGTGCGCACGCCGAGGACCCGGGCCCCGGGGGCGAGCGCCGGGTCGAGGTGAAGCGTGAGCGGAGCCGTCCCGCCGTCCGTTCTGCGGACGCTCGCCGTGAACGAGGTGTCCCGCACCGCGATCTGGATGTCGAGCACGACGGTCCCCACGCGCACGCCATTGAGGCGGTAGTCCCCCGGCCGGTCGAACAGGTGAGGCGCGATGACGAGCTTCCCGCGCGGCGCGTCGGCCTCGACGCCGAAGGCTCCGCGCACGAGGGCCGTGAGGTACGCCGAGGTCGAGAAGAACTGCTGGGGAACCGCCGTGTCCAGCGGCTCGAACGACGAGCCGGCGAAGACCTCGGGGTTCCGCCCGAGTCCCCATATGTCGAACGTGCGCGCGATGGCGTCGAGCTGGGCGCGCCCCGCGTAGGGGTCGTGGTAGCGGAACTCCGCGAGGGAGAGGAACCCCGTCACGAACGGCCACACGGTGCCGTTGTTGTAGTGGAGCGGATCGAAGAGCGCGCTTTCGGAAGCGAGCGTCCGGCCGCCCCAGTCGGTCGAGATGGTGGCGCGCGCCAGCTCCGCGGCCATCGCCTCACCTCGCGCGTCGTCGAACAGGTGCCACGACATCGCCGTGGCGGGCCACACCGTCAGGTTGTCGTTCAGCGAGTCGCCGGCGAGGACCGCGAACGCGAAGCGGCCGGCACGCGGCAGCCAGAATCGGGTCTCGAGGCTCCGAAGCGCGACGGGAAAGCGCCGCCCGGCGTCTCCCTCGATCGAGGAGTCGCCCACGGCGCCGGCCATTTCGCCGACTCGGCGCAGGGCCTCGACCCACACCGCGGCGAGGTAGATGTCCGATTCGATGCCGGCGCCGAGCGAGCCGACTTCGATCGCCCCGACGCCCGCTTTCGAGTTGAGCATCAGGCCGTCGCCGCCGACGGTTCCGGCGCACCAGCCGTAGGCCCGCGCGAGATTCGGCCACAGCGCCCGGACGAACGCGGTGTCGCCCGACGCGCGAAACAGCTCACCGACGGCCAGGAGCCAGAACGGCGTCGTGTCTCCGTGCCAATAGGGGAATGGGTAGTCCGTGAACCACGGGACCCGCGCGGCGCTCTGGGAGATTTCGTGCGGTATCTTGCCGTCGGCGCGCTGATAGCGCGCGAAGAAGCCGAGGTACTGCCGCGCGAGCGCGAAATCGCCCACCGAACTCAACGCGAAGGAGTTGATCGCGGCGTCGCCCCCGAAGAACCATCCGAAGCCCGGACGCTCGCCCCCCGCGCCCGACGGCCCGTAGCCCGCCACGGGACCGCAGCCGAGATCGGGATTGCACGCGAGCGCCTCGTCGAGGTTGAGCTCCGCCCAGCGCGCCATCCGGTCCACGGCCGTGTCGCCGAAGCCGGCGCTCCCGGCCACCACGGAATCGGCGTGTGCCACACGCTCGGCGTAGAGTTGCGGCAGCCGGCCGAGCACGCGGCGGTAGGTCGCCAGCACGGAGTCCCGCGGCGCGATCTGTCCGACCATGACGATGGGGATCCCGCGCGCCACGACGTTCACCAGTCGGCCGGCGGGTTCCTGCCATCTCGGCATCGCCGCGGGATTCTGGTCGCCCACGGCGATGCGCATCTCGGACGGTGCCTCGGGCACCGACCACGTCGGATTGGTCGTCGCGCGGGTGGCGAACGGAGATCCGACGAACGCGTTGAACTGGCGCCGGCCCTCGGTCAGCTCGAAGGCCTTTTCCCCGTCGTTCCAGAGGATGTACTGCCCGCCCAGACCGCCCGGCCAAGCCAGCTGAAGGTCGGCGTTGAAGGAGGCGACGATCTCCAGCGGCCGCACGGACTCCACGTCGAGCACGACCGCCACGGCCGGCTCGTCCAGGGGCACGAAGATGCGCTCGCGCACGGTGAAGGCGGCGTGGCTGTAGGTGACGGTGGCCCCTGAGGGCGTGATCTCGACCGTGCGCGCGATGTCCGAGGCCGGAATCGGCGCCGCGTACAGCGGCGTCTGAAAGGCCAAGTTGAAGCCGTGCAGCAACTTGAGCGGCCAGGCCCACACCTCGAAATCGCCCTGCTCGGTACCGAGCGCCGCGGCGCGCCGCCCTTCGACGCCGACGAACGCGCCCGGCCGGGCGGGCCCCCCGAGGGCGAGAGGCCCCGAGACCCAGTCGATGACGCTGGGCTGGGGGGGGCTGCCGTTTTGCGCCGCGAGGCGTTCGCACCAGGGTGCGGCGAGACACACGGCAACGAGGGGGACGACGGCCAGGTTCGGCGACACGCGTGCACGCATGGGCGGCAACCTCGCGAACCGCGGCGGACCGCTTGCGAAGTGGAGAATCGCGCGCAATGTATAGAGCCGCTCGACCACGCGACAGAAGCGCCAAATCCGTCTGGAGGGACGCTCATGCTGTTCGACGATATGACGGGAATGGGCGGATGGGAGCCGCCGTCGTCCATGCCCCCGCAGCCGCCGGCGCCTGCCTGGACGCCGCCGCCTCCGCCTCCACCTCGCCCACCGGTGGCCGCACCGAAGCCGCCGGCGCCACCCGCGCCGCCGGCGCCCAAGCCCGCGGTGAAGAAGGCCGCCCCGAAGCGGAAGAAGGCGACCAAGAAGAAGGCTCCGAAGCGCAAGGCCGTGCGGAAGACCGCGAAGAAGAAGCCCGCCAAGCGGAAGGCGGCGAAGAAGCGGGCCGCGCCCAAGCGCAAGGCGAAGGGCAAGAAGCGCCGCTAGAACACCTCGACGCTGCCTGAGACGACCTGCCGCGCGCGCGCCGCGATCTCCTCGAGGCGCGCGCGCGTGACGGGTTTGATGCGCGCGTCGGCCGGAGGCCGCGCGATCGAGTACACCTGGACGGCCTTGGGCTGCAGCCGCGCCAGGGCCCGCAGCCACTCCTCGACGGATGCATCCGACGCGCCGCTGTACCCGGGTCCTTCGACGACCATCGCCTGCACCGAGACGTCGACGAGCCCGCGCAGGCCCTCGACCAGCCGGTCGCGGTCGTACGCCGTGCCGTTGACGAGCTCGGGCGGGCCGGGATCGAGCTTGATCAACCGCTCGTCCACGCGATTGAGACTCGCGCGCACCGCCGGCCGTGCCGCCGAGAGACCGTTCGACATCACCACCACCTTGACGCGCGGCGCCGCGGCGTCGCGCACCTCGAGCACGCGGTCCACCACGCCGGGAAAGCGCGGGTGCATGGTGGGCTCGCCGTTGCCGGCGAACGTCACCCAGTCCGGCGGCTCGCCCATGCGCTCGAGCGTCTTGCGCAGCGCGTCCGCCACCAGGTCGGGCGACGGCCAGCGTGAGTGCGGCGCCTTGGGCGTGTTGAACCCGCACTCGCAGTAGGGGCAGTCGAACGTGCACAGCTTGGAATGGAGCGGCACGAGGTTCAGCCCCAGGCTCACGCCGAGCCGCCGGGAGCGCACCGGTCCGTTGATGATCCCGTCCCACAGGAAGGTGCCTTCGAGCTTGCCGGGAGGGGGCAGCGAGACGAGCCGATCCATTGGTCGAAACGTAGTCCGGCCTTGCGACCATCGCCACGCTTCATAGGTTGACGTTCATGTCGCCGCCGGTGGTCCGCTCCTGCCGGCGCCCGCGCGGATGAACGCCCGCCAGGCGCCCTTCGTGGTCGCCGTCGCGGCCGCCCTGATCGGCGCCGCGATCGGCCTGGCGCTGCGCGGCGTGGAGCCGGCGGCGACCTGGCTCTACCCGGCCGCGTGGTATCCGACCATCGTCGGGATGGCGGCCCTGATCGCGCGCCGCGAGGGCCGGGACCCGCTCACCGCCAATCCGCTGTACGCGCTCTCGCTGTTCGCGTGGTCCGCGGTGTTCTGGTTCTTCTTCGAGCTCCTCAACTGGCGCCTCGACAACTGGTACTACGTGAACGTGCCGGCCGACCGCGTCGCGCGGTGGTTCGGCATCTCGCTCGCGTTCGCCACGGTGCTGCCCGCCATCTTCCTCGCGGCGCGCACCCTCGAGTCGTGGACGGTGTTCCGCAGCGTGCGCACGCGCCCGATGAAGGTCACCCCGCTCGGGCTCCGCCTCAGCGCGCTCGCCGGCATCGTGTTCCTGGTGCTGCCGCTGGTCTGGCCGCGCTGGTTCTTCCCGCTGGTCTGGGGCGCGACGACGCTGCTGGCGGAGCCCGCGCTCTACCGCCGCGAACCCCGCTGGTCGCTGATCGGCGACCTGGAGCGCGGCGACGCGGGCCGGATCGTGCGGCTCCTGGTGGGCGGCGCCGGCATCGGCCTGCTGTGGGAGCTGTACAACTCCATCGCCCGCAGCCGCTGGATCTACACGGTGCCCGGCCTGGAGAACCTCAAGCTGTTCGAGATGCCGCTCCTGGGTTTCCTCGGCTTCCCCGTCTTCGCGCTCGAGTGCTGGTCGGTCTTCCACCTGCTCGCGTGCTTCGGCATCTCGACGCCCGAGGAGCCGAACGGCATGCCCGTGCGACTGCGGCGCAAGGTGCTGACCGCCGCGGGCGGCGTCGTCTTCGCGATCGCGGTCCTGGTGGGGATGGAGCACTTCTCGATCAGCAGCACGACGCCGCAGCTCATCGGCGTGCCGGGCCTGCCTGCGTCCGTCGCTTTCCGTCTCGGCGCCGCGGGCCTGACCCCGTTCAGCCTCGCCCAGGAGCCGGCGAGCGACCTGGCGCGGCAGACGGACGCGAGCCTCGACGACGCGCTGCGGTGGATCGAGGCCGCGCGCCTGTGCACGCTGCGCGGCATCGGCACCGACAACGCACGCCGCCTGACGCGGCTCGGGATCCGGACCGTCGCGACGTTGTCGCACCAGGATCCGGACAGCCTCGCCGTGCGCCTGCGGGCCGCCGGCGACGGCGAGGAGCCGCCGCGCCGGCCCACGGCGGCGGAAGTGCGCGTGTGGGTGCGGGCCGCCCGCGCCGCGCTCGGCGAGATCGGCTGATGCGCCGCGCACTCGGTCTGGGTGGCGGCGCGCTGCTCGCGGCCCTGCTGGCCGCGGCCGCGCCGCGCGGGCACGCACCCGACTTCGACGTCCTGATCACGGGCGGCACGGTGGTGGACGGCACGGGCGCGCCGGGTCGCGCGGCCGACGTGGGCATCGCCGGCGACACCATCGCCGCGATCGGCGACCTCGCCGGCCGGACCGCGCGGCGCACCATCGACGCGACCGGTCTCGTGGTGGCCCCGGGCTTCATCGACATGCTGGGGCAGTCCGAGGCCACGATCCTCGTGGACCCGCGCGGCGTCAGCAAGGTGACGCAGGGCGTCACCACCGAGATCACGGGCGAGGGCGTGTCGGCCGCGCCCGTGGACTCGAACACGCTGCGGCGCGACTCCGCCACGTACGCGGCGTGGGGCCTCGTCGTGGACTGGCACGACCTCGACGGCTACTTCGCGCGCCTCGAGCGCTCCGGCACGCCCATCAACCTCGCCACGTTCGTCGGCGCCACCGAGGTGCGGGAGTACGTGCTGGGCGACGCGCGCCGCGCGCCGACCCCCTCCGAGCTCGCCGAGATGGAGGCGCTGGTGGACACGGCGATGCGCCAGGGCGCGCTCGGCGTGTCGTCGGCGCTGGTCTACGCGCCGGCGTTCTACGCACGCACCAGCGAGCTCATCGCACTCGCCCGCGTGGCGGGACGCTACCACGGGATCTACGCCACCCACGTGCGCAACGAGGGAGCCGGCCTCGAGCGCGCGCTGAGCGAGGCGTTTCACATCGGGCGCGCCGCGCACGTGCCGGTCGAGGTGTGGCACCTCAAGGTGGCGGGACGGGCGAACTGGGGCCGGATGCCGGCGATCCTGCGCCGCTTCGAGGCGCTGCGGAAGGCCGGCCGCCGGGTCGGCGCGAACAGCTACCCGTACACCGCCTCGGCCACCAGCCTCGACGCAGCCATTCCCGCCTGGGCGCACGCCGGCGGCGACGACTCGCTGATCGCGCGGCTGCAGGACCCCGCGACCCGCGCGCGCCTCAAGCACGAGATGGGCGACCGCGCCCTGCCGCCCGACAGCCAGGAGAGCTTCTCCCAGGGCGCCGGCGGCCTGTCGGGCATCCTCGTCCTCGGCGTGCTCGACTCCGCGCTGCGCCGCTACGAAGGTCGCCGCATCTCCGACATCGCGCGGGACGAGCGGAAGGACCCGTACGACGTCCTGTTCGATCTCCTGATCGCCGACCGCGCGCGCACCGGCGCCGCTTACTTCTCCATGAGCGAGTCCGACGTGGCCGCGGCCGTCGCCGCGCCGTGGGTCGGGGTCGGCATGGACTTCGGCGCGGTCGCGCCCGACGGGCCGCTCCACATGCGCCAGGTGCACCCGCGCGCCTACGGCACCTTCCCCCGCATCCTCGGCCGCTACGTGCGGGACGAGCACGTCCTCAGCCTCGAGACCGCGATCCGGAAGATGACCGGCGTCGCGGCCGAGCGGATGGGCCTGGTCCGACGGGGCATCCTGCGGCCCGGCTACTTCGCCGACGTCACCGTCTTCGATCCCCGCACCGTCGCCGACCGCGCCACCTTCGAGGATCCGCACCGGCTCGCGGTCGGCATTCGCTACGTGATGGTGAACGGCGTCCTCACGCTCGACGACGGCCGGCTCACCGACGCCCGGCCGGGTCGCGCCCTGCGCGGGCCGGGCTGGAAGGGCCAATGAGCCTCACGCCGCTGGTGATCGCGTTCGTCCTCGT
>DATKNX010000072.1:0-9581 GCA_035541085.1 Gemmatimonadales bacterium | reverse complement strand
GCCATCGCAGCCACCACGGTGCTGTCGGGGCTCACCTTGTGGCCGGTGCGCATGTCGTCCACGGCGTCGCAGTCCGACACGACGTACCCGTCGAAGCCCCAGCGGCCGCGCAGCGTCTGCCCGAGCAGGAAGGCGTTGGCGCAGGCGGGTGTGCCGTCGAGGCGGTTGTACGCGCACATCACGGACCGGGCGCCACCCTCGGTCACGGCGGCGCGGAAGGCCGGCAGGTACGTCTCCTCGAGGTCGCGCGCGTCCGCGACGGCGTCGAACGCGTGGCGGCCGGGCTCCGGGCCGCTGTGGGCCGCGAAGTGCTTCGGCGTCGCGACCACGCGGAGGTAGCGCGGGTCGTCGCCCTGCATGCCGCGCACGAAGGCGACGGCGAGCCGCCCGGTGAGGAACGGGTCCTCGCCGTACGTCTCCATCCCGCGGCCCCAGCGCGGGTCGCGGAAGATGTTGATGTTGGGCGACCAGAACGTCAGCCCCTGGTAGACGTCGCGCCGGCCCTCGCGCACGGCCTCGTGGTGCTTGGCGCGCGCCTCGGTCGCGATCACCGTGGCCACGCGGTACATCGACGCCGTGTCCCAGGTGGCGGCGAGGCCGATGGCCTGGGGGAAGACCGTCGCGACGCCGGCCCGCGCCACGCCGTGCAGCCCCTCGCTCCACCAGTTGTAGGCGGGGATGCCGAGACGTTCGATGGCGGGCGCGGCGTTCATCAGCTGGCCGACCTTCTCCTCGAGCGTGAGGCGGCCCACGACGTCCGCGACGCGCGCCTCGAGCGGCAGATCCCAGTTTCGGAACGGCAGCGCCGCCGGCGCGGGCGCGGCCGGAGCGGGCGCGAGGAGCTGGACGGGCGGTGCGGCGTGGTGGCAGGCCGCCGCGGCGGCGCACGCCAGCGCGGTCGCGAGTCGGGTGTGGCGCGGCACGGTGTTCCTGATCGGGCGCGGCCCGGCAGTCGAGATTCGGCGGGGCGTGGTGGTCATGGTACGTCGGAGCTACGCGCGTCCGGCCCCGATGTCCACCCCCGCCCGTCTCACCCCACGGCGGAGCGCAGCCGGCCGAGCCGCCGCATGGCGGCGATGCCGCACGCCGGGCCGGCCGCGAGGGCGACGAACGCCCAGCGCCAGCCGGCGGCCGCCACGAGGTGCGGCACGAGCTGGATGGAGAACAGCGTGAGCAGGAAGCCCAGCGAGGTCTGCAGCGTGAGCGCCGTCCCCACGGCGTGCGAGGGCGCCAGCTCCGTCACGAGCGCGCTGAACTGCGCGGAGTCCGCCACGACGCTGAAACCCCAGGCGAGGGCGACGGCGAGCGCGACGGCCGGCGCGCCGGCGCCCAGGCCGATCAGGACGGCGCAGCTGCCGCTCGTGGCCATCGCCCAGATGGTCACCCGCTCGCGGCCCCAGCGGTCGGCCGCCCAGCCGCCGGCGACGCAGCCCGCCCCGCCCACCGCGATGGCGGCGAAGCCGGCCACGTCGGCGGCCCGCGCGCGGAGGCCGGCGCCCGCCGCGAGGAACGCGGCGATCCAGGTCCACATCGCGTACAGCTCCCACATGTGCCCGAGGTAGCCGCCGATGGCGAGGCGCGTGGGCCGGTGGCGCAGCACCGTGCCCACGAGGCTCCACGCGAACGGGCGGCGGGCGAAGGGGAACGGCCCGTCGCGGTACGCCGCGAGGACCAGCACCCCCGCCAGTGCGGCGGCGGCGGAGGCGCCGCCCACGACGGGCGCCGCGCCCGCGCGCTCGAGGCCGTGCACGAGGTACGGCATCGCCTTCCCCACGGTGAGCGCGCCCACGATGGTGCCGATGGCGAAGCCGCGCGCGTCCCGGTACCAGGTGGCGATCATCTTCATCGCCGGCGGATAGACGCCGGCCAGGAAGAAGCCGGTGGCGAAGCGGGAGACGAGCGCGGGCGCGAAGCCGCCCGCGGCCAGGAGCGCCAGGTTCGACGCCGAGGCGCCGAGCGCGGCGAGGGCGAAGTAGACGCGCAGCGGGACGATGTCGGCGAGGTTGAGGAGCGCCGCCGCCGCGGTGCCGGCCACGAAGCCGAGCTGCACGGTGGCCGTGAGCCAGCCCGCCTGGGCCGGCGTCAGCGCCCACGCCCGCGCCAGCTGGGGCGCCAGGGCGCTGGCGGAGAACCACACCGACATCCCCAGCAGCTCGGCCAGCGCCAGGAGCGCCAGCACCCGGTTACGCGAGGCCACGTGCGGTGGTCATGCGAGGTGGATCAGGCTCGCGCGGCGCGCCCGCCTTGTCAACCCGCGCTCCGCACCCGTTCTTTCCGGGACCCATACGATGACCACACGGTGAACCGGCTCGCGACGCTCGTGCTGCTCGCGCCGGCGCTCTCCGCCTCCGCGCGGCCGCGCCCGGCGCCGGTGGCGCTGCAGGACTCGGCCCCGACCGCCGTGCTCACGACGGTCGCCGACGTCCCGCTGCCCGGGCCCCCGGTCCGCTTCGACTACCAGAGCCTCGACATCCGCTCGGACCGTCTCTACCTCGCGCACATGGGCGCCGGCGAAGTCGTCGTGGTCAACGTGCGGAGCCGGAAGGTCGTGGGCACGGTCGCGGGCCTCCCCGGCGTGACGGGCGTGTGGGCCGTGCCCGCCCTGGGCCGGGTGTACGCGTCCGTCACGGACCTGCACCAGGTCGCCGTGATCGACGCGCACACGCTCCAGGTCACCGCGAGGATCGGGACCATCGGCTTTCCCGACGGCATCGCCTACGCCCCCGACCAGCAGAAGGTGTACGTCTCGGACGCATCGGGAGGCGGCGAAATGGTGATCGACGCGCGCGCCGGGACCGTCCAGCACACCATCCCCCTCGACGGCGAGGCGGGCAACACGCTGTTCGATCCGGGGTCGCGCTGCATCCTCGTCGCGGTGGCCACGAAGAACCAGGTGTGGGTCATCGATCCCGCCGGCGACCGGGTGCTCGGGCGCTTCGACCTGGCCGGCGCGGAGCGCCCGCGCGGCATGGCGATCGACGCCGCGCGGCGCATCGCCTTCGTCGCGAACGAGCGGGACGCCCGGCTCCAGATCGTGGACCTGCGGACGATGAAAGTGACGGGCTCGGTGCCGGTCGGACGCGATCCCGACGTGCTGGCGTTCGACCCCGGCTGGCGGCGGCTGTACGTGGCCTCCGAGCCGGGCCTCGTCTCGGTCTTCACGGAGGAGGGATCCGCGCTGGTCCACGACGGCGACGTCCAGCTGCCGCACGCGCACTCCGTCGCGGTGGACCCGCGCACCCACCTCGTCTACCTGCCGCTCCAGGACGTGGACGGCCGGCCCGTGCTCCGGATCATGGCCGGCCGCGCGCCGAACGCGCACTAGCCCTACAGCGCGGCCTTGAGCGGCTCCCGGGCACCCGCGGGTGTCGTCACTCCGGGCCGAGCTGCGAGGGGGACAGCACCACCAGCGTGCCGTACATGAAGGGCAAGTGCGTGGGCACGGAGCACGTGAACGGGAAGATGCCGGCGCGGCCCGCCACGTACCGCGCCGTCACGGCCTGCTGCGGCGGCATCGCGACCGCGAGGTCGCCAAGGACGAACGAGTGCGCGTCGTCCTCCGGATTGACGAGCGTCAGCGCCAGCGTGTCGCCCTCGACGGCCGTGACGGTGCTCGGCTCGAACGCGTACACCTCCTTGCCCTCGAGCACGCCGCCGGCTCCGAAGTCGCGCGCGAGGAACGGGTAGACGCGCTGCATCTCCCGCGTGAGGAGTGGCACCGCGGTGACGGTCACCGGTCGCACCCGCGGCCGGTACGCCGCGGAGCGCGGCGCCGGAGCGCCGCACGCCGTGCACAGCACGAAGGGCAGGATGGAGCCGGCGAAGCCGGCGCGGCGGGGGCGCCCCATGGTCACGCTCGAGTTGTACGAGGAGGTGTCGAGCGTGAACCTACCCGGAGGCCCGCGGCCGGACTAGAGCCGCATGCGGAACAGCGGCCGCGCCACCGGCTCGAGGCGGAAGTCGGGCAGCGCCCGCAGCGCCTTCACCCACGCGTGCGCGTGGGCGACGGTGGCGACGGCCACCCGCACCGGCAGCGGGATCGAGGCCTCCGGCGCCGCGCTGCCCCGGAGGAGCCACGCCGCTCCCGCGGCCGCGGCGGGCAGCAGCGCCAGCGCGAGCGCCGCGCGCGCCCACGCGTCGCTCGGCGCCAACAGCGCCAGGCCGGCCACGCCGACCAGCACGGCCCACGACGAGAGCCACGGCCCGAGCTTGTGGCCCAGCAGGATCCAGGCGAAGGCGCCGTAGCGGCGCGGGTCGAGGAGGTGCGGCTTCAAGAGCAGCGTCGCCAGGTCGCGCGCCACGGTCTGCACCGTCCGCGCGTAGGCGCCGCGCAGCGTGCCCGGCTGCGCGAGCAGGCACTCGGCGTCGCCGGCGTACACGGCCCGGTAGCCGGCCTCGCGGGCCGTGAGGACGGGCGCGAAGTCGGGGCTCAGCGTCGCGGGCACCGGCGCGCGGTAGAGGTCGCCGCGCACCGCGTACATCGCCCGCCGCGCCGAGACCGTGCCGAAGACCTGCGTCTCGCGGTCGCGCAGCCATCCCTCGTAGCGGCGGTACAGCGTCTCGCGCGCGGCCGCGTGCGCCCCCGTGGGCCGCGCCGCCACCTCGCGCGCGTACGCCACGCCGACCGTCGCATCGCCGAACGGCGCGATCAGGGCCGCGAGCGCCGAGGGCTTGGGGCGGGCGCCCGGGTGCACCATCACGACGACCTCCGACGCGACGTAGCGCCGCGCCAGGTTCTCCGCGGCCGCCGCCGAGCGTCGTACCCGCATCACCCGCAACAGCTCGACGCCGCGCGCGGCGAAGGACGCGGCGATGAGATCGGTGAAGTCGTCGGAGGCGTTCGACACGACGAGGATGCGCCGCCGCTCGGCCGGGTACGCCAGCGCCAGCAGGCACTCCAGGAGGTCGGCGAGCCACGCTTCGGCGTTCCGCACCACGACCACGATCGTGACGGTGGGCCACGACGCGGGCGGGCTCGGCGCGCGCCTCGGCGGCCGCGCGCGCACCTCGAGGTGCAGCCAGAGCGGGTAGCCGATCCAGGTGGCCGCCAGCACGGCGGCCGGGATCCCGATCAGCAGGATGGGAAGGTCTCGCATGAGGTCCCCCTCGATGCGGGATGAGCGATGCTGCGCTGGCGTTGGGGTGCTTCCGAGAAAGACCCGATACGGGGCCCGGAGGTAACGGATGGGCCCGGGAATCGCGTCCGGCCCGGCCGGCCGCGCGCCGCGCGGCGGTTCGAGCGCCTAGTCGGCCGCGATGGGGGCGGCCCCGCTCTCGCGGCGGCCGCCCTTGAGGAGCCAGACCAGCGGCAGCGAGATCACGAACAACGCCGCCGCCAGCTGGAAGATGTGGTTGTACGCCAGGACCACGGCCTGCCGCGTGACCAGGCCGTCGAGAATGGCGACGGCACGCTTGCCGGCGGTGACCGGATCCGAGCCCGCGGCGAGCATCGCCGCGGTCACCCGCTGCAGGAACAGCCGCGTGCCCTCGCCGTACAGCGTCACGTGCTCGGCCAGCCGGTCGTGGTAGCGCGCGGTGCCGTAGCTGAGCTGCGTCGCGGCGACCGCGATCCCGATGCTCGCACACACCATCCGCACCACGTTGTAGAGCCCGGTCGCGGCGGTCATCCGCGGTTTCGGGATGGTCGCGAGCGCCGCCGTGGCGATGGCGACGAACAGGAGGCTCGTGCCGGCCCCCGACCAGACCTGCGGCCAGAAGATGTCCCAGGCGCCCACCTGGCTCGTCAGGTGCGCGAGCTGCCAGAACGAGTACGCGTTGAGCATCAGCCCGATGAACACCAGCACCCGGGGCCCCAGCCGGTTGTAGAACCAGCCACCGATCGGGCCGATGACGGCGGACGCGAGGCTCCGGGGCAGCATCGCGATGCCCGACTTCAAGGCGGGAAAGCCCAGCAGGTTCTGGAGAAAGACCGGCAGCAGGAACAGGGTGCCGAACATGCCCATCCCCAGCACCCCGCCGAGCGCGGTGCCCGAGGAGAACGGCACGTTCTTCAGGATCCGGAGGTCCACCGCCGGCCGGTCGGCCGTCAGCTCGCGCCACACGAAGCCGCCGAGCCCGACGGCCGCCAGCACCGCGAACCAGACGATCAGCGACGACGCGAACCAGTCCTTCTCCTGGCCCTTCTCGAGCATCAGCTGCAGGGCGCCGAGCCCGAGGGCCATCAGGCCGATGCCCGGCCAGTCGATCCGCCCCCGGTGGCGCACCAGGTAGTGCGGGTCGTGGATGAACTCCTGCACCAGGAGCAGGTTCACGACGCCGATGGGCACGTTGATGTAGAAGATCCACGGCCACGAGTACTGGTCGGTGAGCCAGCCGCCCAGGGTCGGGCCGACGGCCGGGGCCACGATGACCCCGACGCCGTAGATGCTCATGGCGAGCCCCTGCTCCTCGACCGGGAAGGTCTCCCGCAGGATGGCCTGGGCCACGATCATCATCGTCCCGCCGCCCACGCCCTGGATCACCCGGAAGAACACGAGCACCGGGAGGCTGCGCGCCGCTCCGCACGCCATCGAGGCCAGCGTGAACGCGATCACGCTCGCCATGTAGAAACGCTTCCGGCCGAAGCGCTCCGACAGCAGCGCCACGATCGGCATGACGATGACGTTGGAAAGGAGGTAGCCGGTCGCGACCCAGGTGATCTCTTCGACCGTCGCGCCGAGGGTGCCCATCATGTGCGGCAGCGCGACGTTCACGACGCTCGAGTCCAGCACCGCCATGAACGTGCCGGTCAGAACGGTGCCGGCGACCACCCACTTGTGCGGCTCCGGCCGGCTGCCGGCGACGACCCCGTACCCGTTGGTGGCCACGAAAGCGACAGGGGGCATTTTCCGTGCCCCCTGTGCCTCGCGAATCGTCCGTCCCAATCCCGGTGACGGCTCCCGGATTTCGCCGCTACTCGCCCGGCGGGCAGGGCCCGATGTCGAGCGGCGGCGGCTCGTCCTTCACCAGGTACTCGAACTGCTCCCGGAACTCCTCGAGCGAGAGGTGCGCGGTGGCCGCGAACCGGGCCAGCTCGTGCGGGTCCTCGAAGTCGTCGCGCCTGAGCCGGATCATGTAGCGGCGCGCGATGGCGTAGCGCGTGGAGAGGATGTCCACCTGCCGCACCCGGGTGCGCCCCGTCTGCGGATCCAGCATCTGGGCGAACGGGATCGGGACGAAGTGCCCGCCCTGGATCGAGATCATGATGCCGCTGCACCCCGACAGCAGGGACTTGGACGCGCAGTAGCCGAGGTCGCGCGTGTACTCCATGTCGAACGGGATCGGGTCGGCGCAGCGCAGCTCGTAGCCGATGTTCTTGGCCACGCACGTCATCTTGATGCCGAACTCCTTGAGCCGGTCCTGCACGGCCGCCTTGAGGATCTCGCCGATCGAGACCTCGGCGATGCGGAGGTTGCCGTGCTCGTCCCGCTCGACGTCCTTGAGGCCCGACAGCTCGTTCGGGTCGAGCCCCTCGACCACGCCCTCGGCGACGACCGCCACGCCGTGGCGGCTGCCTTCCGCGATCCGCTTGATGATCGCGCCCACGAGGGTGTCCACGATCGCCTTGAACTTGAGGTTCTTGAAGCCGAACTCCTCGGGGATCAGCGTGAGCGTGGCGCCGGCCGACTTGCCGATGCCGAGCGCGAGGTGGCCCGTCTTGCGGCCCATCGTGATGATGAAGTACCAGCGCGACGTGGCGTGCGCGTCCACCATCAGGTTCTTGACGATCTCCGCCCCGTAGTGCCGCGCCGTGGGGAAGCCGAAGGTGTCGATGTCGGGCGGCAGGTCGAGGTCGTTGTCGATCGTCTTGGGGACGTGCACCACCTGGATGCGGCCCGCGGCCCGCTCCTCGAGCTTCATCGCCGAGAAGGCCGTGTCGTCGCCGCCGATGGTGATGAGCTGCGACACGTTCATCCTCAGGAGCGACGTGACCGTGTTCTCCAGCAGCCGCGGGTCCGTCGTGGGGTTGGCGCGGGCGATGCCGATGATCGAGCCGCCGCGGAAGTGGATGCGGCTCACCGCGTCGATCGTGAGCGGCACGACGTGCTCGATGTTGCCCTGCATGATCCACTCGAAGCCGTCCTGGATGCCGATGACGTCCACGCCCTCCAGGCAGCCGCGGATGGTGGCCGCGCCGATGACGCTGTTGATGCCGGGCGCCGGCCCGCCGCCCACGAGGATCGCCAGCTTCGTCCGATGACTCATTGCACCGCCTCCATCACCTGGTCTATCTCGGCGAGATCGCCCGCCGTCAGCGGCCACCCGCCGGCCGCAGCGTTGGCCTTCACCTGTGCCGGCGACGACGCGCCCGCGATCACCGACGCCACCACCGGCCGCGCGAGGAGCCACGACACCGCGAGCTCGAGCAGCGTGCGCCCGCGCGCGGCGGCCCACGCCTCGAGCGCGCCGGCCACCGCCAGGTTCCGCTCCGTGAGGAAGCGGCGCGCCCAGTCGGCGTTCGTCGCCAGGCGCGTGCCCTCGGGCGGCCGCGCGCCCGGCCGGTACTTTCCGCTCAGTACCCCGCTCGCCAGCGGGTAGTACGGCAGGAAGGCGAGACCGCCCCGCTCGCATGCGGCGAGCACCTCCCGCTCGGGCTCCCGGTTCAGCAGGCTGAACTCGTTCTGGACGCTCGCAAACTTCGCGCCGCCGCCCGCCGCCGCCCGCGCATCCGCCAGCTGCGCCGCCGTGAAGCAGGAGCAGCCGATCTCGCGCACCTGGCCGCCGGCCACCAGCTCGTTCAGTGCGCCCAGCGTGTCCGCGAGGGGCGTTTCGGGATCCGGGCGGTGCAGCTGGTAGAGGTCGATGCGGTCGGTGCGGAGCCGGCGCAGGCTGGCCTCCACGGCCCGCCGCACGTACTCGGGCCGCGCGCCCTTCCGGCCGCCGCCCATGTCCATGCCGAACTTGGTGGCGATCACGACGCGCGAGCGGTGGGGCGCCAGCACGCCGCCGAGGAACTCCTCGCTCCGGCCCGCCCCGTAGACGTCGGCGGTGTCGAAGACGGTGACGCCGGCCTCCAGGGCCGTCTCCACGACCGACGCCGAGCCGTAGAAGTCGAGGCGCGTGCCGAAGTTGTTGCAGCCGAGCCCGACGGCCGAAACCTCGAGCGAGCCGATGCGGCGGGTGTCCATCGCCTACGGCAGCCGGCGCCGCTCGCCGGCGCGCAGCGCGGGCTGGCCCGGGGTCAGCTCCTGGGCGAGGGCCGCCAGCCGCTCCATCAGCCCCTCGAGCTCCAGCTGGCGCCGTTGCACGTTGCGCCGGTAGAGGACGCGCGCCCCCGCGTACACCGAGCCGAGCCACAGGGGGACCATCACGGCCAACGCCGGGGCCCCGAGCACCGCCGCGCTCAGCGGGATCACGAGGCCCATGCCCCCGCCGCCGAGGCCGCCGCCCATCCCGCCGAACACGCCCCCGATCAGGTTCCCGAGGCTCTCGTCCACGGTGATCCGCGTCCGGCCGGCGCGAACCGAGACCGCCACCTCGACCCCGCGCGTCGAGCTGGGCCCCCGCGCGCTGGTCCACGAGAAGGAGCGACCCAGCTGGCTCACCTGCCCCGGATGGCGCAGCACGAGGCGGATCTCCTC
>DATKNX010000071.1:0-6916 GCA_035541085.1 Gemmatimonadales bacterium | reverse complement strand
GCCGAGTCGGCGGCCGCCGCGCCCGAGTCGCTCGCGCTCGCGCCCGGCGCCGCCGTGCCGGCGCTCACCCTGCGCGAGAAGGCCGCGCAGCTCGTGATGCCGTGGATCCCCGGCGACTACTGGGCGAACGACGCCGCCGCGCTCGACTCCGCGCTCGGCCTCGTGCAGGGCGACGAGGTCGGCGGCCTGATCGTCGGCGTGGCGTCCTCGCCCTACGACGTGGCCGAGAAGCTGAACACGCTGCAGCGCGCGGCGCGCATTCCGCTGCTCGTCGCCGCCGACCTGGAGTCGGGCCTCGCGACCCGCACCCGCGGCGGCACCTCCTTCCCCGGCAATATGGCGCTCGGCGCCACCGGCCGGGAGCTGGACGCGTACGAGGTGGGGCGGGTCACGGCCCTCGAGGGCCGGGCGGTCGGCATCCAGCTCGACTTCGCGCCCGTGGTGGACGTCAACAACAATCCCGCCAATCCGATCATCAACGTCCGGTCGTTCGGCGAGGACCCGGCCCTCGTGGCCACGCTCGGCGGCGCGTTCGTGCGCGGCCTGCGCGAGCACGGGATGCTCGCGACCGCGAAGCACTTCCCCGGCCACGGCGACACGGGCACCGACTCGCACCTCGCGCTGCCGGTGATCACGGCGAGCCGCGCGCGGATGGACACGGTCGAGCTGGTGCCGTTCCGCGCCGCGCTGCGCGCGGGGGCCGACGTGGTGATGGCCGCCCACATCGCCGTGCCCGGCCTCGCCGGACCCGACGCGCCGCCGGCCTCGCTCTCGGCGTTCGTCCTCGACACGCTGCTCCGCGGCCAGCTCGGCTTCCGCGGCCTCGTCGTCACCGACGCGCTCAACATGGGCGCGATCGTCGGACGCTACGGCGCCGCGCGGGCCGCGGTGCTGGCGTTCGAGGCCGGCGCCGACATCCTGCTGATGCCGGTGAACGCGCACGCCGCGATCGACTCCCTCGCCGCCGCCGTCGCGCGCGGCGAGGTGAGCGAGGCGCGGCTCGACTCGTCGGTGGCGCGCGTCCTGGACGTCAAGAAGCGGCTCGGCCTGTTCCAGCACCGGCTGGTGAGCGTGGACCGCATCGCCGCCGCGGTGGGCCTGGCCGGCAACGCCGCGCTCGCCGCCGACATCTCCCAGCGCAGCCTCGTGCTCGTCAAGGACAGCCTCGGCCTCGCGCCCATCCCGGCGGCCCGCCGCCACCGCGTCTTCGTGCTCACCTACGGCGACGAGAACAGCCGCGACGTGGGCGCCGGCGTCGTCGCGGCCTGGCGCGGCGCCGTGGACACGCTGCGCACGATGCGCCTGTGGCCCGCCTCGGGGCCCGCGAGCCTCGACTCCGCGCGGGCCGAGGCCGCCGCCGCCGGCTTCGTCGTCTTCCTCGCCGCCTCCCGGCCCACGGCGTGGCACCCCGACGCGGTGGACATTCCCGATCCGGTCGCCGGGCTCGTCGAGCAGATCGCCGCGGCCGAGCCCGTGGTGGCCGTCTCCTTCGGCAGCCCGTACGTCGTGGCGCAGATTCCGAACGTGAGCACCTTCGTGGCGGCCTGGTCCGACACCGACGCGATGGAGAAGGCCGTGGCGCGCGCCCTGTGGGGCCTCGCGCCGGTCACCGGGCACCTGCCGGTCACGCTCCCGCCGTCGTTCCCCGCGGGCACGGGACTCCAGCGCCCGGCGCCCCCGGGGCCTGCGGCGCGGCCGGGCTCGACGCGGTGATCCCGCTCGCCTTCGCGACCCTCATCGCCGTGAGCGCCCCTCCCCGACAGGACACGATGCCCGACCGCTGGGATTCGCTCGCCCGCTTCATCGAGGCCGCCGTCGCGCGGAAGGCGTTTCCCGGCGCGGTCGTCGCGGTGGGCCGCCGCGACACGATCCTCTACCTGCACGCGTTCGGCCGCCTCGACTACGAGGGCGGCCGGCCGGTCACGACGCGCACCGTCTACGACCTCGCGTCGCTGACCAAGGTCGTCGGCCTCACGACCGCGATGATGCAGCTCGTCGAGGAAGGCCGCGTCGCCCTCGACACCCCCGCCGTCCACTACGTGCCGGCGTTCCGCGACAGCACGGTGACCGTCCGGCAGCTCCTGACCCACAGCTCGGGACTCCCGGCGTGGAAGCCGCTCTACGAGCGCGCGCACTCGCGCGAGGAGATGTTCGCGCTCGTGGACGCCGAGCCGCTCGAGGTGCCGCCCGGCACGTGCATGGCGTACTCCGACCTCGGCGCCATCGTCCTCACGCAGGTCGTCGAGCACGTGACGGGGCAGCGGCTCGATCGCTACCTCCAGGCCCACCTGTTCCGGCCGCTGGGGATGCGCGACACGCGCTTCCGGCCGCCGGCGAGCTGGCGGAGCCGCATCGCGCCCACGGAGATGGACACCACGTACCGCCACCGGCTCGTGCGCGGAGAAGTGCACGACGAGAACGCCTTCGCGATGGGCGGCGTCTCCGGGCACGCCGGCCTGTTCAGCACCGCGCCGGACCTCGCGAGGTTCGCGCAGATGCTGCTCAGGGACGGGGGCACGGGGGCACCGGGGCACGGGGGCACGGGGCACATCGTGGACTCGGCGACCGTCGCCGAGTTCAGCCGCGTGCAGGATTCCACGTTCTCGAGCCGCGCCCTCGGCTGGGACACGCCGAGCAAGGGCTCCAGCGCCGGCGACGAGATGTCGGCTCGCGCGTTCGGGCACACCGGCTTCACGGGCACCTCGATCTGGATCGATCCCGCGAAGGACCTGTTCGTCATCCTGCTCACCAACCGCGTCCATCCCACCAGGCAGAACGACCAGATCCTGCGGGTGCGGCCCGAGGTCGCCGACCTCGCGGTCCGCGCCGCCGGCAAGTGACGCCGGGTCGCGCGCGGCGGCGCGATCGCCGAGTTGACGGCGCCGGCCCGACTGTCTAAACTTGAGACAGGCACTAGGAATTCCAGCGAGGGGTTAAATGGGCACGACGCAGCAGGATACGGGCTCCATCCAGCTCACGCTCACGCCGCAGGCGGCCGAGCAGGTGCGCAAGGTCATCGAGTCGGAGCAGGCGCCAGCGGCCACCGCGGGGCTCCGCGTCGGCGTCATGCCGGGCGGCTGCTCCGGGTTCAAGTACAGCCTGAGCATCGAGGACGCCGCGGCCGAGGACGACGTCGTCATCGAGTCGTCGGGCGTCCGGATGTTCGTGGACGCCTTCAGCGGCCAGTACCTGAACGGCGTGACGATCGACTACACGGTGACGATGCAGAGCAGCGGGTTCACGTTCGAGAACCCGAATGCGACGGGCGGCTGCGGCTGCGGGAGCAGCTTTACGGTGTAAGAGGCAGACGCACAGAAGCACCGACGCACAGTGGGGCCTGGAGAAAACCTCTCCGGGCCCCTTTCTTTGGCGGCCATGCGAGCGGTGGACTGGGTCGTCGCGCTGGCCTATCTCGCCGGCGTCGTCGTGGCCGGCATGTGGCTCGGCCGCCGGCAGGCCGGCGCGTCCGACTACTTCCTCGGCCGCCACCGGCTGCCCTGGTGGGCGATCCTCCTCTCCATCGTGGCGGCCGAAACGTCGGCCATCACGGTCATCTCGGTGCCCGGCATCGGCTACGCCGGTGACATGACCTTCCTGCAGCTGGCCTTCGGCTACCTCCTCGGGCGGATCGGCATCGCGTGGCTGCTCCTGCCTGCCTACGCGAAGGGCGAGCTGCAGACGGCCTACCAGCTCCTCGGCGGGCGCTGGGGCCCGCGCGCGCGGCGCACGTCGTCGGGCGTCTTCATGCTGACGCGGGCGATGGCCGACAGCGTGCGCATCTTCGCCACGGCCATCCCCCTCGCGGTGATCACGGGCTGGTCGTACCCGGTCTCGATCGTGGTGCTCGGCGCCGCGACGCTGCTCTACACGTACACGGGCGGCCTCAGGGCCGTGGTGTGGATGGACGTGGTGCAGCTGGCCGTCTACCTCGCCGCGGGCGCCGCGGCGCTCGGCGTCGCGCTGCACCTCGCGCCCGGCGGCCTCGCCGCCGCGGCCGCCGCCGGCAAGCTGCGCGTCGTGGACTTCGGCGTCTCGCTCACCGCCCCGTACGCGTTCTTCACGGCCTTGGTGGGCGGCGCGATGCTGTCCGCGGCCTCGCACGGCACGGACCAGCTCATCGTGCAGCGGCTCCTGGCCACGCGCTCCCTGGGCGAGGCGCGCCGCGCCCTCGTCGGCAGCGGCGTGGTGGTGATCGCGCAGTTCGCCCTCTTCCTGCTCGTCGGCGCGGCGATGTGGGCCGCCTTCCCGGCGGCGCGGGCCCTCAGGAGCGACGAGGTGTTCCCGCGCTTCATCGTCACGCACCTCGCGGGCGGCCCGGCGGGCCTCGCCGTGGCGGGCCTCCTCGCGGCGGCGATGAGCACCCACGCGTCCGCGATCAACTCGCTCGCCTCCGCCACGACCAACGACTTCTACGCGCCGCTGGCGGGCCGGGCGGGCGACGACGCGCACCTCCTGCGGGTGGGCCGGCTGTTCACGCTGCTGTGGGGGACGATCCTGGTGATCGGTGCCCTGCTCTTCCGGCAGCGCGAGGCGCCCGTCGTCGTGGTGGCGCTCTCCATCGCCTCGCTCACCTACGGGCCGCTCCTGGGTGCGTTCGTGCTGGCGCGCTTCCGGCGCGTCGGCGAGCGCGACGTGGTTCTCGCCCTGGTGGCGGCGTCCGTCGTGATGGCCGTGGTCGTGTTCGCCGGCCCGCTTGCGGCGTGGCTGGGCCGCCCCGCTATGTTGGTCGGCATGAGCCGACTCGCCTGGCCCTGGTACGTGCCGCTGGGCACCACGCTGACGGTGGGGATCGGGCTGGGGGCCTCGCTGAGGCCGGCCCCACAGACGCACGGGCGCACGGGCGCACGGGAATGAGGATCCTCATCGGCGTGGACGCCGGGGCTTCCCACAGCACCGCGGCGGTGGCGAACGAGCACGGCACCGTGCTGGTGCGCTCCGACGGCGCGCCGGGGGCGATGCGCCCCGGCGAGGGGGTGGCCGTGGCCGCGCGCATCCTCGACACGTGCCGGGAGGCGCTGCGCAAGGCGGAGCGCGAGGTGAAGGGCGACGTGCTGGTCGTGGGGGCCGCGGGCGTGGGCCGCGAGGAGGACCGGCTCGCCCTCCAGGCGGCGCTCGAGGATGCCGGCCTCGCGCCCCGCGTCGCGGTCACCGTGGACGGCGCCATCGCGCTGCAGTCGGCGTTCGGCGACGCGCCCGGCATCGTGCTCCTCGCCGGCACCGGGTCGGTGGCGTGGGCGCGGCTGCCGGGCGGCGACACGACGCGCATCGGCGGGCTCGGGGCCGTCGTGGGCGACCAGGGCTCCGGCTACGACCTCGCGAGACAGGCCCTGCGTGCCGTCGGGCTCGCGATGGAGGGGCGCGGCCGGCGGACGCTCCTCACCGCCCGCGTTCTCGCCCGCCTGCGGCTCTCCGGCCTCGGCGAGCTGGTGCGCTGGGCCACCGTCGCCGACATCCCGAGCGTGGCGGGCCTCGCGCCCGACGTGCTCGCGGCGGCCGAGGAAGGCGACGCGGTCGCCGGCGCGCTGGTGGACGCCGGCTCCGACGACCTCGCCACTCACGTCCGGGCGCTGGCGGATCGCTTCCCGCCGGGCGCCGCGGTCGGCGTCGCGCTGGGCGGGAGCCTCCTCGCCCGGCACGAGGGCTACCGGAAGCGGGTCGTGGCGCGGATCGTGGCCGACGTGCCGTCGGCGACCATCCGCCCCGAGTCCGTGGATCCCGTGCTCGGCGCCATCCAGCTCGCGCGGGCGCTGTGACCGCGCCGGGGCGGCCCTGACATGTGGAGCTTCCTCAAGCGGCGCACGCTGACCCAGTGGATCCTGGTCGGCATGGTCGCGGGCGTGGTGCTCGGGTGGGCCGCGCCGGAGGTCGGCCAGAGCCTGCAGCCGCTCTCGACGCTGTTCCTCCGGGCGATCAAGTCCATCATCGTGCCGCTGGTCTTCGCCACCCTCGTGGTCGGCATCAGCGGCCACGGCGACGACCTCCGGAAGGTGGGCCGGCTCGCGGTGCGGGCGGTGATCTACTTCGAGGTCGTCACGACGCTCGCCCTGGTCGTGAGCCTCGTGATGGTCAACGCCTTGAGGCCCGGCGTCGGCGTCGCCCTGGGCGGCGCGGCGGCCGCGGCGCCGGCGGCCGAAGCGAAGACCACGCTCGCCACGATCCTCCAGCACATCGTGCCGCAGAGCTTCTTCGAGGCCGCCGCGGCGAACGAGGTGCTGCAGGTGGTGTTCTGGTCCATCCTGTTCGGCCTCGCGCTCACGCAGGTCCGGGGGCGGCCGCGGGAGGTGGTCGTCGAGTTCTGCGGCGGCCTCGCCGAAGTGATGTTCAAGTTCACCGCGATCGTGATGAAGTTCGCACCGATCGGCGTCGGCGCCGCGCTGGCCTTCACCGTCGGCCACGGCGGGCTCCGGGTGCTCGCCAGCCTCGGCGCGCTGATCCTCACGCTGTACGCGGCGCTGGCGGTGTTCGTCCTCGCCGTGCTGCTCCCCGTCATCCTGCTCACGCGGGTGCCGCTCGCCGCGTTCGTGCGGGCGATCAAGGAGCCCGCCCTCATCGCGTTCTCGACCGCCTCGTCGGAGGCGGCGCTGCCGCTGGCGATGGAGCGCATCGAGCAGATGGGCGTGCCGCGCCGGATCGTCGCCTTCGTGATCCCCGTCGGGTACACGTTCAACCTCGACGGCTCGACGCTCTACCTCGGCGTGGCCTCGATCTTCGTCGCGCAGGCGGCGGGCGTGCACCTGGGGCTCGGCCAGCAGCTGCTGATGATGCTGACGCTGATGCTGACGAGCAAAGGCGTGGCGGGGGTGCCCCGCGCGGCCATCGTGATCCTCGCCGCCACGGTCGCCCAGTTCAACCTGCCGGTGGAGGCCGTGGCCGTCGTCTTCGGCGTCGATCAGCTGATGGACATGGCCCGCACCGC
>DATKNX010000070.1:0-9920 GCA_035541085.1 Gemmatimonadales bacterium | reverse complement strand
ACGTCCTACACGGACCTGGGGGCGGCGATCGATCGCATCGCTGGCGCGGACACGACCCGCTCGCACTGAGATCCGCCAAGCGCACCCTGAGAGGCCCGGCCGTCGCCGGGCCTCTCTTCGTTCCTGCTTGTCCAACGGTTGATTCTGCAATAGATTACCGATTCCGGAATATGGAATCACGCCCGTGAGCCAGCAGCCGACCCTTCGCCCGAGCGACGTGGCCGTCGCGCTCACCTTGGCGCGGGCGCCGGGCGCCCATTACCTCGCCATGGCCAGCATCGTCCGGGTGGGCGTGGCCGAAGTGCACCGCGGGGTGCGGCGCCTGGAGCGAGCCGGACTGGTCGAGGCGCGGGAGCGCCGGGTGAACCGGCAGGCCCTGCTCGAGTTCCTGGTGCACGGGGTTCGGTACGCGTTTCCGGCCGTGCTCGGTGCGGAGACGGCGGGCATCCCCACGGCTGCGGCCGTGCCGTCGGTCGGCGCCAAGATCCCGAAGGGCCCGTCGGCCGTGTGGCCGGAGGAGAAGGGCGCGGTCCGCGGCATCGGCCTCGTGCCGCTCTACCGTGCGGCGCCCCAGGCGGCACAGGCGAGCGAGGAGCTGCATCGGGCGCTGGCGCTGGTGGACGTGCTTCGGCTGGGGCAGCTGCAGGAGCGCCGGCTGGCTCAGGGGATGCTGGACGAGTACCTGAGCGGGCCGGCGAAGTGACGCGGACGGGGCTCGGCCGCCGGCGGCCGATGAGCCGGGGGCGCTAGCTCCCCGTGGCCCGGCGAATGGCGGCGTCGATGTCCTGGTCCTCGCCGGTGCCGGTGTACACCACGCGGCCGGCCTTGTCGACGACCACCACGTAGGAGGTCGTTGGGGCCTGGTAGGCCCGCACCGCGGCACCCGTGGCGTCCCACAGGAAGCGGAACGGGTAGTGATGCTCGTCCACGTGGCGGCGCACCGAGGCCACCGTCTCGTTCACCGCGACGGCCACTTCCACGAAATCCACGGCGGCGCCGTACCTGGCGTAGGCCGCCTGGATCCTCGGCATCAGGGCCGCGCACAGCGGGCACCAGGTCGCCCAGAACTCGAAGATCACCGGCTTCCTGCCCACGAGCTGCGCGAGGTCCACCGGATTGCCCTGGAGGTCCTGCACGGCGGCCGAAGGGGCGGCGGTGCCGACCGCCAGACCGACGTCGTCCTGCGCGCGCAGCGTGCCCGCCGGCGCGAGGGCGAGCACGGCGGCCACGCCGAGGAAAAGGGCGAGGCGACGAGTCGGGCTCACCACGACTGCCCCGCGAGCACGAAGTAGTATTCGGCCATGGCGAGAAGTACCACGCCGGCCCCCTTCTTGATCCATTCCATCCACCGGCCCGACTTCGGCAGCGCCGAGACGGTGCCCGAGAAGATGCCCACCAGCACGAGAATGGCCGTCATCCCGAGGGAAAAGACGAACAGGTAGGCGAAGCCGAGCGGCCCGCTCTTCGTCGCCGCGACCCAGGTGAGCACGGCGGCGAACGCCGGCGCTCCGCACGGCGCCGCCACGACGCCGGACGTGGCGCCCATCAACAGGACGCCGGGGTAGCTGCCGCCGGCGAGCCCACCGGCCCACGCCGCGAGCCGCGCCGGCGCGTTCACCGGAATCACGTCCAGCATCGCGAGGGCGAAGACCAGGAGCAGGTTGCCGATCGCCAGGCGCGCCCAGGGGCTCGACGAGACCGTGCCGAAGAGGCTCCCCGAGAGCCCGGCCAGGAGCCCGAGGGTGGCGTACACGAGGGCGAGGCCCGCGGCGTAGGTGAGCGTGAGTCCGACGGTGCGGCCCGTGCGCCGCTGGCCCCGCGCCGTGCCCGAGAGCAGGCCGGCGGTGATGGGGATCATCGGGTAGATGCAGGGCGTGAGGCTCGTCGCGAGCCCGGCCACGAACAGCGAAGCAAACGCGCCGATGGAGGGCGCGCGCAAGTTCGGCGCGAGGCCGGCGAGGACTGCGATGTGGGACATTGGGCGAATAATACACGGGGAGGTGATGGGGTGATGACGTGATGAAGTGAGGAAGTGAGTGGCGCGCTTGGCGGTCGTGTGTCTCACATCATCACCCCATCACTGCATCACCTCCCCGTCAGTATCCCAGCGTCACGGTCGTGCCGAACTGGACGTGCGCGTCCGGGCTCCAGCCGAGCTCGAGGCCGAACAGCCCCGAGCGCCCGAACTGGCCGATCGCCCCGACGCCGTAGCCGGTGTGGAACCCCGACCACGGCAAGGCCCCGCCCTGGTTCCACACGCGACCGGCGTCCGCGTGCACCACCAGCCACAGGCGCACCGGGCTGATGCCGATGGCGGTGTCCCAGTACTTGTAGCGGAGGTCGGCGCTCGCGAGTGCCGTGTTCGGCCCCAGCCAGCGGCCCTGGATGTTCTGCCGCAGCGTCGCGATCCCCCCGAAGCCGTCGGCGGGGAGCCACGTGGTGAGGCGCTCGTACTCGACGTAGAAGGGCAGCGTGCCGCGGGCCAGCTGCACGGCCTGCCGGAACGCGAGGACCGTTTCGCTCCCGGCGGGCACGTACTCGTTCGCGTCGAAGGCCCAGCGCGTGTAGGAGAAGTCGCCAGGTCCCTTGAGCGCCCTCGCGCCCATCGCGTCGAGGAGGACGCCGCGCGAGGGGGAGGCCTCCTCGTCGCGCGTGTCGTACAGCGCGCCGGCCCGCAGCTCGAACGTGTTCGCGGAGCCGGTGTCGGAGGCAGCGCCGCTCGCGAGGTCGGCGCCCAGGGCCGTGGGCGCCCCGCCCAGCGGCAGCGCGCGGTAGTGGCGGTACTGCACGCCGGCGTGCAGGCGCACGTGGCTCGCGACCTGGTGCTCGACGGCCGCGATCGCCGACAGCCGCGTCAGGGAGTACCGGTAGTAGTGGGCGTCGCCGCCGTTGGCGTTCTCGAGCGAATCGCTGATGGTCGCGTCGTTGCCCAGGCCGAAGTAAGGCGCGCGCTCGAAGCGCTCGTAGCCCGCGGTGCCCAGGAAGCGCCAGCCCGGCACGCGTCCGGTGTTGTTGTAGGTGAGGGAGAGGACCTTGGTGCCGCTGGTGGATATGCTGGCACCGGGGCTGATCGTCGCGCCGTTGGGGATCGGGCCGGGAGGCGCGGACTTCCACCACCCGCCCACCAGCTCGACCCCGAGGCCGTCGAGCGAGCTGTAGATGGGCAGCGGCACGAGCAGGAACGACCAGGGCTCCTCCGGCACCTGGGCGCGCGCGAGTCGCGGGACGGCCAGCAGGAGGGCCAGGGCGGCCATCCGCGCTGCCGCCCTCGCCGCGGTCACCGGCCGGCGGGCCTCTCGAAGAGGTGCGCGCAATCCACGAGCCGGGCCTCGCGCCCATCGTGCACGGCGAACTGGGCGCCGGGGTAGAGGCCGGCGGCGCCGAACTCGCCGCGCTTGTTCACGGCGTAGTACTGGAGGTCGTACTTGGGCTGGCCGGCGGCGTCGAGCAGCCGGGGCTCGGTCATCGCGACCGCGCGGCGCAGCGTCTCCAGGCACGCGTCGGTCGGCGAGAGGCCTCGGCGCATTCCCTCGACCGTGCCGTAGCCGCCGCAGACCATGATGTTGCACTCGCCCAGGCCGGTGGAGCCGGCGGCGCCGACGTCGTTGTCCACGTAGACACCCGCGCCGACGATCGGCGAGTCGCCGACCCGGCCGGGGACCTTGAAGGCCAGGCCGCTCGTCGTGGTCACGCTCGAGACGTCGCCGTTCGCGTTCACCGCGCTGCAGTTGATGGTCCCGTGGGGCGGCGCCGGGAAGAGCTGGCCCTCGGGGATGTCGCGGTAGTTGTCGTCGGGGTTGAGGCTCGCGCGCCAGCGCAGCCAGGCGTCGCGCGCCTTGTCGGTGAGCAGGTCCTCGATCTTGAACCCGAATTGGACGGCGAAGTCCTGCGCGCCTTTGCCGACGAGCAGGATGTGCGTGGTGTACTTGAGCACGCACCGGGCGACTTCACTCGGCGTCTTGATCCCCTCGAGCGCGCCGACGGCGCCGGCGCGTCTGGTGGGCCCGTGCATGCAGGCGGCGTCGAGCTGCACGACGCCCTCGGCGTTGGGCAGGCCGCCGTAGCCGACCGCCATGTCGTCGGGATCGAGCTCCTCGATCTTCACGGCCTCGATCGCTGCGTCGAGCGTGTCCGCGCCGTGGGCGGCGACGAGGTCCCACGCCTTCGCGACGCCCCGGATGCCGTTGGCCGACGCCACGACGACGGGCTGCGCGGGCGGCCGCCGCAGCACGGCCGGCGCGCCGAGCGGCGCCGAGCCGCGCGGCACCATCGTGCGCACGAGCGGCATCGCGGCGGCGCTGCCGAGGAGGAAGTCGCGGCGGGACAGGGCGTCGATCACGGGGACTCCCGGGGCGAGGTTGGTGGAGCGGGAGAAGATATCGCCCGCGGGACGGGGATGGCCACCGCGCCGAACCGCGCGCGCCCCGAGAGCGTGTAGCGCGCGTCGGCGAGCAGGACTTCGTAGCCCGACGGCGTGGTCAGGACGTCCCAGACGGGGAAGCGTGCCCAGTCGAGGAAGATGCGGCCCGTCCGTGTCGCCGCCGCCGCGGCGCGCACGGCCGGCTCGTCCAGCCCGCCGTAGCGCGGAACCGGCGCCCCCTCGCGGCGGTAGTGCGGGCGGTGCAGCCAGTCGAAGGAACCCAGCTCGTAGCCGCCCTCGCGCGCGACGACGACGCTGCGGCGGAACGGATCCAGCGGCAGCGGCGAGACCATCAGCGAGGAGACGGCGCCGCCCTCGGCCAGGGCCGCGCGGCGCACGATGCCGCGGGCCGCGAGGTTCGACGCGGCCATCAGGAGGACGTACGCGGTCGCGACGGCGAGGGCGGCGCGCGCCGCCCGCTCCGGCCGCGCCGCGCCGCGGCGCCTGAGCTCTCGCGCCACGAGCCAGCCCAGGCCCAGCAGCAGCCACATCCACGGGTCCACGATGAACAGCGTGTCGCCGTGGAACCAGTGGCCGCTGAACGGCATCAGGAGGCGCACGCCGTACGTGTTGCACAGGTCGAGGAGCGGGTGCGTGAGCACGCCCACGAGCGACAGCGCGAGGAGCGCGCGCGGCCGGGCGGGCTCGCGCTCGGGGTGGCCGCGCCGGCGGATCCAGCGGTCCCACGCGAGCATCAACCCGGTCAGCACGAACGGCCAGGCGGCCATGGCGAGGACACCGTGCGTCCAGCCGCGCCGGAAGCCGAGCGCGTCCTCCTTCGGCAGGGGCAGCCAGTAGAGAATGCCGTCCACGTCGGGGATGTTGGCGGCGATGAGGAGCGTCGCCGTGGCCAGCGGCGTGCGGCGGCGCAGCCCGGCCTCCGCCAGCGCGGCGCCCACCAGCGTGTGGCAGAGGTTGTCCATGCGCCTCTCAGCTTGACGGCACCGGAGCCGGGTGCCATGTAGTGGAAGCCAGCCGCTGGCCTGCGTTCTTCTTCTTCCGCCCCTCGAGGTGCCGGCCATGCTCGAGACGCTCGATCTCGACAAGAAAATCGACAAAGAAGCCTACGACAAGTCGTTCCCGGCGCTGCGCGACAAGCTGCGCGAGCTGCAGCGCCAGTGCTTCGACGCCAAGGTCCCGGTCGCGGTCGTCTTCGAGGGCTGGGACGCCGCGGGCAAGGGCGAGTCCATCAGCAAGCTGGTCGAGCGGCTCGATCCCCGCGGCGTGAAGGTGCATCCCATCTCGGCGCCCCTCGAGGAGGAGCTGCTGCGGCCCTTCCTGTGGCGGTTCTGGACCAAGATCCCCGCGCGCGGCGAGATGGCGGTCTTCGACCGCTCGTGGTACGGCCGCGTGCTGGTCGAGCGCGTCGAGAAGCTGATCAAGCCGGAGCAGTGGCGCAGCGCCTACAACGAGATCGCCCAGTTCGAGCGGATGCTGACCGACGACGGCACGGTCATCGTGAAGTTCTGGCTGCACATCAGCGAGAAGGAGCAGAAGAAGCGGTTCAAGGAGATCGAGAAGAGCAAGTACGACTCCTGGCGCATCACCAAGGAGGACTGGGAGCACCACAAGCAGTACGACGACTACGCCGAGGCGGCCGAGGAGATGTTCGAGCGGACGAACACCGCCTACGCGCCGTGGACGGTCGTCGAGGCGACCGACAAGCGCTACCGCCTGATCAAGATCTTCAAGACGCTGGCCGACGCGATGCAGACGGCGCTGAACGCGAAGGTCGCGGCGCCGGCGGCGCCCAAGCGCGCGCCGCGCGCGAGCGTGTCGGTGCAGGCGCTGAAGGAAATGCAGACGGTCCTCGACAAGGTGGACCTGACCAAGTCGCTCAAGCGGAAGGAGTACGAGGAGGCGCTGAAGGAGTGCCAGTACCGGCTGCGGGAGCTGGAGTTCCGCTGCTTCGAGGAGCGGCGCGCCGTCATCATCGGCTACGAGGGCTGGGATGCCGCCGGAAAGGGCGGCAACATCCGGCGCGTGACCGAGGCGCTCGACCCGCGCGGCTACTCGGTGATCCCCATCGCCGCGCCGAAGGGCGACGACGCGACGCACCACTACCTGTGGCGGTTCTGGCGCCAGATCCCCAAGGCGGGGCACCTGGCGATCTTCGACCGCACCTGGTACGGGCGGGTGCTGGTGGAGCGGATCGAGGGGTTCTGCAGCGAGGCGGAGTGGCGGCGCGCCTACCAGGAGATCAACGAGTTCGAGCTGTCGCTCACGAACTTCGGCACGATCGTGGTGAAGTTCTGGCTGCAGATCTCGAAGGAGGAGCAGCTGCGGCGCTTCAAGGAGCGGGAGAAGGTCGAGTACAAGCAGTACAAGATCACCGAGGAGGACTGGCGCAACCGGGAGAAGTGGGACGCCTACCGGCAGGCGGTGGTGGACATGCTCCAGAACACCAGCACCACCTACGCGCCGTGGACCATCGTCGAGTCGAACGACAAGCTGTGGGCCCGGATCCGCACGCTCCGCACCATCGTCGAGGCCATCGACCGAGGGCTGGGCGCGCGGAAGGACGGCAGAAGGGGCAAGAAGAAGAAGGACCGGGACGGCTAGCCGCGGCCGGGCGGGCCGCCCGGGCTCGCCGGCGCGCGTCGGGGGCGCGCGGCACCGCCTTGCCGACCCGGCCGCGGCCCGCTTTGTTAGAACGCTCCCGCAGCCGGGATATGGGATGTTCGAAATGGGCCACCTCTCGGCGACGACCGCCTGGGGACGGTTCGTCTTCCTCGCCATCGTCATGGGCGTCGCGACGCTGCTGACGCTGCTCGAGGGCGTGGTCCTGCTCAACTGGACGCCCCTCCTGCTCGCGCTCGCCGGCTGGGCGTTCGTGCTGCTCTACGGCGTGGTGGACGGGGCGTTCGTCAGCCGGGGCGGGCGGGTGGTCGGCGCGCTCACCATGCCCAGCGGCGCCGCGACACCGTCGGTGAACCAGCACTCGAACATCGAGGCCATGGTCGCGCGGGGCGACGTCGCCAAGGCGGCCGAGGCCTACCGCGCCGTCATCGCGGCGGAGCCGGGCGACCTCGTGGCGTGCGAGCGGCTCGGCCAGCTCGCGCTGCGGGAGCTCAAGGACTACGAGCTGGCGCTGTTCGCCGCGCGCGAGGGCGAGAAGCGCTCACCCGACCCGCGCCGCCGGGCGGGCTTCGCCCTGCTGGCGGCGAACATCTGCCGCGACAACCTGAAGGACTCGGGCCGTGCGGTGGTGGAGCTGCGCCGGCTCCTCGACCGCTATCCCGACATTCCGAACGCCGCGCGCCTCCGCGCCGAACTCGAGGAGCTCAAGGCGATGCACTTCCAGGCCCCATGAGCCGCCGCCCCCGGCTGGACCCCATGACGTTCCACCTCCCGGTGGACAAGATGCGGACGGGCTACTACTCGGACAAATACTTCGTCCGCACGCGCGACATCCTCCTGGCCAACGGCAACCGCCCGCACGTGACGATGCAGGTGTTCGGCAAGACGGCCGCGTTCCTGGGCGGGGTGGACGAGGCGATCGCAGTCCTCAAGCAGTGCGCGATCGAGTGGCGCGAGCTCACGGTCCACGCCCTGTACGACGGGGACGAGATCGAGCCGTGGGAGACGGTGATGCTGATCGAGGGGCCGTACGACGCGTTCGCGCACCTCGAGACGGTGTACCTCGGCGTGCTGGCGCGGCGCACCAAGGTCGGGACCAACACGCGCCGCGTGGTCGAGGCGGCGCGCCCCAAGGAGATCATGTTCTTCCCGGCCCGCCACGACCACTGGTTGGTGCAGACGGGCGACGGCTACGCCGCCCACATCGCCGGCGCGATCGGCGTCTCGACCGACGCACAGGCGTCGTGGTGGGGCAGCGAGGGCGTGGGCACGGTCCCGCACGCGCTGATCGCCGCGTACGGCGGCGACACCGTGGCGGCGACGCGGAAGTTCGCCGAGCACGTGCCCGAGTCGGTTCGCGTCGTCACCCTGGTGGACTTCGAGAACGACTGCGTGGGCACGAGCCTGGCGTGCGCGCGCGCCCTCGGGCCGCGGCTCTACGGCGTGCGGCTCGACACCTCCGAGACGATGGTGGACAAGTCGCTGATCCCGGAGATGGGGCACTTCCGCCCCACCGGCGTGAACCCGCCGCTGGTCTGGAAGGTGCGCCGCGCGCTCGACGCGGAGGGCTTCCGGGACGTGAAGATCGTCGTCTCCGGCGGCTTCACGGCCGAGAAGATCCGCCAGTTCGAGGAGCAGGGCGTGCCGGTGGACGCCTACGGCGTGGGCTCGTCGCTCTACCAGGGGCGGTTCGATTTCACGGCCGACGTGGTGCAGGTGGACGGCAAGCCGTGCGCCAAGGTGGGGCGCGAGTTCCGGCCCAACCCGCGGCTGGAGCGGGTGGGCTAGCGGCGGGGCTTGCGGGCGGCGGGAGTGCATATATATTCACTCCAGTGCATAGGTATTCACCGCCACCCGTCACCCTGGAGCCAGCGATGAGCCGTGGGAAGAAGAAGCCGGTGCCGAAGCCCCAGCCGCCCGAGGCATTCGGCATCTAACGGCCGTCCGGCACGCCGGTGACGAGGCCCGCCCCTCCGAGCGGGCCTCGCGCTTTTGGGCTATGTTGGCGGCCGTCATGAGCCACCCGCCCGCCGCCTCGGCGGCCCCTGCCGACCACCGCGCCGCCGTCGCGGCCGGCTTCCTCGGCTGGACGCTCGACGCCTTCGACTTCTTCCTCGTCGTGATGACCCTGACGGCCATCGCCAGGGAGTTCCACCGCACCGACCAGCAGGTCGCCGCCTCGATCGCGTTGACGCTGGCCTTCCGGCCGGTGGGGGCGTTCGTGTTCGGCCTGCTGGCCGACCGCTACGGGCGGCGCATCCCGCTGATGGCGGACCTCGTCTTCTACTCGGTCGTGGAGGTGCTGTCGGGCCTCGCGCCGAGCTTCACGGCGTTCCTCGTGCTGCGGGCGCTGTTCGGCATCGGGATGGGCGGGGAGTGGGGCGTCGGCGCGTCGCTCGTGATGGAGAAGGTCCCGCCGCGCCTGAGGGGCGTGCTGTCGGGGTTGCTGCAGCAGGGCTACGCCGTGGGCTACCTCCTCGCGGCCCTGAGCTACTTCGTGGTGTTCCCGCGCTGGGGCTGGCGGCCGCTGTTCTTCATCGGCGGCCTGCCCGCGCTCCTGGCGCTGTTCGTCCGGTACCGCGTGAAGGAGTCCGAGGTGTGGCGGCGCTCGCGCGAGGAGAGCTGGAGCGGGCTCGGCCGGGCCGTCGGGCGGCACTGGAAGCTGTTCCTCTACCTCGTGCTGCTGATGGCGATGATGAACTTCGTCTCGCACGGCACGCAGGACATGTACCCGACGTTCCTGCAGCGGGACTGGGGCTTCACGCCGGCGAAGCGAGCGGCGCTCACGGCGTTCTCGATGCTGGGGGCCGTCACCGGCGGCGTCCTGGTCGGCCTGGTGTCGGACCGGCTCGGGAGACGGCGCTCCATCGCGCTGTCGCTGGTGGGGGCGCTGGTGGTGATCCCGCTGTGGGCGTTCGCG
>DATKNX010000069.1:0-2673 GCA_035541085.1 Gemmatimonadales bacterium | reverse complement strand
GGATGATCTACGTGCTGGTCCCCGCCTACAACGAGGCCTCGACCGTCGGTCTCGTCCTGTGGAAGGTGCGCCGGGTCTTCAGCGCGCTCGGCCGCGAGTACCAGCTGCTCGTCGTGAACGACGGGTCGACCGACGGCACCGACGAGGTGCTGGCGCCCTACGCGCGGGCCCTGCCGCTCACGCTGATCACGCACCGCCAGCGCCAGGGATACGCCCGGAGCGTCGAGGAGCTGCTGCGGCTCGCCGTGTCGCGGACCGACCGGCCGCGGCGCGACCTCGCGGTGCTGCTGCAGGCCGACTTCTCCGATTCCCCGGACGACATCCCCGAGCTGGTGAAGAAGATCGAGAGCGGCGCCGACGTCGCGCTCGCCGACTACCGCCGGCGGCCCGGCCTCCCGCGCCGCGAGGCGCTGGTGCGCCGCCTCCTGGCGGCGCTGCTCCGGCGCCACCGGCGCGGCGTGCTGGACCGCCCCTTCGACTGGGTGTCGTCCCTCAAGGCCATCCGGCTGGTGACGCTCGCCCGGATGCTGTCGGAGCGCGGCGGCCGCGGCCTGCTGCGCGCGGAGGGCTGGGCTGCGGACGCGGAGCTGCTGCTCGAGGTCGCGCGGCACGCCCGGCGCGCCGAGGTCGTGCCGCTCGCCAGCCCGGCGACGCTGCGCCGCCGCGAGTCGCGCGCGCGGCCGCTGCGCGCCGCCTGGGACGTGTGGGCCGTCGCCCGCCGGCACCGGCCGCTCGCCGCCGCCGCCCCGGGCCGGACGGACGAGGCCCCGCCGCCCGACGCGGAGCCGGCCGAGGCGCCCGCCCGGGAGCGGGAAGGCCGGCGGCGCGGCCGCCGCCGGCGCCACGGCCCTCCCCCGCCGCAGTCCCGCACGGCGTCGGCCCCGTGAGGCGCGGCGCCGCGCTGACGTCGTGCGCGGTCGCGCTCATCGCCGCGACCGCCCCCGCCCAGACGCCCGCCGGCGACACCACCGCGGCGGCGCGCGACTCCGCCCCCGCCCTGCGCCTGCCGTTCGCCGCGGGCGAGCAGCTCGAGTACGACGTGAAGTTCGGGATCTTCCACGTCGGCCGCGCCATAATGGAGGTCGCCGGCATCGACACGGTGCGCGGCGTGCCCGCGTACCACGTCCTGTTCGTGATCCGGGGCAAGGCGGCGTTCTTCTACTCGATGACGGACACGCTCGAGTCCTGGTTCAGCACCTCCGACCTCACGTCGCTGCGGTTCGTCCAGAACAACAACGAGAACGGGCACCGCTACTACCACAGCTACGAGATCCACCCCAACGCCGGGTACTACGTCCAGGACGCGAAGGACAGCCTGCCGACGACCGCCCAGCCGCTCGACGACGCGTCCTTCTTCTACTTCGCGCGCACCATCCCGCTCGAGGTCGGGCAGACCTACACCTTCCCGCGGTACTTCAAGCCCGACCGGAACCCGGTGAAGCTGACGGTGCTCTCCGAGGACACGGTGGACACGCCGGCGGGCCGCTTCGCCGCCATCGCCATCCGGCCGGTGTTCAAGAGTCGGGGGCTGTTCGCCGAAGGCGGCCGCGCCATCGTTTACCTCGCCGCGGACTCCACGCGCATCCCGCTCGTGATCAAGAGCACGATGTCGCTCGGCTCGCTCAGCATGTCGCTCCGGAGCCGGAGGTAGGGATGAACGACGGCCGGCAGGTGCCGGAGGCCGATCTCTCGCGCATCAGGACGGTGCCCATCGCGCGGCGGCCGAACAAGGTGGATCCCACGCTGCTCGCCAAGGTGCCGCCCCGCGGCGAGCGCAGCTTCGACGACTTCCTCGCGTCGCTGCCCGACGTCCTCGCCGCCAGGGACCTGCGCGCGGTCGTCGCCGACGTCGCCGCCGCCGCGGGCCGCCGCGGCGTGATCGCGATGATCGGCGGCCACGTGATCAAGACGGGCCTCGGACCGCTGCTGGTGCACCTGCTGGACAAGGGCGTGCTGACCCACGTGGCGATGAACGGGGCCGCCGCCATCCACGACTTCGAGCTCGCGGCCTTCGGCGGCACCAGCGAGGACGTCGCGGCGGGCCTGGGCGACGGCACGTTCGGGATGGCGGAGGAGACAGGCGCCGAGATGAACGCGGCCATCGCCGCCGGCCGCGAGGAGCGGCTCGGTTTCGGCGAGTCGCTCGGCCGCTGGCTGGAGCGCCGCACGACCGTGCCGGGCCGCGCGCAGTGCGTGTTGATGGCGGCGCTGCGCCGCGGCGTGCCGGCGACCGTGCACGTCGCGCTCGGCGCCGACATCATCCACCAGCACCCGGGCGCCGACGGCGGGGCGACCGGAGAGCTGAGCTTCCGCGACTTCCGGCGGCTCGCGGCGGCGGTCCCCGCGCTCCACGACGGCGGGGTTGTGCTGAACTTCGGCAGCGCGGTCATCATGCCGGAGGTGTTCCTGAAGGCGCTGACCGTGGCGCGCAACCTCGGCGGCGGCAAGCCCACCGGCTTCACCGCCGTGGACTGCGACATGATCCGCCACTACCGGCCCCGGCTCAACGTCGTCCAGCGGCCCACGCAGGCCGGCGGCAAGGGCTACCTGCTGACGGGGCACCACGAGCTGCTGATGCCGCTGATCGTGTGGGGGGTGGATGCGGCGCTGGCGCGCCGCTAGCGGCGCCCTCGCCCTCGCGCTCGCCGCGTGCGCGCGGCACCCCGCGCCCGG
>DATKNX010000068.1:0-4842 GCA_035541085.1 Gemmatimonadales bacterium | reverse complement strand
CCACGCCTGGGTCGCGACGACGTGCGAGGGGCTCGGGGCGAGCGTGTGGTGGCCGCTGAAGGACTGGCTGGGCGACGAGCCCGACAGCCAGCGCATCGCCATCACCGTGCCCGACTCGATGACCGACGTGTCGAACGGGCGCCTGCGGAGCACGACCCACAACGCCGACGGCACCACGACGTTCGAGTGGTTCGTGGCGGACCCCATCAACAGCTACGACGTCGCGGTGAACGCCGGCACGTACGCCCACTGGACCGACACGCTCCAGGGCGAGGCGGGCCCGCTGACGCGCGACTTCTGGCCGCTCGCCTATCACCTCGACGCGGCGAAGCGCCAGTGGCAGCAGGCCACGCCGATGCTCACGTGCTTCGAGCACTGGTTCGGGCCGTACCCGTGGTACGCCGACGGCTACAAGCTCGTCGAGGCGCCGCACCTCGGGATGGAGCACCAGAGCGCGGTGGCCTACGGCAACCACTTCCGGAACGGCTACCTCGGCTTCGACGTCTCGCGCACGGGGATCGGCACGACGTTCGATTTCATCATCGTGCACGAGAGCGCGCACGAGTGGTTCGGCAACAACATCACGGTGCAGGACCAGGCCGACATGTGGGTGCACGAGGGCTTCGCCGCGTACGCCGAAGGGATCTTCGCGGAGTGCCAGCTGGGGAAGACGGGCGGCGCGGCGTACCTGATCGGGGACCGCCGGGGCATCCGCAACACGGCCACGGTCATCGGCCCGTACGGCGTGAACCGCGACGGCTCCGGGGACATGTACCCGAAGGGCGCGAACCTGCTCCACACCATCCGGCAGATCGTGGACGACGACGCGCGCTGGCGCGACATCCTGCGGGGCCTCAACCACACCTTCTGGCACCAGACGGTCACGACGAAGCAGATCGAGACCTACATCGGCCAGCAGGCCGGCGTGGACCTGGGCAGGGTGTTCGACCAGTACCTGCGCACCACCAAGGTCCCGGAGCTCGATTACAAGGTGGAGAACGGGACGTTGTCGTACCGGTGGGAGAACGTGGTGCCGGGCTTCGACATGCCGCTGCGCGTGCAGGTGCCCGGCCTGGGGACGCGCCTGTTGCATCCCACCGAGGCGTGGCAGACGCTGGCGGCGCCGGATCCCGAGGCGGCGCAGCTCGCCGTGGACGAGAGCTTCTACGTGACGGCGAAGAACGTGGGCGCGGCCGGCGCGGAGGCGACGGGCCGGCCGTGACCGATCCCGCCGCCGCCGACGCGATCCGCGGCGAGCGGATGGACGCGGCGTCCCGCACCTCGCGCGTGCTGGCGCACGAGATCGCGAACTACCTGGGCTCGGTGCGCACCTACCTCTACCTGCTGCGCGAGGAGATGGGCGCCGATCCCAAGGCGGCGGAGGACCTGGAGACGGTGTCGCGGACGGTGGAGAGCGCGGCGACGCTGGTCGCGGCGCTCAGGGGCTTCGCGCACGCGCCCGCGCTCGGCGCGGGCCCCGCGGATCTCGGCCGGGTGCTGCGCGACGCCGAGCCCGCGCTGCGCGCGCTGCTGCCCGCCGGCAAGACGCTCGAGCTGGCGGTGGCCGCGGAGCCGCTCCCGGTCGCGGCCGACGCGACGCGCCTGGCGCAGCTGGTGGCGGACCTCGTGGACGCGGCGAACCGCGCGCTGCCCGTGGGCGGCTGCATACGGGTGACGGCCACGCGCGATGCCGGCGGGCCGCACGGCGCCGCCCTCGCGCTCCTCGCGGTCCGGGACGACGGCCCCGGCCTCGATCCGGAGCGGGCCGCGCACATCTTCGAGCCGTTCGTGTTCGACCTGGCGCACGACCAGGGCCTCCGGCTGCCCACGCTCTACAACACCGTCACGCGCAGCGGCGCCGCCATCACGGCCGAGTCGGCGCCGGGCGCCGGGACGACGATCCGCGTCGCGTTCCCGCTGGCGCCGGCCGGGAAGGCGGCCACCCGGTGACGCGCGTCTTCATCGCCGACGACCACCCGGTCGTGCGCGAGGGCGTGCGCCGCATCCTCCAGGGCGCGGCCGAGGTCGAGGTCGTGGGCGAGGCCGCGCGCGGCGACGAGGCGCTCGAGGCGGTGCGCAAGCTGAAGCCCGACGTGCTCATCCTCGACATCGGGATGCCGGGGCCGAGCTACCTCGAGGTGCTCGCGGCGCTCCCCGCGGCGAGCGCCGGCACGCGCGCCCTCATCCTCAGCGCGCAGCCGGAGGAGGAGTACGCGGTGCGCGCGCTCAAGGGCGGCGCCACGGGCTACCTCACGAAGGGCTACGCGCCGCCGGACCTGGTGGAGGCCGTGCGCCGCATCGCCGCCGGGCACCGGTACGTGACCCGGGAGCTGGCCGAGCAGCTCGCCTTGGGCGTGGTCGAAGGCGCGGCCAAGGCGCCGCACGAGACGCTGTCGAACCGCGAGTTCGAGGTGTTCCGCTTCCTGGCGGGCGGGCTCAGCCTGAAGGAGATCGGCGCCCGGATGGGCGTGAGCCCCAAGACCGTGTCCAGCTTCCGCGCCCGGGTGCTCGAGAAGATGGGCGTGAAGACCAACGCCGATCTCGTGCGCTACGCCGTGGAGCACCGCCTCGTCTGATCCGCCGGCGGTCCGGCGCGTAGGGGATCCCTCACGCCGCGTCGGCCGAGTCTCACGCGTAACCTCATGAAATACTGATACTTGCGAACGCCTTTGGGGCGCATCTTGTGTCCCGATGGCAACGATCTCTTCCTCCCTGCTGGCCGCCCGCGCGGCCGACTCCACCCTGGCGCTGCTGCTCCGCGCGGCCGCGCTGGCGGCGCTCCTCGCCGCGATGCCGCTGCTGGCGTCGAAGGCCGCGGCGCAGGCGCCGGCGGCGATCCGCGCGAGCGCCTACGTCAGCCACTCGATCCTGGACGCGGTGGTCCGGTCCGATTCGCCTGCGGCGAGCGCCCAGGCGCCGGCGAGCGAGCGGATCCGCATCGCGGGCGTGGGCGTGCTCGACGTGCAGGCGGGACCGGGCCAGGCGGTGCGGGTGGGCCGCGCCGAGGATGCGCGGGGCGAGGCGACGGTGACGGTGCAGGTCCTGAACGTGGGCTCCTAGCGCCCACTGGATCCTCGATGCGCGAAGGGCGCCCGGCTCGCGGCCGGGCGCCCTTCGTCGTTCGGGCGGCGGTTACTTCGCGCCGCGCCGCGCCGGCTTGGCCGGCGGCGCCGCGGGCATCGGCGCCGGCGGCGCGTTCCGGCTCCACGTCTGCGCGGCCAGCATCCACTTGCCGTCCGCGCCGCGCTTCCAGACCTCGAGGTACTTGCCGTCCTCCGACGGGCCCGACGGCATCTGCTGATAGTGGTAGCGGCCGGTGGTGTACATGAAGTCGCCCGAGCCGTCGGCCGTTTCCTGCGTCAGTTGCAGGTTCACCTTGACGCTCGTCATGCCCTGGTAGAACTGGTGGATCTGCTGCGTCCCCTGGAAGGTCTGCATGTCGGGCGCCATCAGCATCGCGTCGGGCGCGTAGCGTGAGGTCATCCCCGCCATGTCGGTCGCGGCGATGGCGGCGGACCACGCGGAATCCGACCGCATGGCCGCGGTCTTGTCGGCGTCGGTCAGGGGCGCCGGCGCGGCCTTGCAGCCCGCCAGCGCGGCGAAAGCGATCAACAGCGACGATGCGGCGGCCCTGCGCATGGTGCGGCTCCGTGGCTCGGGAAGGGCGACAAGTCTGCGCGCGCGGGGCGCCACGCGCAAGCGGTCAGCGGGGCACGCCGTAGCCGCCCGGCACGCCGTGCGGCGAGAGCACGATCTGCCACACCTGGTTCTTGCGCGCGCGGAACCCGCCCGCGCTCGAGAGGAGGAAGTAGCGCCACATCCGGTGGAACCGCTCGTCGTAGCGGCGGCTCAGCTCCGGCCAGTGCTCCTCGAAGTTGCGGTGCCAGCAGAGCAGCGTGGTGTCGTAGTCCGGGCCGAAGGCGTGCCAGTCCTCCAGCACGAACCGGCCCTCGATGGCTGCGCCGATCTGTTCCACGGACGGCAGCATCGAGTTGGGGAAGATGTAGCGCTCCGTCCAGGGGTCGGTGCGGGTCTGCGAGCGGTTGCCGCCGATGGTGTGCAGCAGGAGGAGCCCGTCGTCCGCCAGGAGTCTCCGGACCACGCGCATGAAGGTGCGGTAGTTCTTGACTCCGACGTGCTCGAACATCCCGATGCTCAGGATGCGGTCGAACGTCCCGTCGACGTCACGGTAGTCCTGCAGGCGGATCTCGACGTCGAGCCCGGCGCACAGCCGCCGGCCGTATTCGGCTTGCTCGGCCGAGACGGTCACGCCGACGACAGACACGCCGTAGCGCTCGGCCGCGAACTGCGCCGTGCCGCCCCAGCCGCACCCGATGTCGAGCACGCGCATCCCGCGCCGGAGCCCGAGCTTGCGGCACACCAGGTCGAGCTTGGCTTCCTGGGCCTCGTCGAGGCCGGCGGCGTCCTTCCAGTAGGCGCAGCTGTAGATGAGCCGCCGGTCGAGCATCGCCTCGAACAGGTCGTTGCCAAGATCGTAGTGGCGGCGGCCGATCTCGAAGGCGCGCGACGGTTTCTGGAGATTGAAGAGCCTGGCGCGCAGCACGCGGAGCGCGTCCTTCCACGGCTCGACTCTGGTGTCGAGCTCGGCTGCGAGCACGTGATGGATGAACCCGTCGAGCTGCTCCGAGTCCCACCACCCGTCCATGTACGCCTCGCCCAGGCCCAGCGAGCCCTGCGCGAGCACGCGGTCGAACACGCGCGGGTCGTGCACCCGGATGTCCCACGGGCGGCTCCCGTCGGTGCGGACGTCGGCGAGGGCCAGCAGCTCGGCGACCCTCCGGCTGGTCGCGGCGAACGCCATCGAGCCTCCTCGTGCCTCCC
>DATKNX010000067.1:0-6388 GCA_035541085.1 Gemmatimonadales bacterium | reverse complement strand
GACCTGGTTGAGGTCGGTGGGCGGGTTGGCGTTCGCCGTGTAGGTGCTGTCGAGGAACTGGAACCCGGCGCTCGAGTCGAACGGCGCCACCAGCTCGTCGCGCTCGCCCGTGGACACCACCGTGCGCCACAGGCCGATCCGGCCGGGGAGCTGCCCCGACGGCGCGAACGCGTACTGGATGAGCTGGTAGAAGTAGATGACGGAGCCGGGCGGCGTGCGCGTGTCGTTCGGCCCCACCGCCACGACGCGCGGCCCCCATCCTCCCGCGCTCAGGGTGGTGATCGACGGGCTGGTGAAGGGCCAGCTGCACAGGAGCCACAGGCTCGTCGTGACGGTGGCGGGCTGGACGAACACGTACTTGCCGGTCGTGTCGCGCCACGCGTAGCCGCTGCTGGTGGCCGAGAAGAAGGTGGCCGAGTCGGCCGGCAGGAGGCTCACCAGCGTCTTGCCGGCCGCCTGCAGGCAGGCGACGCCGTAGGCGTACGGCACGCGGACGGTCACCGATTCCGGCGTCGCCGCTACCAGCCCGCTGTCGCCGACCATCCGGAAGTCGCTCGCCATCACGTTCAGGGCCGCGCGGGCGCCGCCGCGGGCCTGCAGAATGGCGCTCTGCAGCGCGACGAACCGGGACTGGGAGATGACGAGCTGGGTGAGCGAGACGCCGATGATGGCCGCGATGATCAGGGCCACCAGCAGCTCGGCCAGCACGAAGCCGCGCCGACCGCGCCTCACCGCGGCCACCTCACCTGAGCGGCACGGGGCGCCGCTCCTTGCCCCGCTCCATGTTGATGGTGTCGGGCCGGGCGCCCGGCAGCGTGGACCGCACGATGATCTGGATGCTGTCGAGCCGCGGCGAGAGCGTCGCGACCGCCGTGCAGCCCGCCACCCGGTACAGCCCGCTCACCGTGGTGTCGCAGCCGACGATCCCGGGGAGGCTGTCGAAGGTCGTGTTCGCCGCGCGGTCCACGTGCGCGAGCAGCGACGCCATCCCGAGCGCCTGGTCCGTGGCGCGCGTGGAGTACCTGGCCACCTGGAAGGAGAGCCCGACCAGCGACAGGATCACGATGGAGAAGATCACGACGGCCATCATGATCTCCACCAGCGTGAACCCGCGGGCCCGCCGCGTCACTGGGTGATGCGGACCTGGCCGGCCTGGGTGAGGCGCACCAGGTGGTAGTAGTCGCTGCCCCCGACGGTGATCAGCATCGAGGCGTTGGCCGTGCCGTTCGGCATCACCTGCACGGAGGACGGGTTCGCGGAGAGCGCGCCGAGCTTGAAGTCGGAGGTGATGTCGAAGACGTAGCTCCGCAGCACCGTGTTCGACGGCGGCGGCTGGCTGATCGTGACCGTCAGCGTGGCCGAGTTGACCGCGAGGATCACGGGCGCGTGCTGCCGCGCGGCGAGCGACTGGGCGAGGAGGAACTCGGCGGCGACGACGTTCGCCGAGCGGTTGACCCGGGCGTGGCCCAGGGTCTGGCCGACCTTCGGGATCAGGGTGGCGACCACGACGAAGATGATCAGGATGACCAGGACGGCTTCGAAGATCGTGAAGCCGGCCACCGTCGTCTCGCGCCATGGAGACTCGCGCACTCTGGATCGGGTCTCGGGGAGAAGAGTCAGGGACGCCAAGGGCAATGTCCGTGCCGATCGTCGCCTGGTCGCTAAGTCGTTGTACCACATTTTACTACGAACGGCGCAAGAGGGACAGGGCCGGGTCGAAACTGCAGCGACGCGTCAACGCGGGTGCAAGGGGGTGCACCGGCCGCGCCCGGGCACCCTCAGCCGAAGACCTCGAGGGCCACCGGCACGCGGCCGAACGGCGCGCTGACCTGGGCGCCCTGCACCAGCGGCCGGATGCGCTCCAGCATCTCGCGGGCGATGGCCACGCCCTCGGCGAGCGCCGCTTCCTTGCCGCGCTCCTGCGCCTTGCGCATCCGGGCGATGACCGTCTCGGGCACGGAGACGCCGGGCACCTCGTTGGCGAGGAACTCCGCGTTTCGCAGGGAGACCAGGGGCCAGATGCCCGCGACGATCGGGATCCTGAACCCCTCGGTGCGCGCGATGAAGCGCTCGAGCTGCTCGGGGTCGAAGACCGGCTGCGTCATCGCGAATTCGGCGCCCGCGTCCACCTTCCACGCGAAGCGCTTGAGCTCGCGCTCGGGGTCCACGGCGACCGGGTTGACGCCGACGCCGATGACGAAGGCGGTGGGCGCGCCGATGGCGTTGCCCCCGGGGTCCAGGCCGTGGTTGAGGCGGTGGACGAGGTTCGTGAGGCCGATGGAGTCGATGTCGAAGACGCCGGTCGCCTCCGGGTACGGCCCCATCTTCGGCGGGTCGCCGGTGACGATCAGCAGGTTCCGCAGGCGGTGCGCGGCGGCGCCCAGCAGGTCGGACAGCATCGAGAGCAGGTTGCGGTCGCGGCAGCAGTAGTGGATGACGGTCTCGATGCCGACCTCGCGCTCGATCAGGAGCGCGCTCATCAGCGCGCCCATCCGGCTCTGGGCCCGCGGCCCGTCGGGGACGTTGATGGCGTCCACGCCGGCGATCTTCAGCGCGCGCGCACCCGCCAGCATCGCCGCGGGATCCACGCCGCGCGGCGGGACGATCTCGACCGTCGTGACGAACCCGCCGGTGGCGAGCTTGCGGCCCCAGCGCGAGCGCTCGGCCAGCGGCACCGGCTCCACGCCCGTCGGCGCCACCACCGGCTCGGCCGAGACGGCGATGACCTGCCGCGGCGAGACGCTCTGGACGTAGGCGGCGACGGTCTTGATGTGCTCCGGCGTGGTGCCGCAGCACCCGCCCACGAACCGCGCCCCCGCCTCGACGAGCCGCTTGGCGTACTCGCCGGTGTACTCGGGCGAGGCCATGTAGATCTTGCGGTCGCCTACCTGGCGCGGCAGGCCCGCGTTGGGTTGCGCCGAGAGGGGGCGCGACGTGACGCGCGCCATCTTCTCGATGGCCTCGAGCACGCCCTGCGGTCCCACCGAGCAGTTGAGCCCGATCACGTCGGCGCCGAACTCGTCCAGCGCGCGGGCCAGCGCCTCCGGGTCGTGGCCGTACGCGGTCGCGCCGTCCTCCTGGATCGTCATCTGCGCGAACACCGGCAGGTCGCACAGGGACCGCGCTGCCCGCAGCGCCTCGTGGATCTCGTCGAGGTCCGAGAAGGTCTCGAGCACGAAGCCGTGCACGCCGCCGTCCAAGAGGCCCTGCGCCTGGGTCTTGAACAGCTCGAACGCCTCCACGCGCGAGGTCTCGCCGAACGGCTCGAGCCGGATGCCGAGCGGCCCGACGGCGCCCGTCACCAGGGCGCGCGCGCCGGCGGCCTCGCGCGCCAGCTCGGCGGCGCGGCGGTTGATGGCCGCGGTCTCCTCGGCCAGGCCGTAGTGGCCGAGCTTCACCGGGTTCGCGCCGAACGTGTTGGTCTCGAGGATCTCGGCGCCGGCCTTCACGTACTCGCGGTGAATGTCGCGCACCAGGTCCGGCGCCTTCAGGCTCAGCTCGTCGTAGCAGACGTTGATGAAGACGCCCCTGGCGTACAGCATCGTCCCCATCGCGCCGTCGAACACGTGGACGCGACCGTCGTCGATCAGGCTGCGGAGCGTGCGCTCAGGCATCGGGATCGTACCCCAGCACCGGGCCGAGCCAGCGCTCCATGGCCTTCGCGTCCATGCCCTTGCGCCGGGCGTAGTCCTGGACCTGGTCGCGGCCGATCCTGCCGAGGCCGAAGTAGGCGGCCTCGGGATGGGCGAAGTACCACCCGCTGACCGACGCCCCGGGCCACATGGCGAAGCTCTCGGTGAGCGTGATGCCGGCGCGGCGCGTGGCGTCGAGCAGGCCGAACAGGGCCGCCTTCTCCGTGTGGTCGGGGCAGGCCGGATAGCCGGGGGCCGGCCGGATGCCGGTGTACCGCTCCGCGATCAGCGCCGCGTTGTCGAGCCGCTCGTCGGCGGCGTAGCCCCAGAACTCCTGCCGCACGCGCTGGTGCAGCCGCTCGGCCAGGGATTCGGCGAGCCGGTCGGCGAGCGCCTTGGTAAGGATGGCCGAGTAGTCGTCGTGCGCGCGCTCGAACTCGGCGCACACCTCGTCCACGCCCACGCCCGCGGTCACCGCGAACGCGCCGATCCAGTCCGGCAGGCCCGTGTCGCGCGGCGCGACGTAGTCCGCGAGGCAGAGGTTGGGGCGGCCGGGCGGGCGCTCCATCTGCTGGCGCAGGTGGTGCAGCACGGCGAGCACGCTCCGGCGGCCGCGGTCGGCGTAGACCTCGACGTCGTCGTCGCCCACGGAGTTCGCGGGGAACAGGCCGAACACCGCCCTGGCGCGGAGCCGCCGCTCCGCCACGAGCCGCGCCAGCAGCCGCTGCGCGTCGTCGAACAGCTTGCGCGCCTCGCGGCCCGCCGCCGGATCGTCGAGGATCTCGGGGTAGCGGCCCTTCAGCTCCCACGCCGCGAAGAACGGCGTCCAGTCCACGGTGGCGAGCAGCTCGTCGAGCGGGTAGTCGTCGAGGACCCGCACGCCCTCGACCACCGGCTGGGGCGGGCAGTAGCCGCGCCAGGGCAGGGCGAGCCGGTTCTTGCGCGCCTCGGCGAGCGGCACGAGCCGCGTGTCGGCCCGGCGGCCGGCGTGCTCGCTCCGCAGCCGCGCATACTCCTGGCGCACGCCCGCCGCGTAGGGGCCCCGCCGCTCGGCGCTCAGCAGGCTCGCGACCACGCCCACGCCGCGCGAGGCATCCGCCACGTGGACGGTGGCGCCGTGGTAGGCGGGCTCGATCCGGACGGCGGTGTGCACCCGCGAGGTGGTCGCCCCGCCGATCAGCAGCGGGACCGTGAACCCCTCGCGCTCCATCTCGCCGGCGACGTGCACCATCTCGTCCAGCGACGGCGTGATGAGGCCGCTGAGGCCGATCGCGTCGGCGCCCACCTTGCGCGCCGTCTCCAGGATCGTGGCGGCCGGGACCATCACGCCGAGGTCCACGACCTCGTAGCCGTTACAGCGCAGGACGACGCCGACGATGTTCTTGCCGATGTCGTGCACGTCGCCCTTCACCGTGGCGAGGACGATCGTCCCGTTCGACCGCGGGGCGGCGCCGCCGGCCGCGCGCTCGCGCTCGATGAACGGCACGAGGTAGGCCACGGCCTTCTTCATCACGCGGGCGCTCTTGACGACCTGCGGGAGGAACATCTTGCCGGCGCCGAACAGGTCGCCGACGACGTTCATCCCGTCCATCAGCGGGCCCTCGATCACCTCGATGGCCGCGGGGCGCGCGCGCCGCGCCTCCTCGGTGTCGGCCTCGACGTGGTCGAGGATCCCCTCGACGAGCGCGTGCTGGAGGCGCCGCTCGACCGGCCAGCCGCGCCACTCGGCGGCCTCGGCCTCCTTCTTCGCGCCGCTGACGCCCTCGGCGAGCGTGACGAGGCGCTCGGTGGCGTCGTCGCGGCGGTTGAACAGGACGTCCTCGACCGCCTCGAGCAGTGGCTTGGGGATGTCGTCGTACACGGTGAGCTGGCCAGGGTTGACGATCCCGAGGTCCATCCCGGCCCGGCGTGCGTGGTAGAGGAACGCGGAGTTCATCGCCTGGCGCACCGCCGCGTTGCTCCGGAACGCGAACGACAGATTGCTCACGCCGCCCGAGACCAGGGCGCGGGGCAGCGTCTCCTTGATCGTGCGGCAGGCGCGGATGTAGTCCACCGCGTAGGTGGCGTGCTCCGCCATTCCCGTGCCCACCGGGAAAACGTTGGGATCGAGGATGATGTCCTCGGCGGGGAAGCCCGCGCGCTCGGTGAGGAGCCGGTAGGCGCGCGTCAGCACCTCGACCCGCCGCTCGTACGTGTCGGCCTGCCCGGTCTCGTCGAACGCCATCACGACGGCGGCCGCGCCGTAGCGGCGGATGCGCCGCGCCCGCTCGAGGAACGCGGCCTCGCCCTCCTTCAGGCTGATCGAGTTGACGATGCCCTTGCCCTGGAGGCGCTTGAGGCCGGCCTCGATTACGTCCCAGCGCGAGGAGTCGATCATCACGGGCACGCGCGCGATGTCGGGCTCGGCCGCCGCCAGGTCGAGGAACGAGCCCATCGCGGCGAGGGAATCGAGCAGGGCCTCGTCCATGTTGACGTCGATGGCCTGCGCGCCGTTCTCGACCTGCTCGCGCGCGATCTCCAGCGCCGCCTCGTAGTCGCCGCGCTTGACGAGGCCGGCGAACTTCGTGGAGCCGGTGACGTTGGTGCGCTCGCCGACGTTCACGAACAGCGAGTCCGGGCGGATGACGAGCGGCTCGAGCCCCGACAGCCGCGTGAAGGGCGGGACGGCGGGCACGCGGCGCGGCGCCACCTCGCGCACGGCGTCGGCGATGGCGCGGATGTGCGCCGGCGTGGTGCCGCAGCAGCCGCCCACGATG
>DATKNX010000066.1:0-5581 GCA_035541085.1 Gemmatimonadales bacterium | reverse complement strand
TCGCCTCCGTGCGTCGCCCGGCGCTCGTGCCCGGTCGCCCTGATCGGAATCCGCGTGCGATGCTGCAACATATGCCCGCGGCCGCCGCGCCGCGCAGGGCGCAGGTCAACGCAGCGTCTTGATCAGCTTCACGATGTCCGGTCCATAGCCCAGGCGCGCGTAGAACGCGCGGGCCCGGGCGTTCCCGTCGAACACGTGGAGGCTCAAGAGCCGGAAGCCGAGGGCGCGCGCCCAGTCCTCGGCCGCCGCCATCAGCGCCTGCCCCACGCCCCGCCCTTCGGCCTCGGGCGCCACGACGATGTCGGACACGTGGCCGTGCGCCTCGCCGGTGAAGAAGTCGCGGGCGCCGTGGAGGTGGATGAAGCCCAGCCGGCCGCCCACCGAATCCTCCGCGACGAGCACCGCGACGTCCCGCTTCGCGGCGCGGAGCGCGTCGCCGATGGATGCCACGACCGCGCGGTCCATCACGCCGCGCTCGCGATAGGGCGGCGGCCCGAAGTCGTGCAGGCGCGGGGCGAGGGCGAGGATCCAGCCGCGGTCCGCGGCGGACGCGGGCCTGATGCGCACCGAGGATGCGTCGCTCATGAGCGTGGAGAATGTCGCGCCGGCGCTCCCCAGACAACCCGCGCGCTAGGCGCGCGGCGCGCCGGCGGCTACCTTCCCTCCATGTCCACGACCAAGACGATCCTCGCCCTCGCCGCGCTGGCGCTCGGCGCCACGGCGCTGGCCGCTCAGCAGGCCCCGGCCACGCACTCGCCCCAGGCCGCCGCCATCCTCGGCGACATCCGCTACCTGGCCTCGGACTCGCTCGACGGCCGGCTCACGGGCTCGCCGCAGAACGATTCGGCGGCCGCGTACCTGTCCCGGCGGTTCAAGCGGCTGGGCCTCCGGCCGGGCGGCGACGACGGCGGCTACCTGCAGCACTGGACCGTGAACCCCACGAGCGGCACGCGCGCCGCCGGCGTGGCCGGCCGCGCGACCGAGAACGTGATCGGCATCCTGCCGGGCTCGAGCCGCGCCCTCGCCGGCGAGGACATCGTCGTCGGCGCTCACTTCGACCACCTCGGCAACGGCCCCTTCGGCTCGATGGCCCACGGCGACTCGGCGCACCTGATGCACCCCGGCGCCGACGACAACGCGTCGGGCACCGCCGGCGTGCTGGAGATCGCGCGCATCCTGGCCGCGCGCCGCCCGCGTCCCGCGCGCACGATCGTCTTCGTGCTGTTCAGCGGCGAGGAAGAGGGCGACCTCGGCTCTGCCTGGTACGTGGACCACCCCGCCGTGGCGATGGATTCGACGTACGCGATGCTGAACCTCGACATGGTCGGCCGAATGCGGGCCACCCGGCTGCTCGTGCTCGGCGTGCTGTCGGCGAAGGAGTGGCCCTCCCTGCTCGACTCGGTGGACGCGCCCTACCACCTGGACGTGCACGCGTCCGGCACCGGCTGGGGCCCGTCCGACCAGAACTCGTTCTACGCGAAGCACGTGCCCGTGCTGCACTTCTTCACGGACGTGCACGCCGACTACCACGCGCCCGGCGACACCTGGGACAAGATCAACGCCGACGGCATCGAGACCGTCGCGCGCCTCGTGGCCGACATGGCGTGGCGCCTCGCCGGCCGCGGCGCGAGCCTCACGTACGTGAACGCGCCGCCGCCGATGATGGCCGCGGGCGAGCGCGCCTACCTCGGCTCGATACCCGACATGACGAGCGAGCCCGGCGGCGTGCTGCTCAGCGGCGTGACGGCCGGCAGCCCGGCGGACAGCGGCGGCCTGAAGGCCGGCGACGTGATCACCGGCATCGGCGGCGATTCGGTCGCGAACCTCGTGGACATGCAGAACGCGCTGGTGAAGCACCACCCCGGCGACACGGTGGACATCCGGGTGCGCCGCGGCGACCAGACGCTCACCCTGCCCGTCACGCTGGGCCGGAGGCAGTAGCACGCGTCGCGCGGGCGGCCGCTGACCGATGGGCACCGCTCCCGCCGTGCGTGACGGCCGGGTCGCCGGTGAGGGCGTGGAGCTGTTCGCGCGCCGGGTCGGCGACGGTGGTCCCGTCGTCGTCGCCCTGCACGGCGGGCCGGGCGCCTCGCACGACTACCTGAGGCCGCAGTTCGACGCGCTCGCCCGCGGCCGCACCATCCTCTACTACGACCAGCGCGGCGGTGGCCAGTCGCCGGTCCCGCCGGACGTTCCGCTCGACTGGCGCGCGCACGTCGCCGACCTCGCGGCCATCGCCGGCGGCGCCGTCCCCGCGCCGCTCACGCTGCTCGGCTTCTCGTGGGGCGGCCTCCTCGCGCTCCTCTTCGCACTCGAGCATCCCGACCTCGTGGCACGCCTCGCGCTCGTCGCGCCGGCCGGCGCCTACGGCGACGTCCGCACCGCCTTCGAGCGCAACCTCGCCGAGCGGCAGGCGAGGCCCGAGATCGCCGCGGCCCGCGCGGCGCTGTCGCGCTCGGGCCTGCGCGAGCGCGATCCCGACGCCTTCTGGCGGCGCGCCTTCGAGCTGTCGGTGGCGGGTTACTTCCGCGATCCGTCGCGGGCCCGAAACCTGACGCCCTTCCGGGTCGCCGCGCGCGCCCAGCGCGCCGTGTGGGAGAGTCTCGCCGGCACCGACCTGCGCCCGAGACTGCCCGAAGTCGGCGCGGAGACGCTGATCCTGCACGGGCGCTTCGATCCCGTGCCGCTCGAATCGTCGGAGACGCTCGCCGCGCTGATGCCGCGGGCACGGCTGGTGGTGTTCGAGGACTCCGGCCACGCCCTCTACGCCGAGCAGACGGCGCTGTTCACCGAGACCGTGGACGCGTTCCTGCCGCGCGACCCGTGAGCGCGCCGCGCGCGTACCCCTGGACCGCGGTGATCGACGCGCTCGGCCAGCCGCGGCTCGAGGACATCAAGGCGGAGCTGGTTTCCGCCCACGTGGATGCGTCGGACGCCGACGCGTTCGCGCTCGTTGGCGCCGTGGGGCGGGCGCTGCGCGAGCTGGTGCCCGACGAGGCGCCCGCCGAGGCCGTGACCGCGTACCTCCAGCTTCTCCATCACCTGTACCTGCACTGGGCGGCGGGCCATCCGGTGCACGCCACGACGCGCGAGCGGCTGAGCGCCGCTCTCGCCGCTGCCGCGCCCGCGCCGGCGAGCCCGCCAGGCGTCTGGTACGTCCAGCTGCCGGAGCGGCTCGTGTGGGCCGCCCCGGCTGAAGGCGCCGCCCACGAGCCGGTGGACGGCCTGTTCGCGGCGATCGAGGCCGGGCGCGCCCGCGTGCTCGCGGTGCTCGGCTTCAGACCCGAGCGCCAGGGCTTCACGACGATCGACGCCACCGTCACGCTCCCGCTCGCGGCGCGCCCGCGCGCGGATGCGTCTGCGCCGTTCTCGAGCGTGCTGCCGGCCGGCGAGCGGATGGGCTTCTTCTCCGTCACCGCGCCGGAGGAGATGGTCTGGCTCGCGCTGCTCGCCCTCGCCGGGGCGCCGGGTTAGAATCCGGACCGGATGGACAAGCACGCCGCCGCGCGACTCCTCGACACCATCGCGTCGTACCAGGAGCTGAAGGGCGAGAACCCCTTCAAGGTCCGGGCGTTCAACAACGCCGCCCGTGTCGTGGACGCCTGGCCCGGCGACCTCGAGCAGGCGCTCGGCTCCGGCGAGCTGGCCGCCACCAAAGGGATCGGCCCGGCGACGCTGGAAGTGGTGCGCGAGTACGCGGCCAGCGGCGGCTCGACGCTGCTCGAGGACCTGCGCCGCGAGGTCCCGGACGGCCTCGTCGAGATGCGGAAGATCGCCGGCCTCGGCGTCACCAAGATCCGGACGCTGCACGAGCAGCTCCACATCTCGACCGTCGCGGAGCTGGAGCTGGCCGCCCGCAACGGCCGCCTGGCCGGCCTCCCCAAGTTCGGCGAGAAGACGGCGGAGAAGATCCTGCGGGGCGTCGAGTTCCTGCGGCGCACCAGCGCGTACCGGCTGTCGCACCGCGCCCGCGGCGCCGCCGAGGCGCTGCGGGCGGCCGTGGCGACCCTGCCCGGCGTCGAGCGCGTCGCGGTCGCCGGCAGCGTGCGGCGCCGCGCCGAGGTGAGCCGCGACGTGGATCTCGCGCTGGCGCTGCGGGACCCCGCGGCCGATCTCGCACCCGCCCTTGCGACCCTCCCCGGCGTGCGCGAAGCGCGGGCCGGGGCCGAGGGTGCCTGGCAGGTGCGCTTGGGCGACGACACCGCCGCCGACCTCTACGGCGCGCCGGCCGAGCGCTTCGGCGCGTGCCTCGTCCGGGCAACCGGCAGCGCCTCGCACCTCGAGCGGCTCGCCGCGCACGCGCGCTCGCGGGGCTACGAGCTGGACGCCGGCGGCCTGCATCGAGCCGGCGCGCTCGTGCCCTGCCCGGAGGAGGCCGACGTCTACGCGGCCCTGGGCCTGGCCTGGGTGCCGCCGGAGCTGCGGGAGGGCGGCGACGAGATCGCGCGCGCCGCGGCCGGCACGCTGCCGAAGCTCGTGGACCGCAAGGACCTCGCCGGCGCCCTGCACGCCCACAGCGTCTACAGCGACGGCACGAACACCGTCGCGGAGCTCGCGGACGCGTGCCGCACCGCGGGGTTCCGCTACCTCGGTCTCACCGACCACTCCGTGGCCGCGGCCTACGCCGGCGGCCTGCGGGAGGACGCGGTCACGCGGCAGCACGCCGAGATCGACGCGCTCAACGCGACGTGGACCGACTTCCGCATCCTCAAGGGCATCGAGGCCGACATCCTCGCCGACGGTGCGCTCGACTACGGCGCCGCGGTCCTGGGCCGGTTCGACTTCGTCATCGGCTCCGTGCACTCGCGCATGGAGCAGGACCGCGAGACGATGACGCGGCGCGTGCTGCGGGCGATGGACGACCCGCACTTCACGATCCTGGGCCACCCTACGGGCCGCCTCCTGCTGGGCCGCGATCCCTATCCGCTCGACCTCGAGGCCATCGTCGCCGGCGCGGCGGAACGCGGCGTGGCGATCGAAATCAACGGCGACCCGCAGCGGCTGGACCTGGACTGGCACTGGTGCGCGCGGGCGCGCGAGGCCGGCGTGCCCATCGCGATCGGCGCCGACGCGCACAGCCTCGCCGGCCTCGACAACTTCGACTTCGGCGTCGGCGTCGCGCGGAAGGGATGGCTCGAGGCCCGCGACGTGCTCAACACCCGCGACGCGGACGATTTCCTGGGATTCGCCAGGCGGAGGAGAGGCTGACATGCCGACGCGCGGGAAGGCCAAAGGCGGCGGGCACAGGGGCACCGGGGCGCGGGGGCACGGGAAGGCCAAGGCACCGGTGCGCCGCAAGGGCAGGCCGAGCCTCGCGCCCGCGGCCGAGCGGATCGGAGAGATCGTCGCGCGGCTGCAGCGGCGCTACCCGGACGCGAGGTGCTCGCTCGACCATCGCGAACCGCTGGAGCTGCTCGTGGCGACGATCCTCTCGGCGCAGTGCACCGACGCCCGGGTCAACATCGTCACCAAGGACCTGTTCCGGAAATACCGGACGGCGGGCGACTACGCGGCGGCCGACCCCGCGGTGTTCGAGGGCGAGATCCGCAGCACGGGCTTCTTCCGCAACAAGACCAAGAGC
>DATKNX010000065.1:0-11662 GCA_035541085.1 Gemmatimonadales bacterium | reverse complement strand
CCTCGACGGGATGAATTATCCCGCACGCGAAGCGCAGGCCTTCCTCCCGCTCCAGCCGGCCGTCTTCCACATCCTGCTCGCGCTCGCCGGCGAGGACCGCCACGGCTACGCGATCATCCAGGACGTCTCCGAGCGCACGGGCGGGGCGATTCGCCTGAGCGCGGGCACGCTCTACCGCTCGATCCAGCGCATGCTCGAGGACGGCTTGATCGTCGAGCCGCGCGAACGGCCGGCCCCGGAGGACGACGACGAGCGCCGACGGTACTACCGCATCACGCCGCTCGGGACCGCGGCGGCCCGGGGCGAGGCGCGCCGCCCAGCCCGACGCCGCCAGCCAGGCGGCGTGAGCGAAGTGCCCGAGGGTGACGACGACCTCGACGCGCGCCAGCAGCGCGATCTCCGCCGCCAGGTAGGGGCGGCACGCCGCGGTCTCCGACGGCGAGGGCCGGTTGCCGGGGGGCGCGCACCGCACGGCCGCGCTCACGTAGCAGTCGTCCAGTGCGAGGCCGTCGTCGCGGGCCACGGACCCGGGCTGGCTCGCGAAGCCGAAGCGGTGCAGCGCCTCGTACAGCCAATCGCCGCTCGAGTCGCCGGTGAACATCCGGCCCGTGCGGTTGCCGCCGTGCGCGGCCGGCGCGAGCCCGACCACGAGGAGCCGGGCGTTCCGGTCGCCGAAGCCGGGCACCGGCCGGCCCCAGTAGGTCTGGTCGCGGAACTCACGCTTCCTCTCGCGCGCCACCTGCCGGCAGTAGCTCCGCAGCCGCCGGCACCGCTCGCAGGCGACCACGGCCCGCTGCACGGCGCCCACCGAGGGATAGACGCGCGCCGGCGTCAAGCGCCGCTGAGGAACGCTTCGACCGAGGCGGCGAAGGTGCCGACGTCTATCGGCTTGGTCAGATAGCCGCTGAAGCCCGCCCGCAGCGCCTTCTCGCGGTCGCCGCTCATCGCGTGAGCGGTGAGCGCCACGACCGGCGGGCGCGCGGCGCCGAGCGTCGCGTTCAGCTTCTCCAGGAGCTGGAAGCCGTCTTCCCCGGGGAGCTGGATGTCGAGCAGCACGACGTCGGGGCGCTCGGCCTGCATCGTGGGGAGCAGCTGCTCGCCGCCCGGCAGGCCCACGACCTTGTGCCCGCGGATCGAGAGCACGGCCGTGAAGAGCTTCATGTTGTCGGGGTTGTCCTCGACGATCAGGATCTTGGCCACGCGTATTGCGCCCCCACGCGCCGGAGCACGGCACGGACACGGACGACGAGCGACGACGGCTGGATGGGCTTGGTCAGGTAGTCCTCCGCGCCGAGCTCGATGCAGCGGGCCTCGGTGGCGGGATCGTCGTGCGCGGTCACGACCACGACCGGCACCGCGCGGCCGGCCAGGCGGCGCCGCAGGGCCTCGAGAACGCCGAACCCGTCGAGCCGCGGCATGTCCATGTCGAGCAGCAGCACGGCGGGCGCGAGCCGTTGCGCCTGCTCGAGCGCGTCGAGGCCGTCCACCGCCTCGGCCACCTCGAAGCCCTGCGCCTTCATGATCGTGATGACGAGCACGCGCATCGCCGGATCGTCGTCGGCGATGAGGATGAGCGGCGGATTGCCGGGCGGCGCGGCCTCGGGCGGGGCGGCGGGCGCGGCCTCGACGGGCGCCGCGGGCGGCGGGACCTCGGCCTCGAGCGGCGGCACCTCGGCGTCGACGGCGGGCGCGGGCCGGCTGTCGCGGGGCGGTGGCACGACGGGGCGCGAGGGCGCGCGCGGCCGCGGCGGGGCGGGCGCCGCCACCGGGGGCGGCGGGAGGGGCGTGGCGCCCGAGGCGCGGATCGGAACCTCGACGGCCAGGTCCGGCTCGCCCACGACGCGCACCAGCTCGTCGTGCGACGTCTCGCCGGCCCACACGCGCCTGAGCCCCGCCTGCCAGAGCGAGCGCATCCCGTAGCGCCGGCCCGCCCGCACCAGGTTGTCGGCCGAGGCGTTGGCCGCGATCATCCCGGCGATCGAGGCGTCCACCGTGAGCGTCTCCTGGATCGCCACACGGCCGCGGTAGCCCGTGAAACCGCACTGCGGGCAGCCCTTCGCGGCCTTGATCGCCACCGGCCGGTCGAAGCTCCCCGGCGGCCGCAGCGGCGGCGGCAGCGACTCGACGTCGGTCGGGACCGCGCAGTTGGTGCAGAGCAGCCGGACGAGCCGCTGCGCGACGATGCCGCGCAGCGAGGCCGCGACGACCCGAACGTCGAGCCCGATCTCCCCGAGCCGCGCGATCGTGGACACGGCGTCCCGCGCGCGCACCACCGTGATGACGAGCCGCCCCGAGCGGGCCGCCTGCCACGACGCCTCGGCGGTCTCCGGGTCGTGGACCTCGCCCACGAGGATCACTTCGGGGTTCTGCCGGAGCGCCGAGCGCAGGCCCTCGGCGAAGCTGAAGCCGCTCTTCTCGCTCACCTCGACCTGGTTCACGCCCTGCAGCCGGAACTCGATCGGCTCCTCGACGGTGGCCACGTTCCCCGCGCGCGTGTGGGCGCGCTGGAACGCCGCGTACGCCGTGGTCGTCGTGCCGCTGTCGGCCGGCCCGACGATGAGGATCGCCCCGTCCCGGTTCTGCAGCAGGCCCTCGAGCAACGCGCGCTCGTCGGCCCACAGGCCCAGCTCGCCGACGGAGCGCGTGGAGTGCATCGGGTCGTGCAGCCGCACCAGCACGCTCTCGCCGAGGCGGCCCGCCGGCGTGGTCGAGACGCGCAGGTCCCAGGGCTTGCCGTCCACCTTCGCCGAGGCGCGGCCGTCGTGCGGGTGCAGGGGATCGGCGATGTCGAGGTTCGCGATCACCTTCAGGCGCCGCGCCACCGAGCCGGCCGCCGCCTTCGGCACCTTCATCACTTCCTTCTGCACGCCGTCGATGCGGTAGCGGATGACGAGCCCCTCTTCCGTGGGCTCGAACAGCACGTCGTTCGCCCGCTCCCGCACCGCGTCCGAGATCGTCGCGTCCACCAGGCGCGCCGCCGGAGCCTCGACCGCCGAAGCGAGCGGCGGCGCCTTCGCCTCCTCGGCGTCCACCACGCGCTCGTGCCCGAGCCCGCTCACGAGCCGCTCGATCGGGCGCTCGGGGCGGTACACCTCGTTGAGACGCTCCAGCAGCTGCTCCGGCAGCGCGTAGAAGAACTCGACCTGGCGGCCCGACGCGAACCCCAGCGCCTGCTCGGCGTCGAGGTTCAGCGGATCGGCGGTGGCGATGCGGATGACGCGGTTGGTGGCCGAGAGCGGCAGCGCCGCGTACTGGCGGGCGAGCCCCTCCTGGACGAAATGGAGGGCGGTCGCGTCCACCTGATCGAGGTTCGCGGCCTGCACGTGGGCGGCGCGGGCCGCGGTCTTCACGACCACGTCGGCGGCCGCCCAGCCCCGGTGGATCACCATCGTGGCGGACCACTCCGGGGCCTGGCGCCGGATTTCCTGCCCGGCACTGGCTGCCACCAGATGCTCCCGCTCCAAGGCCGCCAGGAGCCAGGCGTCTCGGGGGAACTTGCCGGCGGTGCTCCCTGCGGAGGCGTGCACGCTCGGGCGTGGCGCGGTCATTGCATATGAAGGTTGCGTGCTTTGTTCGCTGCGTCAAACCCAATTAGATTGCGACGTTCGGCTAATCCCGAGTTCGTACTCGGGTTTGGAGGGGTGACGATGTCCAAGGAAGACCTCAGCGTAGGGATCGCCGGCGCCGGTGGCGACGGCGTGGTCTCTGCCGGTGAGCTGCTGATCCAGGTCGGGGCTCACGAGGGGCTCTTCGGGATGCTGGTCAAGTCCTTCGGCCCGCAAATCCGCGGCGGCGAGTCGTCGGTGCGGGTCCGCCTCTCGTCGAGCCGGGTGCTGTCCCAGGGCGACGACCTCGACGTCTTGATCGCGTTCAACTGGGCGGACTACGGGCGCTTCCGGTCGGAGCTGATGCCGGGCCCGAAGACGCTGATCTTCGTAGACGAACAGGACAAGACGCCCGCGGAGCAGATCCCGCTGCCCGAGCAATTCAAGGCCCGCGTGATGCCCGTCCCGTTCGAGAAGCTGGCGGTCGAGAAGGGCGGGAGCGCGCTCGCCAAGAACATCGTGGCGGTCGGCGTGCTGGCCGGCGCGCTGAACCTGCCGCGCGACGGCTTCGCCCGCGCGATCGAGAAGAAGTTCGGGCGCAAGGGCGAGAAGGTGGTGGCCGCGAACATCGCCGCGCTCGACGCCGGGGTCGCGGTGGCCGCGGAGCACGCACACGCCACCGCCCACGTGAGCGTGAAGGAAGGCGACACCCGGATGGTCATCTCGGGCAACGACGCCTTCGCGTTCGGCTCGCTGGTCGCGGGCTGCCGCTTCTTCGCCGGCTATCCCATCACTCCGCAGTCCGAGGTGATGGAGTGGCTCGGCAAGGAGCTGCCGAAGTTCGGCGGCACGATGATGCAGCCGGAGGACGAGCTGGCCTCGATCTCGATGGCGATCGGCGCCTCGACGGCCGGCGTGAAGGCGCTGACGGCGTCGTCGGGTCCCGGCATCTCGCTGAAGCTCGAGGCGATGGGCCTCGCGTCGATGGCGGAGCTGCCGCTGGTGGTGCTGAACGTGCAGCGCGTCGGGCCCTCGACGGGCATCCCGACCAAGACCGAGCAGGCGGACCTGCTGCAGGGCCTGTACGGCACGCACGGCGACGCGCCGAAGGTCGTGCTCTCGACGACCGACGTGGAGGACTGCTTCTGGGTCGCGGTGGACGCCTTCAACATCGCCGAGGAATACCAGACGCCCGTGCTCGTGCTGTCGGACCAGGGCATCGGGCACCGCACCGACGCGATCCCGCCGTTCGACCTCGCGGCGGCGAAGGTGGTGGACCGGCGGCTCGCGACCGAGGCGGAGCTGGCGGCGGTGGATCCGCACCACGGGTTCGCGCGCTACGCGATGACCGAGAGCGGCGTGAGTCCGATGACGGTGCCGGGCCAGCGAAAAGGCAACTACCTGATGAGCGGCCTCGAGCACGACGAGCGCGGCTGGCCGGTCTCGGGCTCGGCCGTGCACCAGCAGATGAGCGAGAAGCGCGCCCACAAGCTGCAGAGCGTGCCGCAGAAGTACGCGCACCTCACGCTGACGGCCGGCGATCCGAAGGCGGACGTCGCCGTGATGGCGTGGGGCGCCGCGAAGGGCGCCACGCTGGAGGCGGTCGAGCGGCTCGCGGCGGACCGGTTCGCCGTGCGCGCCGTGATCCCGCGGCTGCTCGCTCCGTTCCCCATCGAGCGTGTCGAGCGCGAGCTCGAGGGCAAGAAGGCGATCCACGTCGTGGAGCTGTCGTTCTCGGGGCAGTTCTTCACGTACCTGCGCAGCGTGCTGCGGCCGGAGCTGGCCGCCCGCCTGGTCCGGCACTCGCGGGCCGGCGCGGCGCCGCTCGGCGTGAGCGAGGTCTGCGGATTCATCCGGCCGGCGGCGCAAGCCATCGCGGCCGACTGAGCGAGGAACCCATGGCGCACCAGGCGGTAACCCAGCTCACCCAGAAGGACTACAAGGCCGCGCTCCAGCCGGTGTGGTGCCCGGGGTGCGGGGACTTCGGCGTGGTCGCGGCGATCTACCAGGCGCTGGCCAAGCTGAACCTCGATCCCGATCACACGATGATGGTGAGCGGCATCGGCTGCTCGTCGCGGCTGCCCGGGTACGTGAACACGTACTCGTTCAACGCGATCCACGGGCGCGCGATCCCCATCGCGACCGGCATCAAGGCGGCCAACCCCGAGCTGACGGTGGTGGCGGTCGGGGGCGACGGCGACGGGTTCGCGATCGGCACGCAGCACTTCGTGCACGCGGCGCGGCGCAACGTGGACATCACGTACGTGTGCATGGACAACTCGATCTACGGCCTCACCAAGGGCCACGTCTCGCCGACGACGCCGACCGACGAGGTCACGAAGACCAGCCCGTACGGGAACATCGAGGAGCCGATGAACCCGGTGCTGATGGCGCTGGCGTGCGGCGCGACCTTCATCGCCCGCTCGTTCTCGGCCGAGGTGAAGACGTCGGTCGAGCTGATCGCGCAGGCCATCGAGCACCCCGGCTTCTCCTTCGTGCACCTGGTCTCGCCGTGCCCGGTCTTCCGCGGCCGGCAGCAGTTCGACTGGGTGAAGGAGCGGGTGCGGCGCACGCCGGACGGCTTCGATTTCACCAAGCGCGAGCAGGCGCGCGCCATCGCCTTCGAGGACCCGCACGAGCACATCACGCTCGGGCTGCTCTGGAAGGACGAGCGGCCCAGCCTCATCGCGCGCCAGCAGGCGGTGCGCGAGAAAGCCGTCGCGAAGGGCGGGACCACCTACGAGGACATCCTCCAGTCGTTCATTCCCGACTTCGGCGCGGTGGGGGCGGCGCGATAGGGCAGGGGCACGGGCCTCGCTCTTGCCGGGGCATGGTAAGACGTCTCAGATGGACGGGGAGGGCGAGGCGGCCCTCCCCGTTTCGTTTCCGCCCGTGTATTGTGGCCGCGTGATCGCGGTCCTGCGCATCCGTGCCTCCGGACGCCTGATCCCGCACCCCGGACACCGGGATGGGTGGTGCGGGGCCGGGCCATGATCGCCTCCGGAGAAGTCACGGTTCCCGGCGACAAGTCCATCACGCACCGCGCCCTGTTCCTCGCCGCGCTCTCGGACGGGCGCTGCCGCTTCGTCGCGCCGCTGGCGGCCGGCGACACGCGCTCGACCGCGGCGGCTCTCCGCCGCCTCGGCGTCAAGGCGGGGCGTCTCGCGGAGGGCAGCGCCGTCACGGTGACGGGCGGCGGGTTGCGGCCGTTCCGGCCCGCGCCGGGCGTGGTGAACTGCGGCAACTCGGGCACGACCGCGCGGCTCCTGCTCGGCCTGCTGGCGGGCCACGCGTTCGCGACGCGCCTGACGGGCGACCGGAGCCTCAGGCGCCGGCCGATGGCCCGCGTCGCGGAGCCGCTCTCCCGCATGGGGGCCGCGATCGAGGCCGCCGAGGGCGGCCGGCTGCCGCTCACCGTGCGCGGCGGGGCGCTGACGCGGCTGGACTGGCGGAGCCCGGTCGCGAGCGCGCAGGTCAAGACGGCGCTGTTCTTCGCCGGGCTCGTGGGCGGCGTCCCGGTCTCCGTCACCGAGCCCGTGATCTCCCGCGATCACACCGAGCGGCTGCTCCGCCTCCTCGGCGTGCGCGTGAGCGTCGAGGGCACGACGACCACCGTGGAGCCGCCGGCGAGCCTGCCGGCGTTCGACGGCGAGATCCCGGGCGACATCTCCTCGGCCGCCTACCTGCTCGCCGCCGGCGTCCTGGCCGAGGCGGGAGAGGTGGTGGTGCGGAACGTCGGCATCAACCCGACGCGTGCCGGATTCCTGCGGGCGCTGGAGCGGATGGGCGCCCCGGTCGTGGTGCAGGAGCGCTGGATGAGCCTGGGCGAGCCGGGCGCGACGCTGGTGGCGCGGCCCGCGCCCCTCTCGCCCGTGGTCATCGAGCCGGACGAGATTCCGAGCATGGTGGACGAGGTGCCGCTGCTGGCGTGCCTCGCCTCGCGCGCCGAGCGCGGCTGGACGTCGGTGTTCCGCGGCGTGGGCGAGCTGCGGGTCAAGGAGAGCGACCGTCTGGCGCTGGTGGCCGCGAACCTCGCGGCCCTCGGCGTGGCGGCCCGCACCGAAGGCGACACGCTGTTCGTCGAGGGCGGGGCGCCGCCGCCCAAGGGCCGCGTCGAGACCGCGGGCGACCACCGCCTCGCGATGGCCTTCGCGGTGCTGGGCACGGTGCCGGGGGCGGCCGTGGAGCTTGACGACGCGGGCTCGGTGGCCATCTCCTATCCCAACTTCTTCCGGGACCTGGCCGGTGTCGTCCACCCGTCGTAAGCCCATCGTCGCGATCGACGGCCCGGCGGCCAGCGGCAAGAGCACGACGGCGCGCGCGGTGGCCCGCGCCCTCGGCTTCCGCCACATCGACAGCGGGGCGCTCTACCGCGCGATGACGGTCATCGCGCTCGACCTGTCGGACCGCCCGGAGCGCTGGCGGGCGGAGGATCTGGTAGGGCGGGCTCGCGTGCTCGGCCTGGCGCTGGGCCCCGCCGGCGGCGACGGACCGGCGGAGGTGCTGCTGGGCGGCGCGGCCGTGGGCCAGCGGCTGCGCAGCGACAGCGTCACGCGCGAGGTCTCGCGGGTGGCGGCGATGCCCGAGGTGCGCGAGTTCGTGAACGCGCTGATCCGGGCCGCGGTGCCCGACGGGGGCGCCGTCCTCGACGGGCGGGACATCGGTACCGCGGTCTTTCCCGACGCCGAGGTGAAGGTCTTCCTCGTGGCCGACCCGGCGGAGCGGGCGCGGCGGCGGCTCGCCGAGCGCGGCACCGCGGCCGACGCGCGGAGCGTGCGGTCCGAGGCCGACGCCCTGACGGGCCGCGACGTGAAGGACGCCTCCCGCCGCGTCGCCCCGCTGGCGCGGGCGGCCGACGCCGTGGAGCTGGACACGACGGCGCTGTCGTTCGACGAGCAGGTCCGGACCGTCCTGGAACTGGTGCGCAGGCACGGCGCGTCGCTTGACCGAGAGGGCGGCGCAGGGTAAGCTTGGCGGCTGCGCGCGCGGCACGAAGGCCGGCGCGCGTTCGTGAACCCTATCCGCGCCGCTTCACGCGCGCCGAGGTTGCAGTGTCTACGCTGACCGAGAACGAGGACGCCCAGGAAGAGGCGTCCGCCACCCCTCCCGCCGCTCCCGCGCCGACCAAGCTGAACGTCCGGGCCGACCTGTACGACGAGAGCTACTCGCCGGAGCAGTACGCCCAGATGATGGCGATGTACGAGGGCACCCTCCAGCACATCGAGGAGGGCGAGATCGTCAAGTCGAAGGTGCTCCGCGTGACGGACAACGCGGTCATCCTCGACGTCGGCTTCAAGTCCGAGGGCGCCGTCCCGATCGAGGAGTTCAAGGACGCCCACCTCCTCAAGGAAGGCGACGAGATCGAGGTGTTCCTCGAGAACCTCGAGGACAACGAGGGCGCCGTCGTCCTGTCGAAGAAGAAGGCCGACTTCATGCGGGTCTGGGAACGGATCCGCGTGGCCTACGAGAGCGACGAGCCCGTCGAGGGCACGCTGGTCAAGAAGATCAAGGGCGGCGTGGTGGTGGACCTGATGGGCGTGGACGCGTTCCTGCCCGGGTCCCAGATCGCCCTGCGGCGCGTGCCGAACATCGACGAGCTGCTCGGCCAGACCTACCAGTTCAAGATCATCAAGCTCAACAAGCGGCGCCGCAACATCGTGGTCTCGCGCCGCGTGATCCTCGAGGCCGAGCGCGCCACGAAGCGCGAGAAGCTGATGAAGGAGCTCGAGGTCAACCAGGTCCGGAAGGGCGTGGTCAAGAACATCACGGACTTCGGTGCCTTCATCGACCTCGGCGGCGTGGACGGCCTGCTGCACATCACCGACATGTCGTACGGCCGCGTCGCGCACCCGAGCGAGATGGTGAAGTTCGGCCAGGAGCTCGAGGTCAAGATCCTCGACATCGACTGGGAGCGCGAGCGCATCTCGCTCGGCCTCAAGCAGCTGCAGCCCTACCCGTGGGCGAACGTCGCGGCCAAGTACCCGGTCGGCACGCGCGTCCAGGGCAAGGTCGTGTCGATCACCAACTACGGCGCGTTCATCGAGCTCGAGCCGGGCATCGAGGGGCTGGTCCACATCTCCGAGATGTCGTGGACCCGCAACGTGCGGCACCCCTCGAAGATCGTCTCGATCGGCGAGACCATCGAGGCCGTCGTGCTCAAGGTGGACGAGGCCGAGGAGAAGATCTCGCTCGGCATGAAGCAGACCGAGCAGGACCCCTGGATGGTGCTCCCGCTCAAGTACCCGGTGGGCACGCGGATCAGCGGCAAGGTCCGCAACCTCACCAGCTTCGGCGCGTTCGTCGAGATCGAGCCGGGCATCGACGGGCTGATCCACATCTCCGACATGTCGTGGACCAAGCGCGTCCAGCACCCGTCCGAGGTCGTGAAGAAGGGCGACACGGTGGACGTGGTGATCCTCAACATCGACGCCGACAACAAGCGGATCAGCCTCGGCCTGAAGCAGGCCGAAGAGGATCCGTGGCTCAAGATCGGCGAGACGTACCCCGTCGGCCTCGAGATCAAGGGCCACGTGGTGCGCCTGATGGACAAGGGCGTCGTGGTGGACCTCGGCCACGACATCGAAGGCTTCGTGCCGATGAGCCAGCTCGGCGTGCCCGACATCCAGACGCCGGGCGACGCCGTGAAGGAAGGGCAGGTCGTCGTGCTCAAGGTGCTCGAGGTGGATCCGATCCACCACCGCATCGTGCTGGCGGCGATCGAGTTCCCGGACGAGCCGCTGCGGCCCGTCCCGAAACCGCCGGTGGACACCGAGGGCGCCGGGGATGCGGGCGCCGAGGCTCCGCCGCCCGAGGCATCGGCCGAGGCGAAGGAAGCGCCCCAGGCCTAGGGCAGGGCAGCACGGACGAACGGATGGCGCCGCCGCGGGATGGGCGGCGCTTTCCACAGGTGGAAGGCCCGCGCGGGCAGGAGCGCGCGCGGACCGGGCAGGGGTGAGGCATGACCGGTGAGAGTTCCGCGGAAGTCGTACGGATCGAATCGCTGGCCGCGGGCGGCGACGGCGTCGGCCACCTCGCCGACGGGATGACGGTGTTCGTCCCGCGCACGGCCCCGGGCGACGAGGTCAGGCTCACGCGCATCCGCCGCCGGCGGCGCCACGCCCACGCGACCCTCGCGAGCATCGTCGTCCCCGGCCCCGATCGCGTGGAGCCGCGCTGCCGCCACTTCGTGCGCGAGGGCTGCGGCGGTTGCCAGTGGCAGCACCTCTCGGCCGCCGCCCAGGCCGCCGCCAAGCGGCGGCTGGTGGGCGACGCCCTGCGCCGCATCGGCGGACTCGAGGTCGAGGACCCCCCGCTCGTGCCGAGCCCGCGGGAGTTCGCGTACCGGGCCACCGTCACCCTGACCGTCCGCTGGGGCGGGGCTCGGCCGGTCGTGGGCTTCCACCGCGCGGACCCCGGCGACCCCGTGTTCGCGCTCGAGCGCTGCGAGATCGCCCGCGCCGAGCTGATGGGTCTCTGGCAGGCGCTCCAGCCCGCGCTTGTCAGCCTGCCGCACGGCACGGACGTACGTCTCAGGCTCCGCGTGACCGCGGACGGCCGGCTGCACGTGGTGGTCGCCGGCGGCGACGGGGCTTGGACCCAGGCCGAGCCCCTCGTCGCGGCGGCGGCCGCCGCAGGGCTCGAGGCGACAGTGTGGTGGGAGCCGACTGGCGGCGCCGTCCGGCGGATGGCCGGACCGCCGGCCGATCGCGGCGCCGTAGCCTTCGCGCAGGTGAATCCCGAGGTGGCGGCCGCCCTGCGCGCGGCCGTCCTGGCAGCGGCGCCGGACACGACCGGCCGGGCACTGGATCTCTACGCGGGTGCCGGGGAGGTCGGCCTGGCCCTGGCCGCGCGCGGCTGGGAGGCGGTGTCGGTGGAGTTGGACTCGCGGGCCACGGCGCGGGCCGCGGACCTGGCACGCGGCGAGGGCAGCCGGCTGCGGGTGGTCACCGACCGTGTGGAGCGGTGCCTCGGTGGGCTCCTGCCCGCCGACCTCGTCGTGGCCAATCCGCCCCGAACCGGCCTGGACGAGGCCGTGACGGGGGCGCTGGCCGAGCGGCCGCCGGCCCGCCTGATCTACGTGTCGTGCGACCCGGCGACGCTGGCACGCGACCTCAAAC
>DATKNX010000064.1:0-3181 GCA_035541085.1 Gemmatimonadales bacterium | reverse complement strand
CGGGACCTGGACGGGCACGGCGTTCATCAACAGCGGCAGCGGCGCGATCCTGCGGGTCGGCACGGGCGGCGTCCTGACGGTCTCGGGCGATCCGACCTACAGCAACAACCTGGGCGGCGCGGCGCCGGACCTGGACAACCTGGGGACGATCAACCGCACGACGAGCACCAATTCGTTCGTCGTGAACGTGCCGGTGTCGGGCACGGGTGCCTGGAACGTCCAGAGCGGCTCGATCAACCTGCAGGTCGGCGGGACGGTGAGCGGACCGGTCAGCGTGTCGTCGGGCGCCGCGTTGAACCTGTTCACGGGCGCCGGCGCCCTGACGTTCGATGGGACGTCCGCGATCACCGGCGCCGGGACCGTGAACTTCGGCGGCGGCACGGTCACGCTGGGCGGCGCGTACGGCATCACGGGTCCGACGCAGGTGACGGCCGGCACGGCGAACTTCAACACCGCCGCCGGCACGGCCACGAGCCTGACGGTGAGCGGCGGCTCGCTGAGCGGCACGGGCCTGCTCTCGGTGAGCGGCCCGATGAGCGTCACGTCCGGCGGCATCGGCGGCCCGGTCGGCGCGGGCGGCACCACGCGCGTGCTCTCGAGCGGCACGCTGAGTCTGGCGCCGACGGCCGCCGTGAACTTCCAGGGCTACACGCTCGAGCTCGATGGGACGGGCACGTGGACGGGGGCGCAGACGGTGAGCGCCGGCTCGGCCGCCCTGCTCCGCATCGTCGGCGGCGCCACGCTCGACATTCAGGGCACGCCCACGATCAACAACGGGCTGGGCGGTGCGCTATCCGCGATCGACGTGCTCGGCACGTTGACCCGGAGCACCAACCCCGGGCCGGCCGTCATCGGCGTGGCGCTCAACGACTCGGGCGCGGTGAGCGTCACGGCGGGCACGTTGCGGTCCGCGAACGGCGGGAAGAGCACCGGGACGTTCAGCGTCGCCGCCGGCGACACGCTGGACTTCAACGGCGGCGCCGACACGCTCTCCGCCGCCTCGCGCGTCACGGGCGCCGGGACCGTGAGCTTCACGGGCGGCAACGTGGTGACGGTCGGCGGCTACAACGTCACCGGCACGACCCTCGTGGCCGGCGGCTCCCTCGCGCTCGACGCCGCCAACGACACGACGGGCACGGCCGCCGTGAGCAGCGGCACCCTGAGCGGCACCGGCATCTTCGCGATCACCGCGGCGATGAACTGGACCGGCGGCAACCTCGGCGCCGCGAGCGGCGCGGGCGGCACGGCTCGCGTGCTCCCGGCCGCGACGTTGAGCCTCGCGCCCACCGGCACCCTGGGCCTGCAGGGCTACACGCTGGAACTGGCCGGCACGGGCACCTGGAGCACCACGCAGACGTTGCAGACCGGCAGCGGCGCGGTGGTGCGGGTGGACGCCGGCGCCAACCTGACGATCAGCGCCGACGCGACCATCAACACCGCGCTCGGCGGCGCCGCTCCGCTCCTGGACAACCAGGGAACGATCACGCGCACGACGAGCACCAACCCCGTCACGATCGCCGTGCCGTTCAACCAGGCGGGCACGCTCAGCATCCAGACCGGGACGATCAACGTCGCCGACGGCGGCACGATGTCGGGACCGGTGACCGAGGCGACGAACGGGGTCCTGCTCTTCAGCAGCGGCTCGACGACCCTCGCCAACAACTTCACGGTCTCGGGTCCTGCGGGCTTCGTGGTGGTCCAGGGCGGGACGGTCGGCGGGCTGGTCGCCGGCGACACCGCGTTCATCGACAACCTGCAGCTCACCGGCGGCTCGCTGAGCCTGTCGGGCGGCGTCATCAAGACGCCGTACGAGATGCTCTGGACCGGCCCCACGGCGGTGAGCGGCGGCACGCTGTTCGCGCCCGCGACAGCGGGCCTCCTGATGAGCTTCGCCACGGGCGGACCGACCCTGCAGAACGCCACCGTGCTGCTGGCCGGCTCGGGCACCTGGAGCGGGACCGCGCCCCTCAGCTCCGGCAGCGGCGCGGTGATCCGGATTCTCCCCGGCGCCAACCTCGCGCTCACCGGGGCGGGCAACTACCAGTACAACCTGGGCGGAACCGCGTCCCTCCTGGACAACCAGGGCACGTTGATCAGCGCGGTGTCCGGGAGCCCCGGCGCGTTCACCGTCTCCGCCCAGGTGAGCAACAGCGGCAGCGGCGGGATCCAGGTGAACGGCGACACGCTCCGCCTGACCGGCGGGTTCAGCGGCACGTTCCCGGGCGTCATCGGGGTCACGAACGGCTCCACGCTCGAGCTCGGCGGCAGCAGCACGTACACGCTGGCGAGCCCGCTCAACCTGGGCGGCAACCTGCTGGTGAGCGGCGGCACGCTCGCGCTCAACGGCAAGCCGACGAGCGTCTCCGGCACCTTCGCCACGACCGGCGGCGGCGTCCTGCAGATGACGTCGGCGACCGACTCCCTGTTCGTGGGCGGGAACGCGAGCTTCGGCGGCGGCTCGACCAGCGGGCTCCTGACGGCCGGCACCCTCGTCGTGGACGGCGACTTCGCCCAGATCGCCGGCGCCGCGGCCTTCGCGCCCTCGGGCGCGCACCACACCGTGCTCGACGGCACGGGGACGCAGAACGTCTCGTTCGCCAACCCGACCACCAGCTTCTTCCAGCGGCTGCTGCTGCCGGCCATCACGCACAACGTGGTCCTCCAGACCAACGTCCAGGTCACCGACTCGATGACGATGCAGGGCGGCGGCGGCGCGGCGACGCTGACCGGCGCGGGCACGAGCCAGCGGCTCACGGTGGGCGGCCTGCTGAGGCTCATCCAGAGCACGGCCAGCCCGAAGCTGACGCCGCCGGTGCTGGAGCTGAGCGTGACGCCGGTCGTCGGATCGACCCCCGGCACGATGAGCCCCGACACGACGGTGTACCTGGGCTCCATCGCGACCCTGCCGACGGGCGGCGGCATCGCCTACAAGAGCGTGCGCGTCAACACGACCGACACGCTGGCCTCGCCGGGCGGGGTGACTTACAACGGCGACCTGATCGTATCGGGCGGCGCGTACCGGATGGGCGCGGGCACCGACTCGGTCGGCGGCTTCCTGCGCACCGAGGGCACTGGCGCCCTCCTGATGGTGGCGATCGTCGCCGCACCCACCCTGGCCGTGCGCGACAGCGCCGTATTCGCCGGCGGGCCCTCGACCACGCTCACGGGCGGCGCGATGCGC
>DATKNX010000063.1:0-6593 GCA_035541085.1 Gemmatimonadales bacterium | reverse complement strand
CGGGATTTCACGCAGGACACGTTCATCCGCGCGTTCGAGCGCCTGCACGAGTTCCGCGGCGAAGCGCAGTTCTCGACCTGGCTGCACCCGATCGCCGTGACGGTGGTGCTCAACGGGCTCCGCAAGGTGAAGCGGCTGAGGGGACGGGAGGCGGATCTGGACGAGGGACTCGAGGTGGCGGGCGCGAGCCGCGCGGCGGAGCCGGACCTGAAGCGGCGCCTCGCCGCGGCGATCGACGCACTGCCGGAGGGATATCGCACCGTGTTCGTGATGCACGACGTCGAGGGTTACACGCACGAGGAGATCGGCGCGGCGCTGGGCGTCGAGACCGGGACCTCGAAGGCGCAGCTGTCGCGCGCCCGCGCCCGGTTGCGGGAGGCGCTGGCGGACTTCGCCGGGGAGCGGGTGCCGTGACGGCCGAACGGGACGACGACCGGCTGCCCGACTCGTGGCTGGCGGCGGCGCGCGAGCATCACCGCCCGCCGCACGTGCCGCGGGCGCAGATGTGGGACGCCATCGCGGCGGAGCGCGAGCGCCGCACGGCCGCGCGCCGCAATCTGCGCCGGCTGCGCTGGGGCCTGGCGCTCGCGGCCACCCTCGTGCTCGGCATCGGGATCGGCCGCATGGGATGGCTGGCTGGCGCCCGCCCCGCGGCCGCGATGGCCGCGGCGCCCGGCACGGCGTATCGGGTGGTGGCGGCGCAGTACCTCGTGCGAACGGAGGCGCTGCTCACCGACTTCCACGCGGCGAGCAGGGGCGGCCGGCTCGACCCGCAGTTCGTCGGCGCCGCCCGGGACCTGCTCACGACCACGCGCCTGATGCTCGACTCGCCCGCGGCCGACGACCCGCACCTCGCCACGCTGCTCCAGGACCTCGAGCTGGTGCTCGCGCAGATCGCGCAGCTGCCCGACGAGCCCGCGCGGCAGGACGAGATGAACCTGATAAACCAGGACCTGACCCAACGCAGCGTGCTCAGCCGGCTGCGGGCCGCGACGCCCGCCCCCGGTGCACCGGCACGCATCCAAGGAGCGCTCTGATGTTCACGAGGATCACGATCTTCGCCGCCGTCGCCTTCGCCCTGCAGGCCGCGCCGAGCGCCTCGCCCGCGCGGCACGCCGGCGGCGCCGCGGCGGCCCTCGCCGTGCGCGACGGCCTGGACGTCGCCGCGCTCCCTCCCGCCCCGTGGGCGCCGGGCGATCCGGGGGACTCGCTCTACCGCGCCGCGCGCCAGCTCCTCAACCGCGGCCGGTTCGCCGAGGCGGCGAGCGCGTTCAACGGCCTGATCGCCCGCTACCCGCGGTCGGCCTACACGCCGGACGCGTACTACTGGGCCGCCTTCGCGCTGTACCGCACCGGCGACGACGGCAACCTGCACCGCGCGACGACGCTCCTGGAGGACCAGGCCTCCCGCTTCCCGCAGGCGGCGACCCACGGCGACGGCCAGGCCCTGCTCGCCCGCGTCTACGGCGAGCTGGCGCGCCGCGGCGACGCGCAGGCCGGGCAGTGGGTGCAGGCGCACGCTAGCCCCGGGGGAGCCGACACGGCGCGCGGCACCCGGACGTCGTGCGCGAGCGATGACGACGACGATCCGCGCATCGCCGCGTTGAACGCGCTGATGCAGATGGACGCGGTCAACGCGGTCCCCGTGCTGAAGCAGGTGCTGGCCCGGCGGGATTCGTGCTCCATCGAGCTGCGCCGCCGCGCGATCTTCGTCCTGTCACAGAAGCGCACCGCCGAGACCGAGGACATCCTGATCTCGGTGGCGCGCAACGACCCGAGCGAGGACGTGCGCGAGCAGGCCGTGTTCTGGCTCTCCCAGGTCGGCAGCGACCGGGCCGTCGCCGCGCTCGACTCGATCCTCCAGAACGCGACCGACGAGGACCTGCGCGAGAAGGCGCTGTTCTCCCTGTCGCAGATCCGCGGCCCGCGCTCCACGCAGATCCTGCGCGACTACGCCGCCCGGGAGGGCGCGCCGGAGGACGCGCGCGAGAAGGCCGTGTTCTGGCTCGGCCAGCAGGGCGACGGCGGGAACGCCGGCTTCCTGCGCGACCTCTACGCGCGCGTCACGCCCGAGGATCTCAAGGAGAAGATCCTGTTCTCCCTGTCGCAGATGCACTCCGGCGAGAACATCCGCTGGCTCATGGACCTCGCGGCCGACTCGCGGCAGGACATGGACCTCCGGAAGAAGGCGCTGTTCTGGGCCGGCCAGAGCGGCGCCGACATCGCCGACCTGGTCGGGCTGTACGGCCGCACGACCGACGCGGACCTCAAGGAGCAGCTGATCTTCGTCTACTCGCAGCGGCACGAGCCGCAGGCGCTCGACAAGATCATCGACATCGCGCGGCACGAGACCGATCCGGACCTGCGGAAGAAGGCGCTCTTCTGGCTCGGCCAGTCGCACGACCCGCGCGCCGCGCAGGTCCTGCTGGAGATCGTCAACCAATGACCCGCGCCGCCCTCGTCCTGGCGGCCGCGCTCGGCGCCGCGGCTCCGGCCGCGGCGCAGACGCTGGCCCAGCGCGTGGCCCGCGCGCCCGACGGCGCGGTCCACCTCTCGTACGCCGCGCGCGACGGCGTGTGCGGCAACGGCGCCGGCTCGATCTCGTTCGACTGCACGGACGGCAGCTGCGGCCGGCACCACGTCACCAACGGATCGGACTGGGACGACGACGCGTGCCCGTGCGAGACGGGTCCCGTGCGCCTCTCGCTCGAGGTGGCCGGGGGCCGCGTGACGCGCATCCGCGCTTTCGTGGGTGGGCACTGGAAAACCGGCACGGCCGCGACCGACCTCGGCACCGTGCCCGCGGCGGAGGCCGCCGCGTGGCTCATCGCTCTGGCGCGTGAGGGCGACGAGCCGGCGGCGCACGACGCCGTCTTCCCCGCGGTCCTCGCCGATTCGGTGACGGTGTGGCCCGACCTCGTGAAGCTGGCGCGCGAGCCGGGCGCTTCCCGGCGCGCGCGCGAGCAGGCCGTGTTCTGGCTCGGCCAGGCCGCGGGCGACGCGGCCGTGAAGGACCTGGCGGCCCTCGTGGGCGACGACACGCTCGACCGCGACGTGCGCGAGCAGGCGGTCTTCGCGCTCTCGCAGGAGCCGAAGGAGGTGGGCGTGCCGGCGTTGATCCAGGTGGCGCGCACCAACCGCGATCCGGAGGTGCGGCGCCGCGCGTTCTTCTGGCTCGGCCAGACCGGCGACCCGCGCGCGATCGCGTTGTTCGAGGAGGTGCTGACGCGCCAGTGAGTGCGGATCGGTCGCGGGCGGCGGCACGCGCGAGACGGGTGGGGTTATCATACGAGAGGATTGGATGCGTGGGCGACACCCGCAGCCCGAGGGCCCGATGTCCACTCGCCGAGCGACCAGCCTCTTCGCCGCCCTCGCGGGCACGATCTTCGCCGTGGCGTGCCTGAATCCGACGGTCCAGAACGCGGCCGGGTCCATCGCCGGGACCGTGACGCCGCCCTCTTCGAAGGCGACGCTCTACGCGATCTTCACCGTCACGGGCGACACGATCACGGTGGCGCTGGCCGATACGGTGACGGGCGCCTACAGGCTCAACGTCCTGCCGCCCGGGGACTACCGGGTGACGGCCGTGGGGTCGGGGCTCAACGCGAGCAAGACGCTGACCCTGCGCAACGGGCAGGACACGACGGGCGTCAATTTCCCCTGATCCCCGCGTTCACCGGCGCTCCACCCGCCGGCAGATCGCGGAGCTGCCGCAGCGAGAGCTAGACGGCCGCCGCGGCCGGCCGACCGGCCGACTCCCGCTTGTTCCGAAGGGCCGCCTCGTACGAGCGCAGCGTCTTCTCCGCCACGACGTCCCAGCTGAGGACGCGCTCGGCGCGCTCGCGCCCGGCGCGGGCGAGCCGCTCCCGCTCCGCCGGGTCGCCCAGGAGCCGGACGATCTGCGCGGCCAGGCCGGCCGCGTCGTTCTCCTCGATCCACTGGCCGAGGGGACCCAGGTGCTCCGGCAGCCCCGCCCGCTTCGTGCCGATGACCGGAACGCCGTTGGCCAGCGCGAGTCCCGCCGGTAGACCGGCGAAGCTCCCCGTGAACGGCACCACCAGCAGCTGCGCCTGGGCGTACTCCTTCACGGCGTCGGGGAGGCGCAGCCAGTCCCGCCAGAGCACGACGTCGGTCAACCCGCGCTCCGCCACCATCTTCACGGCGAAGTCGGGCGCCTCCATCCCGTAGTAGCCGTAGATCGTCAGCCGCGGACAGCCGGCGCCGAGGCGGGCCTTCACCGTCTTCATGGCGTCGAGCAGCGTGTCGAATCCCTTGTTGCCCGTCAGCCGATGCCCGCCGTAGTAGAGGATGCCGCTGCGCGGCCCCTCGGGCAGCGGCCCGATGGCCACGCCCTGCTCGATGATGTCGATCAGGTCGGCCCGGACGCCCAGCTTCACCAGGTCGGTCTTCATCTCCTCGGCGTGGACGATGATCCGGTCCGCCGTGTTGTACACCCGGTTGGTGTCGGGCTGGTCGACCTGATGGGGATCCAGCTCGTGCACGGTGACGACGCGGGCGGCCGTCGACGGGAGCCGCAGCCAGTTGTACAACGTCACGAACCCGGTGGCGTTGAGCGTCTGCATGAAGTGCATGACGTCGGCGCCGCGCGCGTGCGAGAGGTAGCGCTTGGCGCGCGCCCGGTAGAGCACCTGCCGAATCGCCCTGCGCAGGGAGTACTTCAGCGGGCTCGTGGACTTCCAGTATCCCAGGTTGGGAAGCACGAAGAAGTCGCAGCGCTGGTCCTGGAACTCGCGTCTGATCTCGGCCGGATCGGTGCACCCGCAGTTCGAGGCGACCACGGCGACCTCCCCGCCGAGCTTGCGCTCGAGCGCCTGCCGCAGGCCGTCGGAGTAGAGGCCGTACGAGTTGGCGAACCAGCAGGAAACCAGTGTGACGTTCACGGTGGACCGCTCCTTATGACGGCGCCCGGGAGGCCGGCGAGGTAAGAACAAACACCGCGACGCCCTTTCTTGACAAGGGCGGTCGCGACTGGGCGGCCGTCGTTGCGCGGCACCCGCCGGCGATGGCTCATTCGAACCGTGCAGCGTACGTTCCTCGCCGTGACTCCCCCCGCCCCCGACGATCGGTGACACCGCCTCCGGCTCGCGCTTTCGTGCGGCGGCCGTGGCTGGCCGTGGCGGTCCTGTGCCTCGCGCTGATCTTCCGCGTGACGCTGGTGCCGACGGCCGATCAGGACAGCGGCGTCTTCAACTGGTGCATCCTGTGCGGTGATGCGGGCCTGGCCGACTTCATCGCCAACGTCATCCTGTTCGTCCCGGTGGCGCTGGCCCTCCGCTTTGCGGGCGTGCCGGCATGGAAGATCGTCGTCGGCCTGTGCCTGATGTCGGCCGCGATCGAGATCGTGCAGCTGTGGATCCCGGGTCGCGAATCCGCGCTTGGCGATATCTGCGCCAACACCCTGGGCGCCGCGCTCGGCGTCGCGCTGGCATCCTGGTGGCCGCGCCGGCGGCGTTCCGCTTTCGCCGCGCTGGGGTGCGCCGCCGCGGTCCTGGCGGCGATCGGGACCGCGGGGACGTTACTGCTTCCGCGGTTCCCGGCCGAGGACTACTACGTCCAGTGGAACGGCGACCGGACCCCGTACCCGAACTACGGCGGCCGGGTGTTGAGCGCGGCAATCGGGGGCATGCCGCTTCCCTGGGCGCCGCTCGCCAATTCTGAGGCTGCCCGCGAGCGGCTGCAGCGGGGTGACACTCTCCTGGTTCGAGTCGTCGCGGTCCCCGCCCCCCGGTGGCCGAGCCAGCTCTTCGGCATCTCCGACGTCCGCAACCTCGACCTCGTCGTGCTGGCGGTGGAGCACGACGACTTCCTGTTCCGGCTGCACACGGAGGCTCCGAGTCTCCTCCTGCGCGAGCCGGATCTGCGCTGGCCCCACGCGCTCGCGGGAACGGCCGCGGGCGACACGCTCACCATCGCCGCCTGGAGGACGGGGAGGACGAACTGCCTGCGGCTGAACGGCCGCACGCGGTGCGGCGTCGCCTACGCGACGGACCAGGTCTGGACGCTGATCGCAGCGCTGCCGCTCCGGTTCACGGGTTGGGGGACGGCGGTCGGCTGGGCGTTCGTGGCGCTGCTCGGATTGGCGGTCGGCGTGCTCGCGCCGAGGAGCGCGCGGGGCGGCCTCGCCGTCGGTCTGTTGCTCGTGGGAATGGCGGTTCTGCCTGCGCTGGTCGGCTTGCAGCCGCTCACGCCCCGGGACGGGGGGGCGCTGCTGGCCGGCATCGTCGCGGGCCTGGTCGTTCCCATGGGTGGCCGCACTCGACAGCTTCACACGTAGGTGATAATTCAGTACCGGTACCGAATGCCTTCCCGAAGCATCGAACCGGCATTCCTGGGGTCCCAGCCGTGACGTTCAGCATTCAGGAAGTCACCGATCGGGGGGAGTTGTCGGCGCTCGAGCCGGAGTGGGGCCGGTTCGTGGCGGACGTTCCGGTGGCGGAGCTGTTCAGCACGCCGGCGTGGGTGACCTCGTGGCTGGACGCGTTCTGGGAAGGACGCCCCATCCGCTTTCTCTTCGCCAGGGACGATGGACGCCTCGTGGGGGTCGCTCCTCTGCTGGTCGACGAGGAGGGGAC
>DATKNX010000062.1:0-5723 GCA_035541085.1 Gemmatimonadales bacterium | reverse complement strand
ATGTTGCGTGCCGTGGGAATGCTGGCCGGAGGCGCCGTGGTGGGCTTCCTGGCGCTGAAGCTGCTGGGCCTGCTGTTGCTGCCGCTGCTGGGCTTCGTATTCGGTGCGGTGATGTTCGCGCTCAAGCTCGCGCTGATCGGCGGGCTCATCTACCTGGGCTACCGGCTGTTCCGCCGCTGGGGCGAGGAGCGCGGCTCGGAAGCGAGCTGACCGGACGGACGCGCCGACGGGGGCAGACAATTCACGGGGCGGGGCGTAGCTTGTCAGCACGATGAAGGACAAGACGGTCGCCTATCTGCTGTGGTGCGCCTGCTTCGTGGGCGTGTGCGGCTTGCACCGCATCTACAACGGGAAGTACGGCACCGGCTTCCTGTGGTTGTTCACGTTCGGCCTGGCCGGGATCGGGCAGTTCATCGACCTGTTCACGATCCCGGGCATGGTCGAGGACGCGAACAACCGGCTGCTGATCGAGTCGATGGGGCGGGCGGCGCTGGCCGGCGGCGCCGTCCCCGTGTCCCATCGTCTTCCGCGCACGAGCGAGGAGTTCCAGGTCGCCTTGGTCCAGGCGGCCGCGGCGCACGGTGGCCGTCTGACCGTGGCCGAGGGCGTCGCCTTCACCGGCCGCGGCTTCAAGGAAGTGGACAGGCAGCTCAGGCAGATGGCGGTCGCGGGCTACGTCGAGGCCGACAGCGACGACGCGGGGCAGGAGTACTACATCTTCCCAGGCTTGGTGAAATAGGGCAGCTGGGTGAAGGGTGTAGGGTGCAGGGGGTTGGCCACTCCTATGCCCTACACCCGTTTCACACCCTGCACCCTGTCTTTAGGCGTCTCTCAGCACCTCCACCGCCGTCCTCCGGAACACCTCCCGGCTCGCCGCGATTCCCACGACCGCCACGAGCGCGGCCGTCACGGCCAGCACCGCCAGGAGCGGCGCCGCGGGCAGGCGGAAGGTCACGTCGAAGACGAACCGCATCATCGCCCAGCCGCCGCCCACCGACAGGCCGACGCCGACGAGACCGGCGAGGAGTCCCAGGGCCACGTACTCCGCGAGCAGGATGCGGGAGAGCTGGCGGCGGGTCGCGCCGAGCGCCTTGAGGAGCGCGCCCTCGCGGATCCGCTCGAGCCGCCCCGCCGCGACCGCGCCGAGCAGGACGAGCGCGCCCGTCGCCAGGCTGAAGGCCGCCATGAAGCGAATGGCGAGCGCGACCCGCCGCAGGATCCGCTCGACCGTGGCCTGCACCAGCGCCACGTCGAAGCTGGTGACGTTCGCGTAGCGCTCCGACACGGCGCGCTGCAGACGCGAGCGCCCGGCCGCGTCCTCCACGCGCGCGAGCATCACCGTCGAGCGCGGCGCCGTCCGGAGCGCAGCGGAGCTGAAGACGGCGAAGAAGTTCGGCTCGAAGCGCGCCCACTCAACCGTCCGCAACGCCACCACCGTCGTGGGCACCGTGACGCCCTGGACCGACCAGTCGATGCGGTCGCCCACGCCGACGCGCAGGTCCTGGGCCACGTCCGCGCTCAGCGACACGGGATACGGCGGCCCCGCGCCCGGTCCGTGCCACCAGGCGCCGGCGACGACGCGCTCGCTGCTCGTCGCGGAGTCGCGGAAGGTGGAGCGGAACTCGCGCCGCAGCATCCAGGGCGACGGCGGCCGCGTGCGCGGACTCTCGAGCAGCTCGGCCGGCGTCTTGCCGTCGATGGCGGCAATGCGCATCGGCACGATCGGGACGCGTTGGAGCGCGGGATGGCCGCTCGCCGCCAGCAGGCTCTCGACGCCGGCCTCCTGGTCGGGCTGGATGTCCACGAAGACGAGGTTCGGCTGGCCGGGCGTGGCCAGCGTGGTGAACTGGACCTGGCCGAGCAGGTTCGCCTGGACGATGTACAGGGTCGCGAGGAGCGTGACGCCGAAGCCGAGGGCGACGATCACGGCCCGGGTCTGGTTGCGCGGACGGTACAGGTTGGCGATGCCCTGCCGGACGACGTACGGCCAGCGGGCGCCGCGTGCGCCCAGGCGGACGGTGCGGCGCGCGAGCCAGGTGGCGGCGCGGGCCGCGAGCGCGAGCACGCCGATCGCGACGCCGATCGCGGCGGCGAAGCCGAGACCGACGGCCGGCCGGTCGGCCTGGTTCATCGCGAGCGCGAAGACGCCCACGGCGAGCAGGCCGAAGGCCGCCAGGCGCCACGGATCGCGCGGCGGGCGGGCGGCCTCGTCCTCGAACGGCTTTCGCAGCGCCTGCAGCGGCGAGACGAGCCGCACCTCGAGCAGCGGGCGCAGGGCGAAGAGCACGGCCACGACGACGCCGATCACGAGGCCCGCCACGATGGCGCCCGGTTCCACGGACACCGCGACGTCGAGCGGCAGCACGCCCGCGAGGAGCGTCGGCAGGAGGAACTGGACCGCGACGCCGAGGGCGGCGCCCGCCGCCGCCGCCACCAGCCCGAGGGCGGCCGCCTGCAGGAGGTACACCGCGAAGACGAACGGTCGCTCGGCGCCGAGGCAGCGCAGCACCGCGATCGTGTCGAGCTTGCCGGCGACGAAGGCGCCGATGCCGCTCGCCACGCCGATGCCGCCCAGGAGCAGGGCGATCAACCCGACGAACTGGAGAAAGCTCGAGAGCTGATCCAGCGAGTTGGTGAGGCCGGCTTCGGCGTCGCCCGCGGTGCGCGCGCGGACCGCTTCCTTCTCGAACAGGCGCCGGTGCAGCGCCTCGATGTGCCGCGCCGCGCGCTCGCCGTCGAGCTTCAAGAGCGCCTGGTAGGTCGCGCGGCTGCCGAACACGACGAGGCCGGTGCCTTCCACGTCGCGCACCGGGATGTAGACCTGCGGGAGCAGCTCGCCGAACCCGCCCGAAAGGCGGCCCGGCACCTCCGTCGCGACGCCCGCGATCCGGAAGCTGCGCCGTCCCAGCTCGAGCGTGTCGCCGATCGCCGCGTGCAGCTCCACCAGGAGGCTCGTGTCCACCACGGCCGCGTCGGCGCCGTCGAGCGCGCGCCAGGCGCCGGGCGGGGCGGTCTCGACCCGGCCGTAGAACGGGAACCCGCCGCCCACGGCCCGCAGGTCCACCAGGCGCGTCGCGTCGCTGCGGCGCACGTAGGCCATCGAGCTCAAGAGCGTGCGGCGCCCCACCGTCACGCCCTGCCGGCCGAGGGAGTCGAGCAGCGCCTCGACGGGCGGCGTGAACGGCCGGTTGCTCGTGAGGAGCAGGTCCGCGCCCAGCAGCTCCCGCGCCTGCCGGTGCACGGCCGCTTCGACGTCGGCGGTGAACGATCGGATCGCGACGAGCGTGGCCACGCCGATCGAGATCGCCGAGCCGAAGAGCAGCAGCCGGCGGCGCGAGGCGCGGGTCTCGCGCCACGAGAGGCGGAGGATGCTCGCCGGGCGGCTCACGCGCGGCCGTCCTCGTGCGCGACGGCGCCGTTCACCAGCCGGAGCGTGCGCTTGGCGCGCGCGGCCAGGTCGGCGTCGTGGGTGGCCAGCACGATCGTCGTGCCCGACTCGCGGTTCAGTGCGTCCAGGAGGTCGATGATGCGCGCGCCCGTGTCGGCGTCGAGGTTGCCCGTGGGCTCGTCGGCGAACAGGATCACGGGGCGGTTGACGAAGGCGCGCGCGATGGCGACGCGCTGCTGCTCGCCGCCCGAGAGCTGCGCGGGATAGTGGTGCTCGCGGCCCTCGAGCCCCACGCGCGCCAGCAGCGTGCGGGCCCGGTCCACCACCGCCTCTTCTCCCTTGCCGTCTTGCCGTCTTGGAACCAATTCCAGGGGCACCTGCACGTTCTCGAGCGCCGTGAGGGTCGGGATGAGCTGGAAGGTCTGGAAGACGAAGCCCACTTTCGCGCCGCGGAGCCGTGCGCGGCCGTCCTCGGAGAGCGTCGCGAGGTCGCTGCCGTCGAGCAGCACGCTGCCGCCGGTCGGCGTGTCGAGTCCCGCCAGGAGGCCGAGCAGCGTCGTCTTGCCGCAGCCGGACGGCCCGACGATGGCCAGGAATCCTCCGGCCTCGACTTCGAGGCTAACTTCCTTGAGCACGGTGAGCGGCCGGCCGCCGCTCGAATAGGTCTTGGTGAGGTCGCGGGCGATGAGCATGGGGCGAATGATAGTGGCGGTGGCGGCGGTTGGCGTACTGGCGGCGTGCAAGCCGGGTGTCCGGGGCCAGGCGTCTGGTGCCAGGGGCGCCCGTGATACGGATGCCATCGCGACGCAGCCGGGTTCGGTGCCTCCGGACACCGGACACCCGACACCCGGCACCCGCCTCATCGTCTTCCTCGGCACGTCCCTCACCGCCGGCCTCGGGCTCGACCCGGACCAGGCGTACCCGGCGGTCATCCAGCGCCGGCTCGACAGCCTGAAGCTGCCGTGGCGTGCGGTGAACGCCGGCGTGAGCGGAGAGACCAGCGCGGGGGCGCTCAGCAGGCTCGACTGGGTGCTCGCCGGCCGGCCCGCCGTGCTCGTGCTGGAGACCGGCGCCAACGACATGCTCCGCGGGATGGACCTGGATTCCACCCGGGCGAACCTCGCGGCGATCGTGCGTCGCGCGCGCGAGGTGAATCCGGGCGTGCGGATCGTGCTCGCGGGGATGGAGGCGGCGCCGAACCTCGGACCGCGCTACGCGGCGCAGTTCCGCTCGCTCTTCCCGGATCTCGCGGCGCGGGAGCACCTGGCGCTGGTCCCCTTCCTGCTCGCCGGCGTGGGAGGCGTGGACTCGCTCAACCAGGCCGATGGCATCCACCCGACGGCGGCCGGAGACCGGATCGTGGCGGAGAACGTGTGGCGGGTGCTGGAGCCGCTGCTGACGCAGGGCACGAGGGCACGGGGGCACAGGGGCACGGGAGGCGAGCGGTGAAGCGGCTCCCGATCCCGCACCTCATCCGCCGGCTCGACGAGGGCGCCGCCATCGAGATCCAGTGGGACGACGCGGGACACGCGGGCATCTTCGGCGCGCGCGAGCTGCGCCTGGCCTGCCAGTGCGCGAGCTGCCGCGACGAGATCAGCGGCCGGCGGATGCTCGACCCGGCGGCCGTGCCGGAGGAGGTGCGCGCGCTGTCGCTGCAGCTCGTCGGCGCGTACGCCGTGCACTTCGCGTGGAGCGACGGGCACGACACGGGCATCTACCCCTGGGAGTACCTGCTGGCGATCTGCCCCTGCCCGAACTGCGTCGCGGCGCGCGCGGCGGGTGCGCCGTGATCGGCGCCACGGGGCGCGCGGGGCCGCAGTTCGACCTGCCGGTGGCGGGAGCGCGCGTGCGCCCCTGGCGCCGGGGCGACGAGGCGGCGCTCGTGCGGCACGCCGACAACCGGAACGTCTGGATCACGCTGGGCGACCGCTTCCCGAACCCGTACCGGCTCGAGGACGCCAGGGCGTGGATCGCCGCCGCCACCGAGCAGGTTCCGACGGTGCACTTCGCCATCGAGGTGGACGGCGAGGCCGCCGGCGGCATCGGCCTCGAGCTGCAGCAGGACGTCTGGAAGCGATCCGCCGTGATCGGCTTCTGGCTCGGCGAGGCGCACTGGGGGCGCGGGATCACGACGGCCGCGCTCCGGGCGCTGACCGAGCACGCCTTCGCGAGCTTCGACGTGTGCCGGCTCCAGGCCTACGTGTTCGAGGGCAACGCGGCCTCGGGGCGGGTGCTCGAGAAGGCGGGCTACGTGCGGGAGGCGGTGCTCCGCAAGGCGGCGACCAAGGACGGCCGCACCTTCGACCTGCTGCTGTACGCGCTGGTGCGGGAGTAG
>DATKNX010000061.1:0-4206 GCA_035541085.1 Gemmatimonadales bacterium | reverse complement strand
GGCGTGTTCGAGAACGTCGTCCTCAAGAACCCGGAGTACGTCAAGCTCATCACCTCCGACACCTTCACCCACCGCACCCACTACCTGGGGATGGTGGACGAGCAGGACCGGCCGAACTTCTACGACGGCAAGATCAAGGTCGTCTCCCCGGAGGGGAAGGAAGTCGCGCGGTTCGCCGCGCAGCAGTACCTCGACTACGTCGCCGAGCACGTGGAGCCGTGGAGCTACATGAAGTTCTGCTACCTCAAGCCGGTGGGGTGGAAGGGCTTCACGGAGGGCGCCGAGAGCGGGATCTACGCGGTGGCGCCGCTGGCGCGGCTCAACGTCGCGTCGGGCATGGCGACGCCGCTCGCCCAGGCCGCGTACGAGAAGATGTACGAGACCCTCGGCGGCAAGCCGGTGCACCACACGCTCGGCAACCACTGGGCGCGCGTCATCGAGATCCTCTACGCGACGGAGCGGATGCGGGAGATCGCCAACGACCCGGTGCTGGTGGATCCGAACGTCCGCACGCTGCCCACCGCGACGCCGAAGGAAGGGATCGGCGTGGTGGAGGCGCCGCGCGGCACGCTGATCCACCACTACCAGACCGATGAGCGCGGCGTGGTGACGATGGCGAACCTCATCGTCGCGACCCAGGGCAACGCCGCGCGCATGGCGATGGGCGTGGAGAAGGCCGCCAAGGGCCTCATCTCCGGCAAGCAGGTCTCGGACGGGCTGCTCAACATGGTCGAGATGGCCTTCCGGGCCTACGACCCCTGCCTGGGCTGCGCGACGCACAGCCTGCTGGGGGAGATGCCGCTCGAGGTGACGATCCGCGACCCGGAGGGCGAGGTCGTGAGGGTGGTGAGGCGGGACTAGGGAAGAAGGGTGTAGGGTGTAGGCGCAGAGAGGGAAACAACGTGGCGGGTGGCGGTTCGGGCGAGCGCGTCGTCATCATCGGTCTGGGCAACCCGCTCCTGACCGACGACGCCGTGGGCGTCCGGGCCGCCGAAGCGCTGGCCGAGCGGCTCGCCGGGACCGGCGTGGACGTGGTCCAGAGCGCCTGGGGCGGCATGCGCTTCGTGGACCTGCTGGCCGGCTACGACCGCGCCGTCATCGTGGATGCCATCGAGTGGCGCCGGGGCCCGCCGGGTACCATCTACCGCCTCACGCCCGACCAGGCGATCCCCACGCTCCGGGCCGTCTCCTACCACGACGTCAGCCTGGGCACCGCCCTGGCCCTCGGACGAACGCTCGACATCCCCCTGCCGTCGGAGATCGTCTTCTTCGCCGTCGAAGCCCTGGAAGCCCGCACTTTTGGCGAGCATCTGAGCCCTGCCGTCGAGGCAGCGCTGCCGGATCTGGTCCGGCGCGTCGAGGCACAGCTAATGCAGTGGAAAGTGCTCGGGGTTCCAGAATGCACGAAGCAGGCATCGCTCTCAACCTGATCGAAGCAGTCCAGCAGCGGCTGGAGTCGGATCCGGGGGCCCGCGTCGCGGCGATCCACGTCCGCGTCGGGGAGCTGGCCGGCGTCTCGACCGACGCGCTGGATTTCGCGTTCGAGTGCCTGGCGGCCGAGACGCCGCTGGCGGGCGCGAAGCTGGTCTTCGACCGGGTGCCGCTGTTGGTGGCCTGCGAGGATTGCGGGCGGACGACCCCGGTCGAGGATCTCGTGTTCCGCTGCGGCGCGTGCGGCTCCGAGCGGACGCGCGTGGCGAGCGGGCGGGAGCTCGAGGTGCGGACGCTGGAGCTGGTGGAGGAGCACGAGGTGGCGCATGCATGAGATCGACGTGAAGTCCGGGCTGCTCGCGCCGAACGACGCGGTGGCGAAGGAGAACCGGGAGCTGCTCGCCGAGCGGAGGATGTACGCCGTCAACCTGATGAGCGCCCCCGGCTCCGGGAAGACGTCGCTGCTGGAGCGGGTGCTGCCGGCACTGGCGAAGCGCCACCGGGTCGGCGTGGTCGAGGGCGACATCGTGGGGAGCGCCGACAAGGACCGGCTGGACCGCTTCGGGGTCGCCGTGCACCAGATCAACACCGGCGCGGCGTGCCACCTGGACGCGCGGATGGTGCACCACGTGCTCCACCACCTCGCCGATGACGGCTGCGAAGTCGCGGTCATCGAGAACGTGGGCAACCTGGTGTGCCCTGCCGAGTTCGATCTCGGCGAGGACGACGCGGTGATGCTGCTCTCGGTCACCGAGGGGCACGACAAGCCGAAGAAGTACCCGCTGATGTTCCGGCGCGCCGACCTCGTGATCGTGAACAAGGTGGACCTGCTGCCGCACACCGATTTCAGCGTCGTGGCGGCCGTGGCGAGCGTGCGCGACGTGCATCCGGGGGTGGCGGTGCTGACCACGTCGTGCCGGACGGGCCAGGGCGTCGAGGAGGTCGTGGCCTGGCTCGAGGGCCGGATCGCGGCGAAGCGCGCGGCGCGGCTCGCGGCGCCGGCGGGGCGGGCCGGGTGACGGCGCTGCTGGTGCCCGGCGCCGAGCGCCGCGTGGCGGCGCGCATCACCGTCCGGGGGGCGGTGCAGGGCACCGGATTCCGGCCGTTTGTCTTCCGCCTCGCCGAGTCGCTGGGGCTGGCCGGCTCGGTCCGCAACACGCCGTACGGCGTGCTGATCGTCGTGGAAGGGCGTGAGGAGGCGGTGGCCGAGTTCGGGCGCCGCGTGGCGTCGGAGCCGCCGCCGGCCGCGGTGCTGCGCGGGGTGGAGATCGCGGCGGCGGAGCCCGAGGGGGCGACGCGCTTCGAGATCGAGGCGAGCGACGCCGCGGGCGAGCTGGTCGTGGCGATGCTGCCCGACCTCGCGACGTGCCCCGACTGCCTGCGCGAGCTCAAGGACCCGGACGACCGGCGCTACCGCTACGCGTTCCTCAACTGCACCGCCTGCGGGCCGCGCCTCTCGATCATCGAGGGGCTGCCCTACGACCGGCCGCTCACGACGATGCGCGGCTTCGCGCTGTGCGCGGATTGCGCGGCCGAGTACGACGAGCCGCGCGACCGCCGCTTCCACGCGCAGCCGGTGGCGTGCCCGCGCTGCGGGCCGCGGCTCGTCTTCGAGGGCAAGGAGAAGGAAGCGCCGCCGGGCGCGACGTATCCGCTCGAGGCGGCGGCGGCCGTCGTGCAGTCCGGCCGGATCCTCGCCCTGAAGGGGCTCGGCGGCTACCAGCTGATCGTGGACGCGCGCGACGGCGCCGCGGTCGCGCGGCTCCGGGCGCGCAAGGGACGGGAGTCGAAGCCGTTCGCGGTGATGTTCCCGAGCCTCGAGACGGTGCGCCGCGCCGCGCGCGTCGGCGACGTCGAGGCGTCGCTCCTCACCTCGGCCTCGGCGCCCATCCTGCTGCTGCCGCTGGTGGACCGCAGCGCCGTGTCGCCGGAGGTGGCGCCCGGCCTCCGGTCGGTCGGCGCGATGCTGCCATACTCGCCGCTGCACCACCTGCTGCTCGAGCGGCTCGGCTTCCCGGTGGTCTGCACCAGCGGGAACTTCTCCGAGGAGCCGATGGCCATCGAGGCCGACGACGCCCGCGCGCGGCTCGGGACCATCGCGGACGCGTTCCTGCACCACGACCGCCCGATCGCCCGCCACGTGGACGACTCGGTCGCGCGGGTGGTGGACGGCCGGCTCCTGGTGATGCGCCGCGCGCGCGGGTTCGCCCCGCTGCCGGTGGCGGTCTCCTCGCCGCTGCCCACCGTGCGCGCCCTGGGCGGCCACCTCAAGAACGTGGTGGCGTGGAGCCACGGCAGCCAGATCGTCGCGAGCCAGCACATCGGCGACCTCGACCACCCGGCCTCCCTCGCGGCGCTGAACCGCACGGTCGCGGACTACGAGCGGCTCTACCGGATGCGTCCCGCGGCGGTGGCGTGCGACCTCCACCCGGACTACGCCACGACGCGCCTCGCCGAGGCGAGCGGCCTGCCGGTCGTGCGCGTCCAGCACCACCACGCCCACGTGGCGTCGGCGATGGCGGAGCACGACCTCACGGGCGAGGTGCTGGGCGTCGCGTGGGACGGCACGGGGTTCGGCCCCGACGGCACGGTGTGGGGCGGCGAGTTCCTCCGCGCGACGGCCGAGGGATTCCGGCGGGTCGCGCGCCTGCGGCCGTTCCTCCTGCCGGGCGGCGAGGCCGCGGCGCGCCAGCCCTGGCGCTCGGCCCTCGGCGTGCTGCACGAGGTGGCGGGCGAGCGGTTGTGGGACCTCGACGTCCCGCCGGTCGCCCACGC
>DATKNX010000060.1:0-10983 GCA_035541085.1 Gemmatimonadales bacterium | reverse complement strand
GAGCGGCGGGGCGGAGTCGCACGGGGCCAGTCTACTCGGCGCCGCGCCGGATGCCAAGCTCACGCCTGTTCCCGCTCCGGCCCCGGCCTTAGGTTCTTGGCGTGCCAGACTCGATCCTGCGTCCCCGCTCCATCGCGGTCGTCGGCGCCTCGCGGCATCCGAACACGATCGGCTACCAGGTTCTCGACAACCTCATCCGTTACGGCTTCAACGGCCCGCTCTACCCGGTCAACCCGAAAGCCGACGTCATCCACTCGATCCGCGCGTACCCCAGCGTGCTGGCGATCGCGGACCCCGTGGACCTCGCCGTCATCGTGGTGCCGAGGGACCTGGTGCTGGCCGCGGCGGAGGAGTGCGGCAGGAAGGGCGTGAAGGGCCTCGTCGTAATCACGGCCGGCTTCGCGGAGGTCGGCGGCGAGGGCGTGGAGCGCGAGCGGCGGCTGGTCGAGGTGGTCCGGCGCTACGGGATGCGGATGGTGGGGCCCAACTGCATGGGCGTGCTGAACAGCGCCACCGAATTCTCGATGAACGCCACCTTCGCGCCGACGATGCCGCCGTACGGGCCGGTCGGCTTCATCAGCCAGTCGGGCGCGATGGGGCTCAGCATCCTCGACTACGCGGAGGAGCTCGGCATCGGGATCCACCAGTTCGTCTCGGTGGGCAACAACGCCGACGTCTCCGGGAACGACCTGCTGACGGACTGGGCGGACGACGCGGAGATCCGCACGATCCTGATGTACCTCGAGAGCTTCGGCGACGCGCGGCGGTTCTTCCAGATCGCGCGCAAGCTCACGCGCAAAAAGCCCATCTTCGTCGTGAAGGCCGGCCGCACGGCGGCCGGGGCGCGCGCGGCCTCCTCGCACACGGCGGCCCTCGCCGGCACCGACCTCGCCGCCGACGCCCTGATGGAGCAGTGCGGCGTGATGCGCGCGCAGACGGTGGAGGAGCTGTTCGACTACGCGATGGCCTTCCCGCGGCTGCCGCTCCCCAAGGGGGACCGGGTCGCCATCATCAGCAACGCCGGCGGGCCGGCGATCATCCTCGCGGACGCCTGCGAGTCGGCCGGCCTCAGGGTGGCCGAGCTGGCGCCCGGGACGCAGGCGGCGATCCGCCGTCTGGTGCCGGAGGAGGCCGCCGTCCGCAACCCGGTGGACCTCATCGCCTCCGCGACGGCCGAGACGTTCGGCAGCGTGCTGAGCCTGGTGCTGCAGGACCCCAACGTCGACTCGGTGATCGTGTCCGTGGCGCCGCCGCCCCTGAAGGGCAAGGAGGGTGACGTCGCCGAGGCCATCGTCCAGGCCACCGCGGCGCGGCACGACATCCCGGTGATGGCCGTGCTGCTCGGGCGGCAGGGCGTGAGCGCGGGGATGCGCAACCTGCTCAAGGCCGGGATGCCCGGCTACATCTTCCCCGAGTCGGCCGCGCGCGCGCTGGCGGCGATGAACCGCTACCGGAAGTGGCTCGAGCGGCCGGAGGGCAGCGAGCAGCGCTTCCCCGCCGACGCGCCGCGCGTCGCGCGCATCGTCGAGACGGCGCGGAAGGAGGGCCGCGAGAAACTCAGCGAGAGCGAGGCGCTCGAGGTGCTCGACGCTTACGGCGTGCCGACCGTGCCGTGGCGGCAGGCCGCCTCGGAGGAGGAGGCCGTGGCCGCCGCCGCCGCCCTCGGGCACCCGGTCGTGCTGAAGGTGATCAGCCGGTCCGTCGTCCATAAGAGCGACGTCGGCGGCGTCGTCGTGGGCCTCGGCTCGGAGCGGGAGGTGCGCGAGGGCTACCGCCGGATGCTGCAGCGGGTGAAGGAGCGGGCGGGCGTGACGCCCGAGGCCGTGCTCGTCCAGCGGATGATCCCCGGCGGCCGCGAGACGATCGTCGGCTCGGCGCGCGACCCGCGGGCCGGCCCGCTGATCATGTTCGGCCTCGGCGGCGTGGCCGTCGAGGTCCTGAAGGACGTGGTGTTCCGCGTGCACCCGCTCACCGACGTGGACGCGCGCGAGATGGTGCGGGCGATCCGCGGCTTCCCGCTCCTCGAGGGGATGCGGGGCGAGCCGGCGGTGGACGTGGTGGCGCTCGAGGAGATCCTGCAGCGGGTCTCGCAGCTCGTGGGCGAGCACGAGGCGATCCTCGACATGGACATCAACCCGCTCGTGACCTTCCCCGACCGCGCGCTCGCCCTGGACGCGCGGTTCCGGATCGCACTCTGAGTCGGGGAGCTGCGGGGCGGCGCCGGCGCCGCTCAGAACATCGACATCGCCAGGAAGGAACGGAGATTGTCGTTCGTGACGCGCAGGCGGCTCGAGAGCAGGCGGACCACCGCCCAGAGCACCTTGTAGGCGATGTCGCGGTTGAAGTCGAGCAGGAGCTCGAAATCGGAGCGCGTGATGGTGAGCAGGGTGCAGTCGCTGTTGGCGATGGCGTCGGTCGAGCGCTCCGACCGGTCGAAGATCCCCATCTCGCCGAAGCACGTCCCGGGCTTGAGGACCGCGAGCGCCTCCTCACCGCTGCCCGGCACGATGCGGCTGATGCGGACCTCGCCCTCGGCGATGATGTACAACCGGTTGCTCGGCTCGCCTTCCTTGAAGATCGTGGCGGCGCTCTGGAACTTCTGCTCCTTGCAGATCTCCAGGACGCGCGCCAGCTCGCCCTCGTCGAGGTCGTGGAAGATGGCGGCCTGCTTCAGCAGCGCGAGGTCCATGCGTGACGGCTGAAGGTATCCCCCGCGCCGGGGGGCGGCAAGTCGGCCCGGGAAGGGTACTTACGCCGGCGAACGTGGTGTCGCTGTCGCGCGTTCCGCTGGCGGCGGCCTTCGCCTGGTACCCCGGCGTGGGGGTGCGCCTGGGCGTGCTCGCGGCCGCGGCCGCCACCGACCTCCTGGACGGCTGGCTGGCCCGCCGGCTCGGCCCCTCGCGCCTCGGCGCCTGGATGGACCCCGTGGCCGACAAGATCTTCATGCTCACGGCCTTCGCCACACTGGCCGTCTCCGGCGCGCTGGGTCCCTTCGAGGTGGGCGGCGTGCTGCTGCGCGACATCGTCGCGCCTGTCGGGTATCTGGCAAGCGTGGTGGTGCGACGGCCCCTGCGGGTGCCTCCCGCCCGCGTGGGCGGCAAGGCCGTGACGGTGGGGCAGACGCTCACGCTGTTTTCCTGGTTGCTCGATTCGTCCCTGCTGCGGCCGCTGGCCTGGGCGACGGCCGCGATGGCGCTGTACGCGCTGGCCGACTACGGCCGGCTGGCGGTGCGGCGCGGCGAGCCATCGCCTTCGTGAGGAGGTCGAGGATGCGTGCAACGGTGAGGCTGGTGCTGGCGGCGGCGTCGCTCGCGTGCGCGGCGCCGGGCGCGGCCGCGCAGGAATTCTCGCCGCCCGCAGGCGGCGGCGGCCAGTCCGCGGCCGGCGGCGGCTTCCAGATGGACCTGTACAGTTTCTCCACCCGCGCGGGGATCGACGTGTCGAACCCGACGCAGTGGGTCGTGGGCTCGACGCTCGACATCGCCGAGATGTGGTCGCCGCGGGTGCGGCTGCGGCCCTCGCTGGAGGTGTCGTCGAACGGCAGCAACGTGCAGCTGCACCTCGCCGGCGAGGTGGTCTACCGCTTCCAGCCCGACGACGCGCCGGCCATCCCGTACGCGGGCCTCGGCGTGGGTCACATGAGCAAGTGCCCCGGCTGCACGACCATCTGGCCCACCGTCGTCATCGGCTTCGAGCTCAGGTTCCGGCCGTCGTTCAACTGGCTGGTCGAGTACCACGCGCTGGACCGCCTGGGCCGGCACCGCTTCCTGATCGGGCTCGCGACGCGCGGCGCGGGAGGGTCGTGATGGCCGCGACGAAGCACGTCGCGCTGCGGTGGCACCACGGGATGGTGTTCGACGGATCGGCCGTGGGCGGGCCGTCCATCCGGCTCGACGGCGACGGCAGGGAAGGCGCGGGCCCGATGGACACGCTGCTCCTCGCGCTGGCGGGCTGCACGGGAAGCGACGTGGTGTCCATCCTCGAGAAGATGCGCTTCCCGGTGCAGGCGATGACGGTGGAAGTGGCGGGCGAGCGGCGGCCCGAGCACCCCAAGCGGTACACGTCCATCGTGCTCACCTACCGCGTCCGGGCCCCCGGTGCGCCGGAGGAGCGGGTGCGGCACGCGATCGACCTCTCGCTCGAGAAGTACTGCTCCGTCACCCACTCGCTCGCCCCGGACATCACGCGCCGCTATGACTTGGTGCTGGAGGCGTAGCGCCCTCTTCCTGCTGCCGGCGCTGGCGGCCGCGGCCCCGGGCCGGGCGCAGAGTCTCTCGGAAGCGCAGCTGTGGGGCACGGCGATCGCCTCGCGGCCGGCCTTCTACGGCGTGGGCATCGGGCTCGGCTGGCGCGACGAGCAGCGGGATCGGTTCGCCCCCGCGCTGGCCGTCGGCGGGTTCGGGCAGGGCGGTTTCGGCTGGCGCGCCGACTTCGCCTACCAGTTCCTGCTCGATCCGGCGAAGCGCGCGGGCTCCGCGCTGTACGGCGGCGGCGGCCTGAGCGTGGTCGTGCGGAACGGCCGGGCGATCCCCTACGTGCTGCTGGAAGTGGGCCTGGAGAACGCCCCGGGCGGCCCGGGCGGGTCCTTCCTGGAGCTCGGCGTCGGCGGCGGGCTGCGCGTCGCCATCGGCTACCGCTGGCGCAAACACAACGCCCCGGGCCGTTAGGCACCGGGGCGCTTCGCCTCAACGCACCAGCAACCGGCTCAGGCTACGCCGGCCGTCTCCACCGATTCGGGCCTCGCCACGACCGGCTGGCAGTAGCGCTCGCCCAGCGTCCTGAGCTCCTTGATCTGGGCGGGGGTCAGCTCCTCGTAGCGCTCCCCCAGGTAGGCCATGGTGTCGTCGAACCAGTCTTTCCGGTGCTCCTCCGCCGCCTCGAGGACTCCGCAACGCAGGATGTGGCTGAACAGCTCGTCGCGAGCCAGCTCGAACGGCGTGGGGACCTGGATCTTGCGGTGGTTACTGCGCTTCGACATCACACCTCCGATATGGGCGGCACATTCCCGCCGTCCTGCAATATAAATGCCCCCCCGGCGGCCGGGCAAACCTCACAGCACGTCTGCGAACAGCCTGGCTGCGGCTTCCGCAGCACGCGCGCGCAGCGGGCGCCGGCGCCACTCGTCGGCCACGACCGGCGTGGCCTGTTCGAGGTCGGCGGCGAACAGCGCGCGCATGGCGGCGCCGGTGGCCGGGTCGGCCACGAGGGCGTTCAGCTCGTAGTTGCGGCGTAGCGACAGCGGGTCGAGGTTGCTGGAGCCCACCAGCGACACGACGCCGTCCACCACCGCCGTCTTGGCGTGCAGCATCACGCCCGTCCACTCGTAGATCTCGGCGCCGGCCTCGAGCAGGGGCTCGTAGATCCGGCGCGCCGCCAGCCCCGCCACCGGATGGTTGTTGCGGCCCGGCAGGAGCAGGCGCACGCGGATGCCGCGGCGGGCGGCCCGCGTCAGGGCCTCGAGCACGCGGCGGGGCGCGACGAAATACGCGTCGGTGAGCTCGATGGACTCCTGGGCGCGGTCGGCGAGCCACTCGTAGATCTCGGCCACCCGGCCGAGGCCCGGCCGGTCGCCGACCACGATCACGGCGGCCTCGCCCTTCTCGCCGGGCGGGCGGCGCGGCGCGTGCTCGCCGGGCGTCTGGAGGCGCGCACGGCGCCACATGCGCTCGAAAGCGCGCTGGAAGTCGCCGACCGCAGGTCCGCGGATGGACACTGCGGTGTCGCGCCAGCCGGCGCCGCCGCGGCCGGACGGGGCCCAGTGGTCGGCGATGCAGATGCCGCCGACGAAGGCGATGAGGTCGTCGCAGACCAGGAGCTTGCGGTGGTCGCGGTGCCGCAGCCGCAGCCAGCTCCAGGGCGCCAGCGGCGAGAGCGGCCGGAACGCCCGCGCGTCCACGCGGGCGTCCTTCAGCCGGCGCGCGACGGAGCCGCCCTTCACCAGCAGCGTGCCGACCGGGTCGTAGAGCACCCGGACCCGCGCGCCGCGGGCGCGGGCCCGCTCCAGGCCGGCGGTGAAGTCGCGCCCGGTCTGGTCGTCGGCGATGATGAAGTTCTCGAAGCTCACGTCGCGCTGGGCGGCGCGGATGCCGGCGAGCATCGCGGGGAAGGCGGCGCCGCCGTCGCGCAGGATCCGGACGGCGTGGCCGTAGCGGAGCGGGGCGGCGGCGATCCCGGCCAGCTCGAGCAGCGCGCGCGGCGACGCCAGGCGCGGGGACGCGGGGGCCGGATTGCTCACGCCTGATGATAGGGCGCCGGGCCGCCGCGGTCGAGTTGGCGGCGGCGCACGCATCGGCGGCCGGTCGGGTTGGCTGCCGCGGGGCCCCTGGGTATGATAGACCGGTCATGACCCCCGACGAGACGTACGATCCGAAGCGCGCCGAGAAGCTGGTCGAGATGCTGCGGGCGCTCGCGCGCCGCATCGTGGATCTCGACCGGGGCGGAGGGCTGCTGGGCGAATCGTCGTCGCTGCTCAGGGCGATGGGCGACATCCGATCGGAGCTGTTCCGCTACGAGGTGCGGCACACCTTCGACACGCCGGAGACGGCCGAGCACCGGCGGATCGTCGAGGAGGCCTCGCGCGGCTGGGCGCCCGAGGCGGAACCGGGACGCGACGAGGAGGAGCCATGGCGGAAGCCGGACGATCGCTGAAGTCCTTCTACCTGCTGCTCGGCGGCATCGCGGTGGTGGGGATCGCGCTCATCCTCCACGCGGCCTTCGGCGGCAAGGCGCCCCCGATCGTCATGGCGGAGTGCGGCGGCCCGCCCCTGGGCGGCGTCGCGCCGCGCGGCGTGGTGGAGGGAGCGGATTCGGCGCCCGTCCGGATCGACGAGTACGCCGACTTCGAGTGCCCGGCGTGCGCCCGCTTCGCGGTGCTCACCATGCCGGACGTGCTGCAGCGGCTCGTGCCCACCGGCAAGCTGCGGTGGCAGTTTCTCGACTTCCCGCTCTCCCAGCACGCCAACTCGCCGCTCGCCCACATCACGGCGGCTTGCGGGGCGGCGCAGGGCAAGTTCTGGGAGATGTCCTACGCGATCTACCAGCACCAGGACGACTGGTTCGCCGACAAGGACCCGGAGGGCAAGTTCCTCTCCTACGCGCGGGCGGCGGGGCTCGACGTGGACAGCCTCAAGGCGTGCATCGCCCAGCGCCGGCCGTGGCCGCAGATCGAGGCCAACCGCTGCTCGGGCGAGCGGCTCCACGTCGACGGCACGCCGACGTTCTTCGTGAACGGGCGCGCGCTCGCCGGCATCCCGGCCTACGACGACATCGCGCGGATCGTGGACTCGGTCGCGGGCGCCCGCACCGCCGGCGCCCGACGGTGAGGTGACGATGCGGCACCGCATGGCGTCGGCCGCGCTCGCCCTCGTGGGCCTGATGGTGTCCGCGTACCTGCTGCTCTACAAGCTGGGGGTCGTCGGCACGCTCAAGTGCGTCGGCAGCGGCGGCTGCGAGCGCGTGAACACCAGCCCCTGGAGCACGATCGGCGGCGTGCCGGTCGCCGCGTTCGGCGTGGCGGGCTACCTCGTGCTGCTGGGGATCGCGATGTACGGGTTGCGGCCCGACCAGGCGGGGCGGCCGCAGGCCACGCGCTGGCTCGCGGCGCTGTCGGCGCTCGGCGTGCTGTTCTCGCTCTACCTGCTCGCCCTCGAGCTGTTCGTCATCCACGCCGTGTGCGTGTGGTGCAGCGTCTCGGGCGTGACGATCCTCGCCGTCTTCCTGGTGTCGGCCGGCGCGCTCGCCGGCGCTAGGCGGGCACCCGCACCGTGAGCACCGGGCAGGCGGCCGTGCGCGCGATGCGCTCGGCCACGCTGCCCAGCAAGAGGTGCAGCAGACCGGTGCGGCCGTGGGTCGCGACCACGATCAGGTCGGCGTGGTGCTGCGCCGCTGCGTCGGTCACGGCGAGGTAGGGGGGGCCGAAGACCACCTCCGCCGACCACGGCACCGCCTTCCCGATCTCCCGCGCGCCGCACTCCTGCAACTGCTCCCGCGTCATCGCCGCCAGCGCGGCGAGGTTCGTCGCGGCGACCTGCGGGTCGCTCGCGCCTTCCATCGCGTGCACCAGGACGATGCGGGCGCCGAACTTCCGGGCGATCTCGATCGCGGGCTTGAACGCGACGGCGCTGTTCGCGGAGAAGTCGGTGGTCACCAGGATGGTCTGGAACACGGTCAGCTCTCGCCTTCCTCGTAATCCGCCTTGAGTTTGGCCACCACCGCCGGATCGGCCAGCGTCGTGGTGTCGCCGAGCGCGCGACCTTCCGCGATGTCGCGCAGCAGCCGCCGCATGATCTTGCCGCTCCGGGTCTTCGGGAGGTCGGCCGAGAACAGGACGTCGTCGGGCCGCGCGATCGCGCCGATCTTGGTGGCCACGTGCTCCTTCAGGTCGTCCTTCAGCTCGTCGTGCGGCTCGAAGCCGGACTTGAGCGTCACGAAGGCGGCGATGGCCTGGCCCTTCAGGTCGTGGTGCTTGCCCACCACCGCGGCCTCCGCCACCGACGGATGGTCCACCAGCGCGCTCTCGATCTCCATCGTGCCGATGCGGTGCCCGGCCACGTTGAGCACGTCGTCCACGCGGCCCAGCAGCCAGAAATACCCGTCCTCGTCCCGCTTCGCCCCGTCGCCCGGGAAGTACATCCCCGGCCACTTCGACCAGTAGACCTCGCGGTACCGGTCGTCGTCGCCCCAGATGGTCCGCAGCATGCCCGGCCAGGGCGCCGTGAGCGCCAGGAACCCGCCGCCCACCTCCACCCGCTGCCCCGCGCCGTCCACGACCTCCGCGGAAACGCCGGGGAACGCCTTCGTCGCGGAGCCCGGCTTGGTGGCGATCACGCCCGGCAGCGGCGTGATCATGATGCCTCCCGTCTCCGTCTGCCACCAGGTGTCCACGATCGGGCAGCGCTGGCCCCCGATGTTGTGGTGGTACCACATCCACGCCTCGGGATTGATCGGCTCGCCCACCGTGCCCAGGAGCCGGAGCGTGGACAGGTCGTGCCGTGCCGGCAGCTCGGCGCCCCACTTCATGAACGCCCGGATCGCCGTCGGCGCCGTGTAGAAGACCGTCACCCCGTACCGCTCGACGATGTCCCAGACCCGGTCGCGCTCCGGCCAGTCGGGCGCGCCCTCGTAGATCACCTGCGTGGCGCCCAGCGCCAGCGGCCCGTACACCACGTAGGAGTGGCCGGTCACCCAGCCCACGTCGGCCGTGCACCAGAACACGTCGTGGTCCTTGAGGTCGAAGACCAGCTTCGTCGTGGCGGCCACGTGGGTGAGGTAGCCGCCCGTCGTGTGGACGATGCCCTTCGGCTTGCCCGTCGTCCCGCTGGTGTAGAGGATGAACAGGACGTCCTCGGCGTCCATCCGCTCCGGCTCGCAAAAGGGCGCCGCGTCCTGCATGAGGCGGTGCCACCAGTGGTCGCGGCCCTCCTGCATGTGCACGAAGGCCTCGTCGCCCGCCGCCCCCAGCCGGCGCTGGAAGACCACGACGTGCCGGATCGTGGGACAGTGCTCGAGCGCCTGGTCGGCCGCACGCTTGAGGGGCACCACCTGGCCGCGGCGGAACCCTCCGTCGGCCGTGATCAGGGCCACCGCGCCCGCGTCGTTGATCCGGTCGCGCAGGCTCTCGGCGCTGAAGCCGCCGAAGACCACCGAGTGGGGCGCCCCGATGCGGGCGCACGCCAGCATCGCGATCACGACCTCGGGGATCATGGGCATGTAGATGGCCACGCGCTCGCCGCGCCGCACGCCGAGCTTCTTCAGCACGTTGGCGAACTTGTTCACCTGCCGGTACAGCTCCCAGTAGGTGATGGTCCGCCGCTCGCCGGGCTCCCCCTCCCAGATCAGCGCCGCCTGGTTGCGCTTCGCCGTCGCGACGTGCCGGTCCAGGCAGCTCACCGTGGCGTTGAGCTCGCCGCCCACGAACCACTTCGCGTGCGGCGGGTCCCAGTCCAGGACCCGGTCCCAGCGCCGCGACCACACCAGCTCCTCGGCGAAGGAGGCCCAGAAGGCCTCGGGGTCCCGCGCCGCCTCGTCGTACCGCGCCGGCGAGGGCCAGTGGGCGCTCGCGCGGAACGCCTCGGGCGGCGGGAAGATGCGCGTTTCGTCGAGCAGCGTGTCGATGCGATGCACGTCTGTCATGTCAGGGGCACCCTTTCCTGGGCCTCTGGGCCGAAGTCGCGACTACTCTTGCGCTTAAAGAGGGAAAAGTCGTATGGTATGGCGCCCATGTACGGATCCCGGGCGCCCTGCGCTCCTGCACACGGCCCGAGGTCCGCGATTTGTGCCACCCGTCAGAGGAGTTAGGTATGTCTCGCATCACCGGCCGGGTCAAGTGGTTCAACGACGCGAAGGGTTTCGGGTTCATCGAGCGTGAGGGTGGCCCCGACGTCTTCGTTCACTACTCGGCGATTCAGGCGGAGGGCTTCAAGTCCCTCAAAGAGAACGACAAGGTCGAGTTCGAGGTGCGTGAAGGTCCCAAGGGCCTCCAGGCGGCGAACGTCACCAAGATCTGAGTCGCGCCGATCCGGTCGAAGCGAGGGCCCGGCGATGCCGGGCCCTCGTCGTTTCTGCGTGGCGCCGGTGCATCTGCTTGCACGACACAGGGCTTCGGAGGTGTGGCGAAACACAACAGACCCATCGGGTGCGCCGTGCGGCACAATTATCGTAAGACATTGTGATTTAGTAATTTACATAATCTCCTCGCCAGCGGCACCATTCCTTCATATCTGGCGAAGCGTGAACGAGCTTCTCGTCCGCGCCCCCCACGTACTCGACCGGGATACCCGACTGGCGTTCCGGCGTGAGGCGCTGCGCGCCGTCGAGAAGGGCCCGGCGGGCCTGGGCGAGGGTGGCGGCCGCGTGATCGTGGACCTCGGGCGCACGACGCACGTGGACAGCGCCGGCCTCGGCGCGCTGGTGCTGGTGCGCGAGCGCGCGGCCGAGCAGCGGTGGACGGTGTGCCTGCGCGGCGCGTCGGAGGAGCTCCGGTTC
>DATKNX010000059.1:0-18967 GCA_035541085.1 Gemmatimonadales bacterium | reverse complement strand
CGACGCGGCTGGTGGACATCGCCACCAAGAGCATCCTCAAGAACAAGATGCGGACGCTCCTCACGATGCTGGGCATCATCATCGGCGTGGGGGCGGTCATCGTGATGGTCGCCGTGGGGCAGGGCGCCAAGGGCGAGATCCAGCGGCGGATCGACAACCTCGGCACGAACATGATCGTCATCACGCAGGCGGCCACCCGGCAGGGTGGCGTGAGCGGCGGGGCGGGCACGTCCGGCCGCCTCACGCTCGACGACTTCACGGCGCTGCAGCGCGAGGGGCTGCTGCTCTCGCACGTCTCGCCGGTGCTGGTGGCCCCGAGCCAGATCATCGGCGGCGCGAACAACTGGCGCACGCTGGTGGACGGCGTCTCGACCGACTACCAGGCCATCCGCGACTGGACCGTCGCGTCGGGGCGCTTCTTCGACCAGTCGGACCTGCAGGCCAACCGCAAGGTGTGCGTGATCGGCAAGACGGTGGCGGACAACCTGTTCCCCGGCCAGGACCCGGTGGGCGCGCAGATCCGCGTCCGCAACGAGCCCTTCCAGGTGATCGGCGTGCTGGCGGCCAAGGGCCAGACGGCCGAGGGCACCGATCAGGACGACATCATCGTCGCGCCGTACACGACGGTGCACACGCGGCTGACGGGCGGGTGGCTGTTCCTGCCGCAGATGCTGGCGAGCACGGCCAACAAGGAAGACCTGCCCGCGGCGGAGCAGGAGATCACGCAGATCCTGCGTGGCTCGCACAAGCTGCCGAGCTACGCCGACAACGACTTCACGGTCAAGAACCAGGACGACCTGGCCGAGGCGGCGCAGGGCACGACCAACGTGATGACGGCGCTGCTGGCGGCCATCGCGAGCATCTCGCTCCTGGTGGGCGGGATCGGCATCATGAACATCATGCTCGTATCGGTGACGGAGCGGACGCGCGAGATCGGGATCCGGATGGCGATCGGCGCCCGCGGCGGCGACGTGCTCACGCAGTTCCTGGTGGAAGCGATCGTGATGAGCCTGATCGGCGGGGCGATCGGGGTCGGCATAGGGTTCGCCGGCTCGGCGATCCTGTCGAAGGCGACCGGCTGGCAGACGGCGATCGCGCCGCAGATGGTCGTCGTGGCGCTCTGCTTCTCCGCGGCGGTGGGCATCTTCTTCGGCTTCTACCCGGCGCGGAAGGCCGCGGCGCTGGATCCCATCCAGGCGCTGCGCTACGAGTAGGCCGTGAGACCGCCGCTGGGACGCTGGGTGCGCTGGGGCTGGCTCGCCATCACGGTGACGATGGGGGCCGCGCTCGTGGGAACCGCGTGGATGGGCCGGAACCGCGCGGTGGCCGCGGCCACGACGCTGAACCGCGGCCAGAGCCTCGTGCTCTTCGAGTCCATCCGCCAGCAGGTGCGGGCGATGTCGGACGTGCCGGCGGCGGGGCCGCTCGACACGCTGCTGCGCCAGCACTCGGCGGCCGGCCTGGCCTACCTCGCCTTCTACGACTCGACGGGCGCGCTGGTGGCCGAGGCCGGCAAGCCCGCGCAGCCCGTCGCGCTGCCCGCGCGGCGGCCGCCGGGCCCGCCGCAGATGGAGACGGTGGGCTCGCGCGTGCGGCTGTGGGGCTTCGCGGGGCTCGGCGCGCCGCCGCCGGAGCCGGCCGCCGAGCGCGGCGCCGCCCCGCCCGCGGCCGCGCGGCCGCGCCGCCTCGCGTTCGTGATGGAGTTCGAGCCGCTGGTGGCCGAGCGGTTGGCCGCCGAGGCCACCAACACGCTGCTGCTCTCGATCCTGATGGCCGCGGCGCTGATCGCCGCGGGCGGGATCTTCTGGCGGCTCTCGGTGCGCCAGGAACTGATCGAGCAGCGGCTCGAGGAGCAGCGGCGGCTCGGCGCGCTGGGCGAGATGTCGGCCGTGCTGGCGCACGAGCTCCGGAACCCGCTGGCGTCGCTCAAGGGGCACGCCCAGCTGCTCGCCGAGCGCCTGAAGGGCGGGAGCTCGGAGCGCGGCAAGGCGGATCTCGTCGTCACCGAGGCGCAGCGGCTCGAGGCGCTGACGAGCGACCTGCTGGACTTCGCGCGCTCGGGCCCGATGGCCCGCCGGCCCGCGGACCCGGCGGCGCTGCTGCAGGCCTGCGCCGACGAGGTGGCGCGCGGCGGCTTCCTCGTGCAGAGCGCGGCGGCGCCCGCCAGCTGGCCGATGGACGAGGGCCGGATGCGCCAGGCGCTCGTCAACGTGCTGCGCAACGCGCACCAGGCGTCGCCCGAGGGCACGCAGCCGGAGGCGACCGTGGGGCGCAGCAACGGCTCGCTGGTCTTCACCGTGCGCGACTACGGCAACGGGCTCGCACCCGGCGACGACAAGCGGATCTTCTCGCCGTTCTACACCACGCGCACGACCGGCACCGGGCTCGGCCTGGCCGTCGCGCTCCGCGTGGTGGAGCTGCACGGCGGCACGATCACGGCGGGCAACCACCCGGACGGCGGCGCGGTCTTCCGCATCGCCATCCCGGCGGACTGAGCGGCGCCGTGGCCAGGATCCTCGTGGCGGACGACGAGCCGGGCCTCCGGGCGTTCGCGGCGGAGGCGCTGCAGGACGACGGGCACGCGGTGGCGCAGGCCGTGGACGGGGCCGACGCCGCCCAGCGGCTCCGCCGGGAGACGTTCGACCTGCTGATCACGGACCTCCGGATGCCGCGGCTCGACGGGATGGCGCTGCTGCGCCAGATGCGCGTCGAGCAGCCGGAGCTGGAGGTCATCGTCCTCACCGCGTTCGGCACCGTGGACTCGGCGGTCGAGGCGATGAAGCTGGGCGCGTTCGACTACCTCCAGAAGCCCATCGGGAGCCCCGGCGCGCTGCGGCTGCTGGCCGCGCGGGCGCTGGAGCACCGGGCGCTGCTCGCGGCGCGGGACCGCGCCACGCGCGAGACGCCCGAGCTCCCGCCGCTCTCCTACGGCGATCCGGCGATGGCGCCCGTGACCGAGGCGCTGCGCAAGGTGGCGGCCACCAACGCCACCGTGCTGCTGATGGGCGAGAGCGGCACGGGCAAGGAGGTGGCGGCGCGCACGCTGCACGCGTGGAGTCCGCGCGCCTCCGGGCCGTTCGTGGCCGTCAACTGCGCGGCCATCCCCGAGACCCTGCTCGAGAGCGAGCTGTTCGGGCACGAGCGGGGCGCGTTCACCGGCGCGGTGAGCGCGCGGCGCGGGCGCATCGAGCTCGCGGGCGGCGGCACGTTCTTCCTGGACGAGATCGGCGAGATGCCGCCCGCCCTGCAGGCCAAGCTGCTGCGCGTGCTGCAGGACCGGCGCTTCGAGCGCGTCGGCGGCTCGCGCACCATCGAGGCCGACGTGCGCTGGGTCGCGGCCACGAACCGCGACGTGGACGAGCTGCGCGCGACCGGCAAGCTCCGCGAGGACCTCTACCACCGCCTGGCGGTGTTCCCGATCCTGCTGCCGCCCTTGCGGGAGCGGACCCGCGACATCCTGCCGCTCGCCGAGACGCTGCTGACGCGCATCGCCGCCACGACGGGCCGCACGCACCTCGCGCTGTCGGCGGAGGCGCGCGAGCTGGTGGTCGCCGCGCCGTGGCGGGGCAACGTGCGCGAGCTGGCGAACGTGCTCGAGCGCGCGGCGATCCTGGCGGGCGGCGGCGAGATCCAGCCCGAGCACCTCGAGCTGGGCGACGGCGTGGCGGTGGCGGCCGGCGCGGACGCCGGGACCCTGGACGACATCGAGCGCGCGGCGATCGAGCGGGCGCTGGCGGCGGTGGGCGGGAACCGGCGCGCGGCGGCCGAGCGGCTGGGGATCGGGCTCCGGACGCTCTACGACAAGCTGAAGAAATATCGGGCAGGAGTCAGCGAGGAGTAGACAGGTTTCAGTTGAGTTCCCAGACGCCAAGTTGCCAGTGGTTACCAGAAGCCCGTGATCGGGCACGGAACAGGCCCCGAGGCTCAGGATCTCGCCCACGGGGCCTGTTGCGTCTCTCGTCACTGATGTCTGGCAACCACTGGCAACTTGGCGTCTGGCAACTTCCCTGCAGTCTGCGGCCTACAGTTCTGCAGACTCAGAGATCGATCTCCACCTTGGTCACCGACGCCGCCGGAAAGACGAGCGCGATCGCCTGACCCGCCGTCACGGCGGGCGCCTCGATCGCCTTCGGCACCACCGCGTCCGGCCGCTCGAACGTGTTCGCGTCGTGCACGTCGCGCGCGCTCAGCACCGTGACGCGCGCGGCCCGCGCCGTGCCGCCGCGCAGGGCGATCGCCGTCTCGCGCGGCTCGGTGAGGTGCGGATTCGTGACCGTGAGCGTGAGCGTGCGGCCCGCGACCGACGCCGAGCCCGCCAGGCCCCACAGCCGGCGCGCCGCGTTGTCCGCGCCGCTCCAGGCCACGTCCGGCGCCGTGAAGACGGTCCGCACCGCGCTCGCGCCCTGGTGCGCCGCGTAGAGGTCGAAGACGTGGTAGGTCGGCGTGGTGATGGTCCTGGCGCCGTTGGTGAAGAACAGCGCCTGGATGCAGTTCACGAGCTGCGCGTCGCACGCCAGCGCGACCTTGTCCGCGTGGCGGTGGAGGGCGTCGAGCGTGAGCCCCGCCACGAGCGCGTCCCGCATCGTGGACGGCGACTCGAACAGGTGCGAGGGGTCGGCCAGCGGGTGCGTCGTGTGCCACGCGCCCCACTCGTCCATCACGAGCTTCACGCGGTGCGCCTTGTCCTGCTCCTGCATCACCTGCCAGTGCAGGGCGATGAGGGCATCCACGCGGTCGGCGCTGGCCAGCAGGTCGTACCAGCCGCGCGCGTCGAACGCCACCGCGTCGGCGCCGGCGCCCTCCGCGCCGGCGTAGTGGTGCAGGGCCCAGCCCCACAGCCGCTCGAGCGCGCCGCGCTCGGCGAGGGCCGCGAACGCCCGGCGCGTCCAGTCGGCGTCGCCGCCGCTCGGGCCCGAGCCGATGAACGACAGGCTCGTGCCCAGCTCGGGGACGGCCCACGCCGTGAACCGCCGCAGCTCCTCGGCGTACTCCTCGGGCCGGAAGTCGCCCCCGCAGCCCCACGACTCGTTGCCGATGCCCCAGTACCGCACGCCGAAGGGATCCGTGTCGCCGCCCGCGCCCCTGAGGTCGGCCAGCGTCGTCGTCCCGGCGGGCGCGTTGCAGTAGTCCAGCCACTGCAGGAAGGCCTGCGCGGGCAGCGTGCGGACGTTCGCGGCGAGGTAGGGCTGCGCGCCCACGAGGCGGCAGAAGTGCATGAACTCGCTCGTGCCGAACGCGTTCGGCTCGTAGTGCTGCGGAACGTCGCCGAGGTCCTTGAGCTGCGGGTTGTCGCCCCAGAAGCTCGTGCGGCGCGGCCGCTGGCTCCTGGGTCCCACGCCGTCGCGCCAGTCGTACGAGTCGGCGAAGCAGCCGCCGGGCCAGCGGATCACCGCCGGCTTCAGGCGCCGCAGCGCCTCGGCGAGGTCGCGCCGGATGCCGCCCACGTTCGGGATCGGGGAGTCCTCGCCGACCCACAGCCCGTCGTAGACCACGCCGCCGAGGTGCTCGACGAAGTGGCCGTGCAGCTCGGGCGCGATGGTGCCGATCGGCTCGTCGAGCAGGACGTCGATGCGGGCGTCGGCCGCCGAGGCGCGGCGCCGGCGGGCGCGGGCCGGCATGACGGCGGCGGCCATCCCCGCCGCGGCGGCGCCCACGAACTGCCTGCGCGTGGTCATGAGGACTCCAGTGTGACGGACTTCAGTTGAGTTCCCAGACGCCAAGTTGCCAGTGGTTCCCAGACGCGAGTGATCGGCAACGGAACAGGCCTCGGGCAGCCACGTAGCCGCCACGGGGCCTGTTCCGTGTCCTCAAGCTGGCATCTTGTAACCACTGCCAACTCGGCGTCTGGGAACTGAACTGATCGCTGCCCCCTGACCTCCGTCAGCCTCTGAAGTAGAGGTACACCGCCAGGATGCACACGAGCACGAGCCCCGACAGGATCACGTCCCACCGGTTCCAGCTGGCGCGGGACGCCTGGCGGTGCTCGTCGGTGACCGTCGCGAAGGTGAGGCCCGTGAGGTGCTCCACGGCCGGCGCCGCCGTCGCGTAGCTCACGCCGATCATCACCACCACCGACACCACGAACACGAGCAGGCTGTAGTACTGGAAGTAGATGTTGTTCACGACCCACAGGAACGTGCCCTGGGTGTAGCCGTTCTCGTAGCCCGCCAGGTGCAGCGCCACGGGCGTATCCACCAGCAGGCGGAAGGTGCCGAGGAGGAAGCCCACCACCAGCGCCCAGATGCAGCCCTTGGTGTTGAGCCGCTTGTTGAAGATGCCGAAGAAGAAGACGGTGAAGATCGGCGGCGCGAGGTAGCCCTGCACGCTCTGCAGGTACTCGTAGAGGCCGCGCGCGCCCTCGATCACCGGGATCCAGAGCAGGGCGACGAGCACCATCACCGCGGTCGCGACGCGGCCCATCCACACCAGCTCGTGCTGCGAGGAGTTGGGCCGCAGCTTCTGGTAGAGGTCCATCGTGAACAGCGTGCTCGAGGCGTTGAAGGCGCCCGCCATCGAGCTCATCAGCGCGGCGATGAGGCCCGCGACGACGATGCCGCGCACGCCGACGGGCAGCACGGTGGTGACGAGCATCGGGTAGGCCGACTGGGCGATCATCGGGATCGCCTTGCCGTCGGGGCTCACCATGCCCGCGAGGGCCGCCACCTTGCCGCTCTTGGCCAGGGCGAACGAGATCATCCCCGGGATGATGAAGATGAACACGGGCAGCAGCTTGATGTAGCTCGCGAAGATGGAGCCGCGGCGCGCGACCTGCTCGTTCGGCGCGCCGAGGGCGCGCTGCACGATGTACTGGTCGGTGCACCAGTACCACAGCCCGATCACGGGGGCGCAGAACAGCATCCCCAGCCACGGGTAGTTGGTGTTGAAGTACCAGGCCTGCCGGCCCGCCTCTTTGACCGGCGCCCAGGTGCTCGCCACGCCGTGCGGGATCAGCGGCTTCCAGAGGTTGAACATGTCGGGGTCGAGCGCGGACCGGAACGCGTGCCAGCCGCCGATCTTGATCAGCCCGAAGACCGTCAGCAGCGCGGAGCCGAACACCAGCACGAAGGTCTGCATCGCCTCCGTGTACGCCACCGCGCGCATCCCGCCCAGCACGGTGTACACGCCCGTCAACAGCACGATCGCGACGGAGCCGATCCAGAACGCGTTCCAGTCGTGCCCGAGCAGCGTGACGTGCAGCTCGGGCAGCAGGGCGCGGAACACCACGCCGCCGGCGAAGATGCTGACCGCGAACTTGGTCAGCACGTGCGTCAGCAGCGAGGTGATGGAGAGGATGACGCGGGCCGAGGACGAGAAGCGGCGCTCCAGGAACTCCGGCATCGTGTAGACGCGCGAGCGCATGTAGAACGGCACGAACATCCAGCCGAGCACCAGGATCGCCCAGGCGTGCAGCTCGTAGTGGGCCATCGCGACGCCGCTCGTCGCGCCGGAGCCCGCCAGGCCCACGAGGTGCTCGGAGCCGATGTTGGAGGCGAAGATCGAGGCCCCGACGATGAACCAGCCGAGGTTGCGGTTGGCGAGGAAGTAGTCGTCGGCGGTGTCCTTGCCGCGCCGGAACACCCACCAGGCGAGGCCGAGGATGATCGCGAAGTAGACCAGCACCACCAGCCAGTCGAGGGTTTGCATGCGACCCTTTCCGGACGAGGTCGAATCGTCCTGACACTACACCTCGACCTGCGGCCGTCAATGCGGCCCGCCAGCCGGGCGCGGAATCCGCAGTCGCCGCGCTTGCGGTGGGCGGCACGCGTGCCGCAAGTTCCCGCGACCGCATCACCGGGAGATCCCGTGCCTCGCTTCACCGCCGACCAGCTCAAGCAGGCGCTCGCCACGAAGGCCCCGCTGGGCCGCGCCGAATCGCTCGCCTTCCTCGAGGCGCTCGACATCAAGCACAGCGTCGGCCACTGGTCGGCCGGCGACTTCGTGGACCGCTTCGCGCCGCCGGGCTACAACTCCGACGACCCGAAGTTCCGGAACGACTTCGAGGGCCAGTGCCGCCGCACCAAGGCGGCGGGCGTGGACGCCATCGAGATCCACCAGCACGTGTTCGAGAAGTCGCTCAACGGCGACATCGACCTCGGCGCCGCCGAGCGCGCGCGGGGCGGCTTCCTCGCCGAGCTGGGGATGACGATCCCGGCGTGCAACATCAACACGTGGACGAATCCCAAGTTCAAGCTCGGCGGGCCGTGCAACCCGCGCGCCGACCTCCGGCGCGCCGCGCTCGAGGAGATCCTCAAGGCCGTCGAGATCTGCAAGACGCTCAAGATCCCGGTCCTCAGCGTGTGGCCGGGCTCCGACGGCGCCGACTACCACTTCCAGATCGACTACCGCCAGTCACTGGAGTGGTTCACCGAGGCGCTCGTCGCCGTGAACAAGGAGTGCCTCAAGGCGGGCATCAGGCTCGCCATCGAGCCCAAGCCCTACGAGCCGCGCGAGCTGTTCATGATCGTGCCGACCGCGGCCTCGGCCATCCTGGTGGCGCAGCGCGTCAACGACACGTGCGGCGGGGACAACTGCGGGCTGACGGTGGACTATGGCCACCAGAAGATGGAGGGCACCACGGCCTCGACGGCGTGCGACCTCGCCGCGTACGCGGGCGTGCCGATCCACAAGTTCGACATCAACGACGCGCGGCAGGGCCGCAACGACCAGGACCTGATGTTCGGCACGATCTCGGTGCCGGAGGCGGTCGAGTACCTCTACACCACGTTCCTGCGCGACTACCGCGGCTGGTACAGCCAGGACCAGTTCACCTACCGCGACGACCCCACGCGGGCCATCGAGCGCAGCATGATCAACTTCGCCAACCTCGCGCTCAAGGCGGTCCGCGTGTACGCGAAGCAGGACGAGCTGGCGAAGGCGCGCGCCGCGGGCACCGGGCCCGACGTGCTCGACGTCGTGAGCCCCATCCTGCTGGGCTAGCGGTGGCGCGCGCGTTCACCGTCGGCGCCGACTTCGGCACCAACTCGGTGCGCGCGGTCGTCGCCGACTGCGCCGACGGCCGCATCGTCGGCACGGCCGTGGCCGACTACGCGTCGGGCGAGCGCGGCGTGCTGCTCGACGCGCGCGATCCGCACCTCGCCCGCCAGAACCCGGCCGACTGGCTGGGCGGCCTCGAGGCGGCCGTGCGGGAGGCGCTCGCGGCGGCCGGCGCCGAGCCCGGGTTCGCGCCCGCGCGCGTGATCGGCATCGGGACGGACACGACGGGCTCGACCCCGCTGCCGGTGGACGCCGCGTGCCGGCCGCTCGCGCTCGATCCCCGCTGGAAGGGCCACCTCGCGGCCCAGGCGTGGCTGTGGAAGGACCACACGGCCGCCGCCCGGTCCGAGGCGATCACCGAGATCGCGGCGCGCCACGCCCCCGAGCTCCTCGGGCCCATCGGCGGCCGCTACTCCTCCGAGTGGTTCTGGTCGAAGATCTGGCGCTGCCTCGAGGTCGCACCCGACGTGTTCGCCGCCGCCGCGAGCTGGATCGAGCTGGCCGATTACATCCCCGCCGCGCTCGCCGGCGTATCGAGTCCCTCGGCGGTGCGGCGCTCAGTCTGTGCCGCGGGGCACAAGGCGATGTACTCGCGCGCGTGGGGCGGCCTGCCGGCGGCCGCCTTCCTCGCGCGGCTCGACCCGCGCCTCGCCGACCTGCGCGGCCGCCTGTACGAGGCGGCGTACCCCGCCGACCGCCCGGCCGGGAGCCTGTCGGCCGAGTGGGCGGCGGCGCTCGGATTGCCGCGCGGCATCCCGGTCGCGATGGGCGGCTTCGACGCGCACTACGGCGCGGTGGGTGCGGGCATCACGGTGGGCACGCTGGTCAAGATCATCGGAACGTCGACGTGCGACATCGCGATCGCGCCCGCGTCGGAGCCCGTGGGCGACGTGCCCGGCATCTGCGGCATCGTGGACGGCTCCGTGATGCCGGGCTACTACGGCATCGAGGCGGGGCAGTCGGCGGTGGGCGACCTGCTCGCGTGGTGGGTCGAGCGGCAGGGCGCGGGGGGCGAGGCCGAGCACGCGCGATTGACGGCGGAGGCGGCGCGCCTCGCGCCCGGCGCGTCGGGCCTGCTCGCGCTGGACTGGAACAACGGCAACCGCACGATCCTCGTGGACCAGCGGCTCACCGGGCTCCTGGTGGGCCAGACCTTGGCCACGACGCGCGCGGACGTCTATCGTGCGCTGGTGGAGGCCACGGCGTTCGGGGCGCGGGCCATCGTCGAGCGGCTGACCGAGTACCGCGTCCCGGTCGAGCGCGTGGTGTGCTGCGGCGGCATCGCCGAGAAGAACGACCTGTTCATGCAGATCTACGCCGACGTGCTCGGCCGGCCGATGCTCGTCGCCGGCTCGCCGCAGACGCCGGCCCTTGGCGCGGCGATCGCGGCGGCGGTGGCGGCCGGTGCGGGCGCCGGCGGCTACGACGCGTTCGAGCCCGCGCAGCGCGCGATGACGGGCCTCGAGGAGAAGCGCTTCATGCCCAGCGCCGATGCGCACCGGGTGTACGACGAGCTGTACGTGCTGTACCGGCAGCTGCACGACGCCTTCGGCGGCGTGAGCCGCGGCGCGGACCTGGGCCCGGTGATGAAACGGCTGCTGGAGCTGCGCGAGCGGCAGGCGGCGCCGGCGGCGGGGGGCGCGACGTGAGCGGCAACCTTGTGGAGCTGCGCGAGGCCGTCTGCCGCGCCAACCTGGCGCTGGTCGAGGGCGGCATCGCGTTCGGCACGTTCGGCAACGTGTCGGGCGCCGACCGCGAGGCCGGCGTCCTCGTCATCAAGCCGAGCGGCGTGCCCTACGACCAGCTGACGCCGGCGCGCATGGTGGCCGTATCGCTCGAGACGGGCGCCGTGATGGGCGGGGACCTGCGGCCGTCCTCCGACACCCCGACGCACCTCGAGCTGTACCGCGCGTTCGGCTGCGCCGGCATCGCGCACGCCCACTCGGAGGCCGCCACGGCGCTCGCGCAGGCCCGCGTGCCGCTGCGCTGCCTGGGCACGACCCACGCCGACTACTTCCGCGGCGACGTGCCGGTGACGCGCGACCTGACGCGCGAGGAAGTGGAGCACGACTACGAGCGGAACACCGGCCTCGCCATCGTGCGGACGTTCCGCGAGGGCGGCCTCTCGCCGAACGAGATCCCGGCCGTGCTGGTGGCGAGCCACGGCCCGTTCGCGTGGGGGCCGGACCCGATGACCGCCGTCGAGCACGCCAAGGTGCTCGAGTACCTCGCGCGCATCGACCGCTCGGCGCGCCTCGTCGCCGGCGGGGAGGTCGCGGCGCCCGCGCCGTACCTCGTGGACAAGCACTTTTTCCGCAAGCACGGCAAGGATTCCTACTACGGCCAACGCTGAAGGGCCGCGTGCGGTCCTGTGGGACATGGACGGCACGCTGGTGGATTCGCGCGCGCTGCACTGGCGCTCGTGGCAGGAGGCGCTGGCGTCCGAGGGCGTTCGCGTGACCGAGCGGGACTTCCTCGAGACCTTCGGCCGGCGCAACGACGCCATTCTCCGTCTGTGGCTGGGCGCGGACGCAACGCCGGAGCGGGTGGCCCGCGTCGGCGACGCGAAGGAGGTCGCCTACCGGCGGATGGTGCTCGACGAAGGGCTCGAGCCCCTGCCGGGCGCGGCGGCGTGGGTGACGAGGCTGGGCGCGGCCGGCTGGCGGCAGGCCATCGCGTCGTCGGCGCCGCGCCTCAACGTCGAGGTGGTGCTGCGCGTGCTCGGACTCGAGCCGCAGTTCGGCGCGCTCGTGGCGGCCGAGGACGTGCGGCACGGCAAGCCGGATCCCGAGGTGTTCCTCACGGCGGCGGAGCGCCTCGGCGTGCCGCCGGCGCGCTGCGTGGTGGTGGAGGACGCCGAGCACGGGATCGAGGCGGCGCGGAGGGGAGGAATGAAGTGCATCGGAGTCGGCGGGATTCGGGGCGACGTGACTGTCGTCTCGCTCGGGGATCTGCCGCCGGATGGCTTCGAGAGACTGGTGAAGGGTCGGACCTGAGTCTGCAGACCGCAGTCCGCAGACGGCCCTCATCACTTCATCACCGCATCACTCCATCACCTCCCCGTCCCGTACTTCGCCCTGAACCGATCGATGAGCGGCGCGGGGTCAGGCCCCCGGCCCAGCGCGTGCGCCTCCGCCGCGGCATACACCTCCCGCAGCTCGGCGTAGAGCGGAGCGCGTCCGGCCACCGGCCGGATGGCGGGCTCCTCGGGCACCACGAATCCGGTGACGATGTCCGGCCACGGGATCCGCCGGCCGGCTCGCCACTCGTCGGCGTGCCACGCGCGCAGCGCGGCGCCGAGGCACGCGGAGTTGCCGACCTCGAGCGGCCGCACCTCGGCGCCGTGTACGTCGGCCATCACCTGCAGGATGTCCCGGTTCGCGGCCGCGCCGCCGGTGGCGCGGATCTCCTTCGCCCGCACGCCCATCCACTGCGAGTGGTTCGCGAGGGCCATCATCTGCGCCTCGACCACGGCGCGCACGTTCGCGGGGCCGTCGTCCGGATCGAGGCCGAGGCGCCGCACGCCGGCGTGCGCGACGGGCGGCGTGATCTCCGGCTCGAACCACGGCAGCATCAGCGCGCCGCCGTTCCCCGGCCGCGTCGCGCGCAGCGACCGCGAGAACGCGTCCCAGTTCATCCCGTGCGCGTCGCGCACCCGCTCGCGCGCCAGCGAGCCGTTCTTGAAACAGACGAGCCCCATGTAGCCGCCCGTGGGCGCGCCGAACACGCTGCCGTCGAGGGACGGATCCGTGCGCGGCTCCGCCATCGGGGCGAACAGCGTGTCGCTGGTGCCGAGCGAGATGGCGATCGAGCCGTCGGCCACGAGGCCGGTGCCGACGAGGCTGCACGGATTGTCGCCCGACCACGCGACGGCTGCCGCGGCGGGGAAGCCGTAGCGGCGCGTCCAGTAGGGGCTCAGCTCGCCCACGACGGTCCACGAGTCGGCGAGCGGCGGCAGCTTCTCCGCCAGGTCCGGCGCCGTGGCCTCGAGCGCGGCGGGAGACCAGGCCTTGCGCGCGATGTCCATGAGCGCCATGCCCGCACCGTCGCCCGGCTCGATGGGCGCCCGCTTCCCGGCGAGCAGGGAGGCGAGGTACGAGCTGACGAGGTGGATCGTGTCCGTGCGCCGGTAGCCCGCCGGGTCGTGCTCGAAGAACTTGCGGATCTGCGGCCCCGTGAACCGCTCGAAGGCGCGCGAGCCCGTGAGCCGCGCGACGGCCTCGGCGCCGCCCAGGGCCCGCGTGATGGCCGCGCACTGGTGCGCCGTGCTCGAGTCCATCCAGATCGGCGCGACCTTGCGCGTGAAGACGCCGGCGAGCTGCGCCACGAGCGGCTGGGCGGGGTCGAGGCCCGCGAGCGTCTCGGCCGCCGTGCGGTTCAGGTAGACGCTGCCGTGCTGCTGGGCCGAGCCCGCGACGGCGCGGACCCGCGCGAGATCGAGGCCGCTCTCCGCGGCGACGATCTGCATCATCCGCTCGAGCGCCTCCGCCCACAGCAGCGGCGAGGAGTCCGCCACCAGCGGATCTTCGCGCGGCAGCACGCCGTGGTCCGTGCCGTAGCGCGGGAAGGCCGTGTCGAAGTCGAGGGTGCGTTCGAACACGACGCGGCGCCGCGGGCCGTCCACCTCGACGGCGACGGCGGCCAGCCCTTGCGTACCGAGATCGAAACCGAGATAGACGGCCACGCCGGCGCCGGCTACGGGTGCGCCGTCATCACGACCAGGTTGTCGTACCAGGCCCGCTCGGTGACGGGCGCGCCGTTCCCCATGTAGGGCCCGATGACGAACTGCCCGAACTGCATCGTCGGGTGCGCGCCGGTGCGGAAGAGCACGTTGTGCTTGTCGATGATCAGCGTTCCGTTGAACCAGTACTGGACCACGCCATCCAGCTGCCCGATGCCGTTCACGATCGAGTTCATCTGGAAGTAGGCTTCGACCTCGTTCCAGTTGCCCTTGTAGCCGGTCCCCACGGTGGGCAGGAAGACGGGGGCGGCGGACGTCCACGTCTTGCCGTTCGCGTAGGCCGGCGTGCCGCCCGTCGCGTAGCAGGTGTAGCTGGCGCCCGAGGCGGCGTCGGTGTTGCCGTTGCACCCCGAGACGGCCCGGTTCTCCGTCACGCTGGTGAGGTCCACGTTGATCTTCGTCTGGTCGATGTTCAGCACGTCCTGCGCCGAGACGATGGCGTAGCCGCCCACGGTGCCGCTGGCGTGCCAGTTGTGCTCCACGTAGGTGTCCAGGTAGTCGGCCGCAGGTCCGGCGTACTGCGCGTCCAGGTTGCTGAGGATGTAGAACTCGTGCGGGTGGTAGGACAGGCCCGAGCCGACCCAGTTGGAGTCGTACTTCACCCAGAAGCGCAGGTACACGGAATTCGACGCGGTGAACTGGTGCCGCATCGCCACCGGCGGGTTGGGCACGGTGCTGGAGCCGGCGACGAAGTTCACCAGCAGCGAGCCGGTGCCGTCCTGCTTCTGCGACGTGTCGATCGCCGAGGCGCTCACGCCGGTCCCGGTCGGCGTGTCGTACCAGCCGCGGCTCGCCAGGTTCGGGTCGTCGAAGTGCTCGGCGAACAGCGTCGTCGGAGACGCGCCGCCGGTCCCGGTGGCCGTGAAGGTGACCGGGTTCCCGGCGATGCCGGTGCCCGTCACGGTCGCGGTGAGCGTGTTCGCGCCCGCCGTGCCGCCCAAGGTCCAGCTGCCGACCGTCGCGATGCCGCTCGCGTTGGTGGACTGGCCGGCGCCGCCCACCGATCCGCCGCCGCTGGCGACGGCGAACGTGACCGTAGCGCCGGACTTCGGATTGCCGTACGCGTCCTTCACCACCACGGACGGCGCGACGGTGACGGCGCTGCCGGCGGCGACGCTCTGGCTGTCGCCGGCCTGCTTCGCGACGCTCGCCGCCGCGGCCGCGGCGACGGCGAAGGCGCTGCTGGTGGCCCCCGTCAGTCCCGAGGCGGTCGCGCTCAGCGTGTAGCCTGTGGCGGCCTTGTCGATGCTGAGGTTGGCGAACGCGGCCACGCCGGCCGTCGCCGCGGCCGACTTGGTGCCGGACAGCGTCGCGCCGGTGGCGCCCGTCCCGGACGTGATGGCGATGCTGACCGTGTTCGTCGCCGCGGCCACGGTGGCCCCCGAGGCGTCCTGGATCTCGACCTGCACGGCGGGACCGATGGCGCTGCCGGCCACGGAGGCGGTCGGCTGCGCGATGAAGGCCAGCTTGACGGCCGTCGCCCCGCCCGAGCCGCCCGTGGTCGGCGTGCTGCTCGAGCACGACAGCGAGAGGCCGGCGACGACCAGGACGAGAGCGGAAGCGTTCCGCCCGAGCGAAGAGTGCGGCTTCATCGGAGCCTCCAGGGCCCGTCGAGTGCTGCCTGGCGTTCGTGATGGAGGCGCCACCCGCAGGAAGCGGCGGCGCGGTGTCCCAGCCGGAAGCTACGGCGCGCGAGGCCCGCGAGCCAGACGCGAGGATTGCGAGGGGTCGCCGCGCGGTCTATACAGAAGCACCTGGAGGAGCCCATGTCCGAGCCCATCTCCCGTCGCGATCTGCTGAAGGCCGCCGGCGCCGCGGCCGCCCTGCCGATGGTCCCGCGCCTCGGCCGCACGCCCGTGGGGGCGCCGCCGCAGGTGCCGGCGATCCTGCCGCTCACCTCCACCAGCGAGGTGTTCGTGCCGCCCCGCGGCAACGCCTTCCAGAAGTTCAGCTTCGATTTCCCCGAGCCGTCGGTCGAGTACCAGGGGCTGCGCTTCGGCTTCCTCGTCTTCAGCCGCGAGAACGCGTACGGCCTGAGCCGCGACGCGATGACCGTCGAGGCCGACGGGGACGCGCTGCGCGTCTCGTGCGCGGAGCTGGTCTGGGCCGGCGGGCAGCAGCGCGCGACCGGCACCTTCTCGGCCCGCCTGCGCAGGAACGGCGACTGGATCGAGTGGGACGCGACGGCCGAGATGAACCAGCCGATCAAGGCGGTCACGACCGTGCTGCGCGGGGTGCCGCGCGGGAAGATCTCGGTCGGCGGCAACGGGCCGGCGGACACGCACGACGACGAGGTCCTGATCGGCTACCCGTTCGGCGCGGGCGACCTGTTCGGCGGCAACACCGCGTGGAGCGCGGGCACGCCGCTCGCCGTGGTGCAGCAGGCCGACGGCGGCTGCTTCTTCCTCTCCTCGCTCGACGACCGCGTGCGCGCCAAGCGGTTCTTCTTCCAGCCGGGCGAGGCGGGCTACCGGGTCGAGTGCGTGCACGAGGTCGAGGGCTGGCTGGACCAGCGGCGGGTCGAGGTGCCGGCGTGGCGCGCGGGACGCGCGCCCTCGCTCGACGCGGCGGCGCAGCCGCACTTCGACCACATCGAGAAGGCGTACCGCATCCCGCGCTTCGCGACGCGCGACGACGCGCCCGCCTGGCTGCACGAGACGGCGCTCGTGGTGGCGCTGCACGGGATGCACGAGACCGGCTACGTCTTCAACGACTTCGCGCGGATGCTCGAGATCCTCCAGTGGATCGCGCCGCGCATCCCGCCCGCGCGCGTGCTCGTGTTCCTGCCCGCGTGGGACGGCCGCTACTACTGGGACTATCCGGTCTACCGGCCGGCGGAGCGGCTCGGCGGCGAGCGCGGCTTCGTGCGCCTGATCGGGGAAGGGCAGCGGCTCGGCTTCCGCTTCATGCCCATGTTCGGGGCCAACGCCGCGAACCGCCGGCTCGCCGAGTTCGCGCCGGTGGCCGACGCGGCGACGAGCAAGGTGGACGGCGACCGCTTCGACATCGACTGGGTGGACTGGGACAACGACCGCCACCAGGAGGGGTGGCTGTCGTACATGAACCTCGGCGTGCCGTCGTGGCGCGAGTGGCTCCGGAGCCGCATCGCGGCGACGATCGACCGCTACGGCGTGGACGCGTACTTCCTCGACATCTCCGGCGGCTGGGTGAACAACCCCAAGGCCGACATGCACGAGGGGACGCGCCGGCTCGTCGGCGACCTTCGCGCGCGCTTCCCGAACGTCCTGGCCTGCGGCGAGTTCCTCTACGACGCGCTGGCCGCCGTAATGCCGCTCTACCAGGTGTACGGCCCGCGCTACGCGCCGTTCGTGCGCTGCTTCTCGCACCTGAGCCACCCGGCGCCCGGCCGCGGCAGCAGCGGCGTGCACGAGTCGGGCTTCGGAACGTGGGACGCCTCGACGCTGTCGCTCGTGCGGCGCGACGGGCTCATCCCCACGCTCACGGTGGTGGACGACACGTTCACGGCGCACCAGGACGAGATGGCCGCCGTGATCCGGCGCGCCGCCGAGTGGGCGGGCATCGGCGGATGAAGCCGGGCGCCGGCCGCGTCCGGTGCGCGGTGCTCGAGCGCGGATTCCGCAGCGGCCCCCGCTCCGGCATCCGCCCGACTTGACCCCGGTCGCGCGGCGCCCTAGGGTGGTCCGCATCCACTCCAGCCGGAGTGACGCATGAAGCGGAGGAGCTTCCTGGCCGCGGCGGCGGCGTCCGTCCCGCTGTGGCGCGCGCGCCTGGGCGCGCTGGCGCACCGCGGGGCATTCTCGAGCGCTGCGGGTCCGGGCGCGGTTCCCTCGCCGGTCGCGCGGACTTTCGACATGGCGGCCGTGCGCCTGCTGCCGGGCCCCTTCCTCGACGCCATGCAGGTGAACCGCCGGTTCGTGATGGGCCTCGATCCGGATTGCCTGCTGCACACGTTCCGGCTCACCGCCGGCCTGCCGAGCACGGCCGAGCCCCTGGGCGGCTGGGAGGCGCCGGAGAACGAGCTCAAGGGCCACTTCACCGGCCACTACCTCTCGGCGTGCGCGCTGCTCTCGGCGAGCCTCGGCGACGCCGAGGTGAAATCGCGCGGCGACCTGATGGTCGCCGAGCTGGCGCGCTGCCAGCACGCGCTGGGCAACGGCTATCTCTCCGCGTTCCCGGAGGAGTTCTTCGACCGGCTGCGGGCCGGCCGGCCCGTCTGGGCGCCGTTCTACACGCTGCACAAGATCATGGCGGGCCTGCTCGACATGCACACGCTCGCGGGGAACGCGCAGGCGCTCGACGTGCTGAAGGGGATGGCGCGCTGGACCGCCGGCTGGTGCCAGCCCCTGGGCGACGACGCGATGGCGCGCGTCCTGGAGCGCGAGTACGGCGGAATGAACGAGCTGCTCTACAACCTCTCGGCCGTGACGGGCCAGGACTGGTACGCCGACGTCGCGCACCGCTTCGACCACGAGCGCGTCTTCGGGCCGCTGGCGGCGGGGCGGGACGAGCTGAAGGGCCTGCACGTCAACACGACGATCCCGAAGATCATCGGCGCCGCCCGCCGCTACGAGCTGACGGGCGAGCCGCGCTACCACGACGTCGCGGCCTACTTCTGGCGCGAGGTCTCGACGCGGCGCGCCTACTGCACGGGCGGCACGAGCAACGGCGAGGGATGGAACGCCGATCCGGGCGTGCTGGCCACCGAGCTGTCGAGCGAGACGCAGGAGTGCTGCACCAGTTACAACATGCTGAAGCTCACGCGGCACCTGTTCGGATGGACCGCGGACCCGGCGGCCGCCGACTACTACGAGCGGCTGCTGTGGAACGGCGTCCTGGGCACGCAGCACCCGGCGGACGGCGACAAGCTCTACTACGTCCCGCTGGCCTCGGGTTACTGGAAGCTGTTCGGCACGCCGCTGCACGACTTCTGGTGCTGCACGGGCACGGGGAGCGAGTCGGCGTCGAAGTTCGGCGACAGCATCTGGTTCCACGACGACGACGGCGTGTGGCTGAGTCAGTTCATCGCGTCCGAGGTGAGCTGGCCCGAGAAGGGCGTCCGGCTGACGCAGGAGACGCGCTTCCCGGCCGCCGGCGCGACGTGCAGCGCCATCGGCAGCGTGACGTCGAGCCGGTCGCCGTCGCGCCACGTGCGCTCCACCACGAACCAGCCGCCGGGCGCGGCGAAGCCCTCGAGCGCCCGGCCGTTGAGCGCGGCGCCGCCCCCGTTCGACCACGCGGGCACGCGGACGC
>DATKNX010000058.1:0-13950 GCA_035541085.1 Gemmatimonadales bacterium | reverse complement strand
GGCGTCGATCGCCGCCTGCGCCACGAGGCCGAGAGCTCGGCCGACGAACGGAGCGGGGTAGGCGATGCGGGCCGGGCCGGCGGACCGGTCGCACGATCCGCCCAGCAGCGCCGCGAGGACGCCGGCCACCATCGCCACCCTGCGATAGGCCATCGGCTGCTAATCCCTCCACCGTGGTCGGGATGGCAGATACCATGCCCACGAATCGAGACGGGCGTTAGGGCAGGGCCCGGGAGGGCGTTGGGGCTCCGTCCGGCAGGGCGGGGGGAATGCCGACTGTGGACTGCGGAATTGGGCAACGTGCCGGCGGGGCGCGGCCTTTCTCACCTCATCACTGCGTCACCGCCCCGCACGATCAACCTCGCCGACCGCTCGAACCTCAGGTAGGCCCACGCCCACTCGATCATCACGAGGAAGCGGTTGCGGAAGCCGATGAGCCAGAGGATGTGGATGAAGCACCACATCAGCCAGGCGGGATAGCCCCAGATGCGCAGCCGGCCGAGATCCACGACGGCGGCGTTGCGGCCGATGGTGGCCATCGTGCCCTTGTCGCGGTAGCGGAACGGCAGCGCCGCCTCGCCGCGCACCGCGCGCGCGACGTTGCGGGCGGCGTGTTCGCCGGCCTGGATTGCGACGGGCGCGAGGCCGGGGAGTGGCTTGCCGGCTTCGTCCGCGCACGCGGCGAGGTCGCCGATGACGAACGCCTCGGGGTGGCCGGGGACGGAGAGGTCGGCGTTCACCACGACGCGTCCCGCCCGGTCGAGCGGCACGCCGAGGGAGCGCGCGAGGGGGGAGGGCGCGACGCCGGCGGCCCAGATGACGGTGCCGGAGGCGACCCGGTCCCGGCCGAGCCACACCGCGCCTTCCTCCAGCCGCGTGACGGCCTCGCCGGTCCGCACCTCGACGCACAGCCGCTCCAGCGACCGCTCGGCCTTCGCCGCGAGCGACGCCGGGAAGGCGGGCAGGAGGCGCGGGCCCGCCTCGACGAGGATGGTGCGCGTGTCGCGCGTGTCGATGTCGCGGAAGTCGCGCGCCATCACCTTGCACGCGATCTCGCCGATCGCGCCCGCCATCTCCACGCCGGTGGGGCCGCCGCCCACGACGACGAACGTGAGGAGCGCGCGGCGGCGCTCCGGGTCGCGCTCCCGCTCGGCGCGCTCGAAGGCGAGGAGGATGCGCTCGCGGATCCTGAGCGCGTCGTCGAGCGTCTTGAGGCCCGGCGCCCGCGCCTCCCACTCCGGATGGCCGAAGTAGGAGTGGCGCGCGCCGGCGGCGAGGATGAGGTGGTCGTACGGCAGCTCGCCGTCCGCGAGCGTGACGACGCGGCGCGCGAGGTCCACCCCCGTGACCTCGCCCAGGACGACGCGCGCGTTCTCCTGGCGCCGGAGCACCCCGCGGATCGGGTACGCGATCTGGCTGGGCGAGAGGCTCGCGGTGGCGACCTGGTAGAGCAGCGGCTGGAAGACGTGGTGGTTGGTGCGGTCCACCACGGTCAGCGCGACGGGCGCCGTCGCCAGGGCGCGCGCGGCGTAGAGGCCGCCGAAGCCGCCGCCGACGATCACGACGCGCGGCGCGGCGCCCGGCGTCACCGCTTCCCGCGCTCCAGCGCGTAGGCGCACGCGAGCCCACCCTCGGGCAGGTAGTCGGTCCGCCGGAGCTTCCGGCCCAGCAGGCTCTCGACCATCGCCAGCTCGGTGCGGCAGGGCAGGCGCGTGACGTCCACGATGCCGCGGATGGGGCAGTGCGCGAGGCGGAGCGAGCCGTCCGCCACCTCGGCCATGTAGCCCTCCTCCGTGAGGACGCGCGCCACCTCGGCGAGCCGCGCCCGGCCCCGGAGGCCCGCGAGGCGGCGGCGCGCCGCCCCAAGGCGCCCGGCGGCCCGGTGCTCGAAGAAGCGCCGCAGCTCGGCCTCGCCGCCGTGCGCCAGCAGGTGCGCCGCCAGCTCGGCCAGCACCTCGCCGTCGCGCGTCGGGAAGAGCGCGTCGGCGCGCGGCGTCAGGCGGTAGAGCACCTCGGGCCGGCCGGGGCCGCCGCGGCGCGTGCCCGCGCGCTCGACCAGGCCGTCGGCGCCGAGGGCGTTGAGGTGCTCGCGGGCCGTCTCGCGCGAGAGCCCCAGGCCGGCCGCGGCCTCGCGGAGCGTGGCGGCGCCGTGCCGCTTGACGGCCTCGAGGATGCGGCGGCGGCTCTCGCCGAGGGCGGCGGGGAGAACGTCGCGGGCCGCGGGGCGGGCGACGGGCGGGCGGGGCGGGCGGGGGGCGCGGCGCATGGGCCGAATCTAGCCGCGCGGCCGGATTCCGTCAATTAAGGTGGCAAATACCACCGCAACCTTGACAATGGCCGGCCCGGGCGGATAGCTTGCCGCCGGCCCTTCACCGGAGGCACGCCATGCAGGAGCTCGACGTCCGGGTCATTCCGCCCCGGGACAAGCACCCGACGATCCACCGCACCTTCGACGCCCTGCGGGCGGGCGAGCAGTTCGTGCTGGTCAACGACCACAACCCCAAGCCCCTCTACTACGAGTTCCAGGCCGAGCGCGCGGGCCGGTTCACGTGGACGCCGCTCGAGGAGGGGCCGGCGGTCTGGCGCATCGCCATCGGGAAGCCGGCGGCGTGAGCGGCGGTCCGGCGGCCACGTGTCCGATGCCGCGCGGGATCGGCTGATGGCGGGCCGGCGGGCGCTCGTGCTGCCGGCGCTGCTCGCGCTCCTGGCCGGGCTGTGGGCCGGCCTGGCGCGCGTGGGCTGGGGGCTGCCGCCGCTGGGGCTCGTCCCGGTGCACGGCCCGCTGATGGCGTGCGGTTTCCTCGGCACGCTGATCGGCCTGGAGCGCGCGGTCGCGCTCGGCGGCCGCGCCGGCCTGGCGTTCCCGGCGCTGACCGGCGTGGGAGCGCTGGCGCTCGTGGCCGGCGTGCCGGGCCCGTGGGCGCCGGCGCTGATCGCGGCCGGCAGCGCGGGGCTGGTGGGCGCGTCGCTCGTCGTGCTGCGCCGCCAGCCGGCGCTGCACCACGCCGCGCTCGCGGCCGGTGCTCTCGCGTGGCTCGGCGGCAACGCGCTGTGGGTCGCGGGCTGGCCGGTCTGGCGGGTGGCGCCGTGGTGGGCCGCGTTCCTCGTGCTCACGATCGCGGGCGAGCGGCTCGAGCTGAGCCGGGTGCTGTTCCCGCCGCGGTCGGCGCGGGTCCTGTTCGCGGCGGCGGGGGCCGCCCTGCTCGCGGGCGTCGCGCTCGGCGCCGCGTCGCCCGTCGCGGGCGCGCGCCTGGAGGGCCTCGCCTTCGTCGCCCTCGCGGCCTGGCTGCTGCGCCACGACGTGGCGCGGCGGACCGTCCGGCAGCGCGGCCTCACGCGCTACATCGCGGCGGCGATGCTCGCCGGCTACGCGTGGCTCGCGGCGGGCGGCGTCCTGTTCGCCGCGGAAGCCGCGCGCCTCGCGGGCGGGCCGCCGTACGACGCCGCGCTGCACGCCGTGTTCGTCGGCTTCGTCTTCTCGATGATCTTCGGCCACGCGCCGATCATCCTGCCGGCCGTGGCGCGGGTCACGGTGGCGTACGGCCGCTCGTTCTACGCGCACCTGGCGCTGCTGCACGCGTCGCTGGCGCTGCGCGTCGGCGGCGACCTCGCGGGCCTGTGGGCGCTGCGCCGCTGGGGCGCGCTGCTCAACGCGGCGGCCATCCTCCTCTTCGTCGCGACGACGGCCCGCAGCGTCGGGCCGGCGCGTTCGGAGGCCGGCGTGACGCGCCGGCCGGCGAATCGCGACAACCCCGGGCGCCGCGAGCCGGCGCCGGACATCCATGGGAGCGAAGCGGCATGAAAGCCACGGAAACGCTGAAGCACGAGCACGTCGTCATCGGAAAGGCGCTCGAGATCCTGGCCGCGATGGCCGCCGGCGTCGAAGCCGGGACCGTGCCGCCGGAGCCGGACCTGCGCGGCGTCCTGGCGTTCTTCACCGACTTCGCCGACGGGTGCCACCACGTGAAGGAGGAGACGATCCTCTTCCCGGCGCTGGAGACGGCGGGCCTGCCGCGCGGCCGCGGCCCGCTCGCCGCGATGCTGGACCAGCACGAGCGCGGCCGCCGCCTGGTCGCGGCGATGCGCGCGGCCGAGCCCGCCCTGGCGCGGGACCCCGCCGCGCGGGGGCGTTTCGCGTCCGCCGCGCGCGAGTATGTTTCGCTGCTCGAACAGCACATCACGATCGAGAACGAGGTGCTCTTCCCGGGCGCCGACCGGCTGCTGCCGGCCGAGCGCGACGCGGAGATCTCGGCCGCGTTCGACCGCCACGAGGAGGTCGAGATGGGCCCGGGCGTGCACCAGCGCTTCCACCGCATGCTGGACGAGCTGGGGGCGCGGTACCGGTGACCGCCGAATCCGCCACTCTCATCGCCACCACGCCGAGGCACGCCATGCACCGCCGCACCGCCGTCGTCCTCTCCCTCGCCGTCGTCGCCGCGGCCGGCTGCCAGCGCCGCCCGGCCGCGACCGCCAACGCGAACAACCCGAACGAGCCCTGGACGACGGCGGCGCCGCCGGCCGACGTCTCGCACGGCGAGGCGCCCGTCGGCTCGGGCGCGTCCCCCGCGCCGGTGGACCCGCGGGCCCCCGCGCCCGCCGCCGGCCGCGTGGTGCGGATCCGGTTCGAGACGCGCGAGGCGAAGCTCGCCATCGCGCCCGGGGTCGTCTACGAGGCCTGGACGTTCGACGGCCGCACGCCGGGGCCGGTGGTGCGCGTGACGGTGGGCGACACGGTGGACTTCACGCTCGTCAACCGCGCGATGATGCCGCACTCGATGGACTTCCACGCCGCGCAGATCGCGCCGAGCCGGGTGTACACGAACGTGATGCCGGGCGACTCGATCCACTACACGTGGGTGCCCCAGGTGCCGGGCGTCTTCCTCTACCACTGCGGCACGGCGCCCGTGGCGATGCACATCGCCAACGGAATGTACGGCGCGCTGATCGTGGATCCGGTGCGGCCGCTGCCGCCGGCCCGCGAGTTCGTGCTCGTGCAGAGCGAGTTCTACACGCAGAAGGCGGCCGACAGCCCCGGCGCGCTCTCGCTCGACTGGAACAAGCTCCTCGGCCTCGCGCCGGACTACATCGTCTTCAACGGCATCGCCAACCAGTACGCCGAGCACCCGATCCACGTGGCGCCGGGCGACCTCGTGCGGATGTACGTCGTGGACGCGGGGCCGAACCGGGTCTCCGCGTTCCACGTGGTGGGGGCGATCTTCTCGAAGGTGTACGTGGACGCCGTGCCCGACCACGCGTGGGAGGGGGTGCAGACGGCCGACGTGCCGGTGGGCGGCGGCCGCATCTTCGAGACGCGCCTCGCGGAGCCGGGGACCTATCCCTTCGTCACGCACGCCTTCGCCGACGCGACGAAGGGCGCGGTGGGGATGCTGGAAGCCAAATGAAGGCGCGAGGTGATGAGGTGATGGGGTGATGAAGTGATGAAGTGATGACGGGTGCGCGGGCCCGTCATCACCCCATCACCCCATCACTTCATCACTCCATCACCTCCCCGTGCTTGTTACGGAGCCCGCGGCTTTCTCGGGGGCGTTCCGGGTCCCCAATCATCCCCCTCGAACCCGTCCTCGGGATTGGCGCGGGGGTCCACGTCGCGGATCTCGTCCTCGGCCTTTTCCAGCTCGTCCCAATCTATGTCGTCCTTCATGCTCTTCTGGGAACCACCGTCGGACGTGGCGTCTGGGAACTCCTCTGAGCTCCGGCTTTCACTCGCTCTGCGCGCGATGACGAGGAATCCCACCACGCACAGCAGCGCGAGCCCGATCAGCGTCACCCGGCTCACAGCACCCTCGCGATGACGTCGCCCACGAGGTAGCCCACCGCCGCCACGCCCAGGCCGACGACGAACATGTCGATGCCGCTGCGGAAGACGCCGCGGCCGGTGAAGACGCTGCGCGCGGCCCCCACCACGAAGTGCGAGGCCATCGCGACGGCGAACGCGGTCCAGATCGCGGCCGCGCCGTGGAGGAAGACGAACGGCGCGACGGGGATCACCGCGCCTACGGCCGTCGCCGCGCCCGTGACCCAGCCCTCGCGGAGCGGCGTGGAGTGCCGGTCGCCGATCCGCAGCTCCTCGCGCACCTTCTCGGCGAGCGCGCGCTCGGGGTCGCGCATCACGTCCGCCGCCATCCGCCGCGCCTCGTCCTGCGGCACGCCCTTCGCCTCGTAGGCCAGCGCCAGCTCCTCGGCCTCGACCTCGGGCATCAGGCGGATCTCCTCCTGCTCCATCGCGATCTCGTGCTCGTAGACCTCCTGCTCGCTCTTCGCGGCGAGGTAGCCGGAGCTGCCCATCGAGAGCGCGTCGGCGACCATCCCCGCGACGCCGGAGAGCAGCACCACGTGCGCGCTCACCGCGGCGCCGATCACCCCCGCCACGAGGCCGAAGTTGGCGGTGAGCCCGTCGTTGAAGCCGTACACCACGTTGCGCAAGAACCCGCCCGACTCCATCTGGTGCCACGGCTCGCCGCTCTTGCCCGCGAGCCCGCCCAGGGTCTCGGCGTGCTCCGCCGACTCCTTCGCGAGCTGGAGGGCCGTCTCCTTCGCGGCGCCCGGCGCCGTCTCGCGGTACATGTCCATGTAGCCGCGGACCTCGCGCCCTTCCTCGCGCAGCAGCATCGTGGTCAGGACGCCCGGGCCGAAGCGGCGGGCCGTCCAGGCGAGGACGCGCGCGCGGCGCGAAGGCACCGGCGTGCCGCACCGGACGCCCGCGTCGGCGAGGATCTGCCGCCACAGCCCGGCGTGCCGGTCCTCGACTTCGGCCAGGCGCCGGTACACGTCCTGGCGCGCGGCCTCCGGCTCGGCCTCGGCCAGCAGGCGGTAGAGGAAGGCGGCGTCGGCCTCGTCCTGCCAGTGCTCGAGCCAGAGGTCGGTTGGTCGTTCGGGGGGCATCACGTACCATACCAAGAGAGCAGGTGGAAGTCATTCAGTGGGCAGTCGAGTTGCCAGACGCCAAGTTGCCAGTGGTTACCAGCTTCAAGTCGGCGGGGCACAGACCAGGTCGCAGTGACTGGTACCTGGTCTGGAGTCCGCGGACTGGAGATTTGGAACCACTGGCGACTTGGCGTCTGGCAACTACACTGAGATCTCGGAACTTGGAACCGAGAACTCGGATGCAGGTCCGAATCAAGGTCTGTTGCATGCAATCGACGGCCGAAGCGGCGCTCGCCGCCCGCTACGGCGCCGACGCCGTCGGCCTCGTGTCCGCCATGCCCAGCGGCCCGGGCCCCATCCCCGACTCGCTCATCGCCGAGATCGTGCCGCGCGTGCCGGCGGGCGTGGCGACGTTCCTGCTGACGAGCCGGCGCGACGCCGCCGGCATCGCCGACCAGGTGCGCCGCCTCGGGCCGAGCACGGTGCAGATCGTGGACCGCCCGGAGCGCGGCTGCCGCCGCGCCCTGCGCGCGGCGCTGCCGGCCCTGCGCATCGTGCAGGTGGTGCACGTGACGGGCGCCGGGGCGGTGGACGAGGCGCTCGACGCCGCGCCCGAGGTGGACGCGCTGCTCCTGGACTCGGGCAACCCGGCGCTGGCGGTGAAGGAGCTCGGCGGCACGGGCCGCACGCACGACTGGGCGACGAGCCGGCGGATCGTGGACGCGGTGCGGGTGCCCGTGTGGCTCGCCGGCGGCCTGACGCCCGCCAACGTCGCCGAAGCGATCTCGGCCGTGCGGCCCTGGGGCGTGGACGTCTGCAGCGGGGTCAGGACCGGGGGCAGGCTCGACGAAGAGAAGCTGGCTGCGTTTGTGTCGGAGGTCAGGAGGGCGAGTCCGCAGACCTCAGATTAGTTCTGCCCGCTGAGCACCCATCTCTGCTCACTAGTAGAGCATGTTGGAGCACATCCGGATCCGGCTGAGCACGCCCCACGGCCCCCGCTCGACGACCGCGTGCTTGAGGCCCGTGGCGGCGAGCTGCCCGACGCCCAGCTCCCACTGCCCCGCGTAGTAGGCCACGAGGCCGCGGGCGTGCGGCACGTCGGTCATCACGTCGGCCGCCGCCAGCATCGCCTGCTTGCGCGCCGCGCTCGGCCCCGTGAGCACCTCCCACGGGTTCGCGCACAGCCCCGCCCACCCCTCGATCAGGTACTCGATCCGGTAGCCGGGCGGGATGTGCGGGTTGCGGACCGCGGCCGTGAACTGGATGACGTCGCGCGGATTGACGGCGAGGCCCGCGGCGCCCGCGACGTCGGGCATCGGCTCGTCGAGGCTCTGCACGGCGTCGCGCAGCGCTTCCGCGTCGAGCCCGCGCACGCCGGCCTTGGCGAGCGCCGCGAGCGGCTCCACCACGAGGTCGCGGAGCAGCTTCTCGCCGAGCGCGTTGGCGCGCACGTCGGGCGCCTCGAGCAGCTGCTCGGCGAACGCCGCCGTCTCGCCGATGCGGGCCGTGGCGCCGGCCTGGTCGCCTCGCGCGAGGGCCACGATCGCGGCCGCGGCGTTGCCGATCGCCGCCTCCTGCAGCGGGATCGTGCTCGGCCGCGCATCGGCCGAGTCGCCGGTCTCGGCGAACGGGCTCCCGAGGCCGCCCATCGGCGTCGTCGCGATCGCGGTGCGGGCGATCCGCTGGAAGAGCCGGGTGCGCGGGTGCTGCGCGAGCAGCGCGAGCGAGTCGCGGAGCGGCGCCGGGAGCGAAGCGCGCGCGGCGTCCTTGTACGCCTCGAGCAGCGCGCCGGAGCCGTGCAGCAGCGACGAGGGGCGCACCGGGTACGCGGGGAGCGCGCTCGTCGCCGGTCCCGGGTCGGCCAGCGCGCGGATCCAGCTCCGCACCGCGCTGTCGGGCGCGGCGTCGGGCCGCGGCAGGAGCGCCGCCCAGGCGCCGCGCGCCGCGGCCACCGGATCGTCCGCCTCGATGTCCTTCTGGTAGTTCACGAGGGCGGCGGTGCGGGGCCCGAGCCGCTGGGTCGAGAGCACGGCGGTGACGGAGGCGGCGACCGCCTCGCCGATCGCGAGCACCACCACGAACGCGAGCAGCGCCGCGACCGCCTGGCCCGACCAGGCCCAGCGCCGCAGCCCGTGCGCGGCCGGGCCCGCGGCCGCCATCGTCTCGGGCAGGGCGGCGTACCAGTCGGCGGCGTCGGCGGCGGTCTCGCGCGCGGCCCGGCGCACGCGCGCGAGCGGGCCGATGGCGCGCCGCTCCGCGACGATCGCCGCGAGGACGACGACGATCGCGAGGAGCGGGGGCCCGAGCGCCACCAGCCAGAGCGCCAGCCCCACGACCGGCACCACCGGCTGCGCGTCGAGCGAGCCCGCGAACAGCAGCACGCCCCAGAGCCCCACGGCCACCAGCGTCCAGACCACGGCGCCGAGCTGGGCGGCGGCGCGCCAGCGCCGCGCCACCAGGAGCCGGCGCCGGCGGCGCGGCTCGAGCGAGGCGAACTCGCGCGCCCCGCTCAGCACCAGGCCGCTGCGGCGGTCGTGGTCGGCCGCGATGTCCATCAGCGTGCCCCAGCGCCAGCCCGCGACGCGCAGCCGCACCATCCGGCGCGCGGCGCCCGTGCCCAGGGCCAGGAAGCCGGCGAGGCTCAGCGCGAGGACGGTGACGCCGAGGATCAGCTGCGTCTGCCACACGAACAGCGAGACGGCCACGGGGTCGCGGCTCGACGGGTTCTGGAACGTCCACAGCCAGTTGGCGTGCGCCTGCAGCACCTGCGGCGTGAACGTGAGCGCGCTCAGCGTCAGGACCGCGCCCGCGAACGTGGCGAGCGCGAGCCGGCTCAGCACCCGCGCGCGGCCGTGCAGCCAGTGCGTGCCCGGCGGCGGCCACTCGATCTCCGAGACGAGCGTGGGCATCATCCCGCGCTCGACGTCGCCGGCCGTCGGCCGGTCCATCGGGTGCTTGGCGACGCACCGGTCCACCAGCCGCGTCACCTCGGGCGAGAGGTCGGCGCGCCGGTGCGCCACCGGGGTGGGCGTGTCGCGGAGGTGCGCGGCCGCCCAGCCCATCGCCGTGGTGGCCTTGAAGGGCAGCTCGCCCACGAGCAGCTCGTAGGCCATCACGCCGAGGCTGTAGACGTCGCTCTTGTCGGTGAGCGGCTCGCCCGCGGCCTGCTCCGGGCTCATGTAGATGGGCGTGCCGACGACGTGGCCCGTGGCGGTGAGGCTGCCGGTGGTCTCGGGCGAGGTGCTGGCGAGCGCCGCGCTGACGCCGAAGTCGGCCACGTACGCGCGGCCCGACTCGGCCTCGAGCAGCACGTTGCCCGGCTTCACGTCGCGGTGCAGCAGGCCGCGCGCGTGCGCCGCCGCGAGGCCGGCCGCCACCTCGCCGATGATCCGCCGCGCCTCGCGCTCGCTCGAGCGCCGGTGCTCGTCCATCCACTGGGCGAGCGAGGGGCCCTCGACGTACTGCATCACGATGTAGGGGAGCTTCAGGCCGTCGGTCTCGCCCACCGCGTACACGCGCACCACGTTGGGGTGCGACAGCGCCGCGGCCGAGCGCGCCTCGCGCGTGAAGCGCGCCCGCGCGCCCGCGTCGGCCGCGAGGTCCGGCGCGAGCACCTTCACCGCGACCAGGCGCTTGAGGGCGACCTCGCGGTAGAGGAAAACCGCCCCCATCCCGCCCACGCCGACCAGCCGCAGGTACTGGTAGCCGTCACCGAGCGCCGCGCTCAGGTCGCGCGCCACCTCCTCGGTGTTGGTCGCCGCGCGCGCCGCCGGCTGCGAGACCTTCGCGCCCGCGGGCGTCGAGACGAGCGACGCGCCGCAGGTCGGGCACTGCTCGACCTGCTCCGGGACGAGGGAGGAGCACTCGGGGCAGTACGGCATCGCGCTGAAATCTACCGGTTGCCCGGGCCCGCCGCGCCTGCCGTCATCTCGCCCACCCGATCATCGTGGCCCACCTGGAAACGCGCGCCGGCCCATCCGGCGGCGCCGGCCGCCATCTACGGTAAGATGCGGAGCGCGGCCCGTTGGTTGGCCGGGGCGCCCCCCCGGGCGGCCGTCAGGTCGGACCGAGGCGGAAGCCGAGGCCGACGCCGAAGCGGCCCTCGGGCTCGAAGGTGGGCGGCGCGCGGCCCGCCTCGCCGCTCGCCGTCGCGAACAGGCCCCCGACGAGCCGCACCGAGACGTCGCCCTGGACGAAGCCCACGGCGGCGCCGTCCACGAGCCAGCCCGTGGTCTCGACGCCCGCCTCGAAGCGCCCGCCGGTCCACTCGCCGTCCGCCCGCAGGTACGGGCGCACGCCCTTGCCCCACGCCACGCCGAGCCACGGCCGCCAGCGCACGTGCAGCGCGGGGCTCACCCACGTGCCGAGGCCCGGCGCGCCGCCGAGGGCGGTGACCTCGAACGTCGCCGCGGGCTGCTGCACGACGAAGTGCCCGTCGGCGAGGTACTCGTAGCCCGCGGCCACGAGCACCGGGTCCAGCTCGCCGAACATCCGCACCATCGCGCCGTACGCGCGCTCGCCCGGCGGGCGGGCGGAGCCGCCGCGCGCCCGCAGCCCCATCTCGAGCCACGCGCGGTCGGCGAGCGCGCCGCGCAGCATCGCCGCGGCGTCCAGCACGGTGTAGAGCGGCTGGCCGCGCTCCTGCTCGACCGTGAACGTGGCCGGCTGCGTCAGCGCGCGGGCCGAGGAGTACGAGTGGCCCACGAGGAGCTGCCATGCGGGCGCGAGGCCGGTGGTGCCCGCGGCGGCCTGGGCCCGCGCGGCCGTGTCCGGCGCCGGCGCCGCGGCCGCCGGCGGCGCGGCGGCGGGACGGCTGGTGTCGGCGGGCGTCTGCGCCGCCGCGCGCGCCGCGAAGGCCGCCGCCGCGAGCGGGGCCGCGAGCGCGAACGCGGCGCGCGCGCACACGGCCGCGGGCGCCGGGCGCGGCGCCCTCACGCGTCCTCCATCCGGTTCCACACGTAGCTCACCAGGTCGCCCACCGTCTTCAAGGCGAGCACGACGCGGTCCTCCAGGCTCTCGTGCAGCGTGCGGCGGATGGGCTTCACGACGCGCAGCGGGTACCAGTCGTCCCAGCCGAGGTCCGTGTGCAGGCGCGTCTTGAGGGTGATGACGCGGCGCCCGAAGCCGGGCGAGAGGCGGCGCACGATGCGGATCACCGCGCGCTGCACGCCCACGTCGGTCCAGCGGTGGCCGCGCTCGTCCTTGCGGGTCATGTCGCTTCCGTGGTTAAGTCGTGGTCGTCGGTCCGGTGCGAGGAACACCGCGCTCCCGCGCTCACCCGTCAAGAGGCGAGGCGATTCGGGTATGGACGCCGTCCCGCAGGACTGGGCCGAGGCCGCCGCCGCTCGCGTCGAGCGGCGCCTCGAGGCGCGTCCCCACTGGCGCTCGCCCCTCGACCGCGGGATCCTGCTCACCGCCCGCACCGACTTTCGCGAGCGGGCCCTGGCCCCGGCCTTCACCGTGCGCGTCGTGCAGGCGGCCGGCGCGGCCCGCCGCGTCGCCACGGCCGCGGGCGCCGGGCGGCCGCTGGTGATCCTGCCCGGCCTCTACGCCTCGCTCGACGAGGGGCTGTTCGCCGACCTGGCGGAGCTGGCGGCGGCGCGCGGGCGGCCGGTGGTGCTGCTCGAGGACCGGCTCGCCGCGGGCACCCTCGCCGTCAACGCGGGCGAGGTGCCGTCGCTGCAGCGCATCGGCCTCGAGGTCGCGGCGGTGGCCCGCGAGCTGGGCGGGCCGCCCGACGCGCTCGCGCTGTCGGCCGGCGCCGCGGCCGCGCTGGCCGCGCCGCCCGGCACCTTCGCGCGAATCGCGATCTTCTCCGGCGCGCTCGACCTCTGGGCGACCGCGGAGAACCTCGCGCGCCACCCGCTGCCGCGGTTCCACTACCGGCAGGTGCACCGGCGCGCCTTCGAGGGCGCCGGCCTCCAGGCGCCGCCGCTGTCGGCGATCCCGGCGGCGCTGGCCGCTGGCGCGCCGTGTGGCCTCCCGCCCGATCCGCTGCTCGTCGTGCACGCCGAGGACGACCCCGTGGTGCCGGCCGCGGTCGTCCGGAGCCTCGCGCTCGAGGACGGCCAGCGCGCGCTGATCCTGCCGGCCGGCGCCCATCTCGGCTTCGGCACGCTGGCCGGCACCGACGTCTACCTCACCCCGTTCGACGAGGGCCGGGACTGATCCCGCGGTCCCGGCGGGTGCAGATTACGGCCGCCGACAATTCCAACACGTCCTGACCGACGGAGACCGGGATGGTGCGCACCGATCTGGCCCTCGTGCATCCGCGCGTGGAGCGCTACCTCGCATCCCTCCTGCCGCCCCGCGACCGCGTGATGCGGGAAATGGAGGCGCGGGCGCGGCGGGAGGGCATTCCCATCGTGGGGCCCGTGGTGGGCCGGCTGCTCTTCCAGCTCGCGCTCATCGCGCGAGCGCGGCGCGTGATGGAGCTCGGCTCGGCGATCGGCTACTCGACGCTGTGGTGGGCGCGGGCCGTGGGTGCGCGCGGCCGCGTGTGGTACACCGACGGCGATCCGGCGAACGCGCGCGACGCCCGCGCGTACCTCGGGCGCGCCGGCGTGCTCGGGCGGGTCGAGATCCTGACGGGCGATGCGCTCGCGTGCATGGCGCGCGTCCGGGGCCGCTTCGACGTCGTCTTCTGCGACATCGACAAGCCGGGTTACCCCGAGGCCTTCGAGGTCGCGATGCGGCGGCTGGTGCCCGGCGGCCTGCTCGTGGCCGACAATACTCTATGGAAAGGGCGGGTGACCCGGGGCCCGGTGAGCGTGCGGCGCGACCCCGCCACGGCCGCGGTGCAGGAGTTCAATCGCCGGGCGTACGCGTCGGACGCCCGCGGCTTCGCGACGCTCATCCCGCTCCGGGACGGCGTGACGGTGCTCAGGAAGGCGTAGCGACGCTACGACCGCCCCGAGAGACGTGCGATGCCCTCGCGCGCCCGGTCGCGCAGCGGACGCAGACCGGGGTCGCAGTCCCGCCACAGGTCGGCCGCGCGGCGGTAGAAGGCGAGGGCGTCGCTCCGGCGCCCGAGCCGCTCGTTGATCTCCCCCTGTCGCAGGTAGG
>DATKNX010000057.1:0-10781 GCA_035541085.1 Gemmatimonadales bacterium | reverse complement strand
TAGAAGACGCCCGGCTCGCCGATGGCGCCCGTCACGGCCGAGACGCGCCCCGCGCGGAACGGCCCGACGTTGCGCCAGAGGAGCCCCGACACGGATTGGGCCGCGGCCGGCGCGGCGAGGACGAGCAGGGCTGCCGCGAGGGCCGCTGACGGAAGTTGGACCGGCGCGAGTTTGCGGAATTCCGTCTTCACGGGCATCTCCAGTTGGCGCGAAGCGGGCGTCGTATACACTAGTGGATTAGTCGGTATTCTAAGCCTACGTCCGGGTGGGCGCAGGCGCTGCACCGGGGCGGGCCGGGCACGGGCCTTGGCGGACGACGGTGGCCCGGAGCGACGGGCCGGCGAGGGAGGCTGGAGATGCGCGCTAGTCTCAGGATCGGATGCGCGGCTGCGGTGGCTGCGTTCGCGTGGAGCGCCGCAGTCCTGGCGCAAGGTGCGACCACGCCAGGAGCGGCGCCTGCCGACCCGTGTCCGTGGGTACACTCGGCGGCCTCGCCTGCGGCGCACGCCGCGCAGGTTCTCGCGGCCATGACGCTCGACGAGAAGATCCAGCTCGTGCACGGTGCGAGCGGCACGCCGTACGCCGGCTGGGTGCCGGGCATCCCCCGGCTCTGCGTGCCGCCGCTCAAGCTGCACGACGGGCCGGGCGGCGTGGCGGACGGCCTCGAGGGCGTGACCCAGCTGCCGGCGCCGGTGGCCGTGGCCGCGACGTGGGACACGTCGGTGGCGCGCGCGTACGGCGCGGTCATCGCCGAGGAGGAGTGGGGCAAGGGCGCGAACGTGAACCTCGGCCCCACGGTGAACATCGTCCGCGATCCGCGCTGGGGCCGCGCGTTCGAGGCGCTGGGCGAGGACCCGCTGCTCGCGGGCCGCCTCGCCGCCGCCGAGATCCGCGGCGTGCAGGGCGGCGGCGTGCTGAGCCAGGTGAAGCACTGGGTGGCGTACAACCAGGAGACGTTCCGCAACACGGCGGCCGACGACGTGATCGTGGATCGCCGCACGCTGCACGAGATCTACATGCCGCAGTTCGAGGCGGCGGTCGCCGCGGGTGTGGCCTCGGCGATGTGCTCGTACGCCACGGTGGACGGCACGTGGGCGTGCGAGGACGCCTACACCGAGGACACGGTGCTGGACGGGCAGTGGCGGTTCGGCGGCTTCATCACCTCGGACTGGGGCGCGACGCACTCGACCGTGGCATCCATCCTCGGCGGCCTGGCGATGCAGATGCCCGAGAGCACGTACTTCGGCGCCCCGCTCAAGGCCGCGGTCCAGGCCGGCCAGGTGCCGGTCGGCGCCCTCGACGACCGGGTGCGCCGCATCCTCGAGCAGGAGTTCAGGTTCGGTCTCTTCGAACGGCAGAATGCCGGAGTGCCGACGGCCGTCGTCACGACCGAGCGGCACGCGGCCGTGGCCCGCAGCGTCGCCGCGGCGGGGACGGTCCTCCTCAAGAACGCGGGCGGACTGCTGCCGCTCGATCCCGCGACCGTCCACTCGATCGCCGTGATCGGCTACGACGGCGGCACCGGCGCGATGAGCGGCGGCGGAGGGAGCGCTTGGGTGGTCCCGCCGTACCTCGTGACGCCGTTCCAGGGACTCGCCCGCCGCGCCGGCGGCGGCGTGTCGGTGCGGTACGCGCAGGGCACGCTGCAGCCCAACGGCCCGCTGCCCGCGGTGCCGGCGAGGTTCCTGGCGTCGAGCGCGGGGCCGGGGCTCACGGTCGAGTTCCACAACAACATGACGCTCGCGGGGCCGGCGGTGGCGACGCGGGTGGATTCCAGCGTGGCCGCCGACTGGCACGACCAGTCGCCGGCGCCGGGCGTCAACCAGAACCAGTGGTCGGCGCGCTGGACCGGGACGATCACGGTGCCGACCACGGGCACCTACCTCTTCTCGCTCACCAGCGACGATGGCAGCCGGCTGTTCGTCAACGGCGTGCGGATCATCGACAACTGGCGGAACCAGGCGCCGACGACCGAGATCGGGACCGTGGCGCTCACCGCGGGCCAGAGCGTCCCCATCGAGGTGGACTTCTACCAGGACGGCGGCGGCGACTCGATCAGCCTCGGCTGGCGCGCGCCGGGCGAGCCCTCGCTGCTCGACGCCGCCGTGGCGCTGGCGCGCTCGTCCGACGTCGCCGTCGTGTTCGCCAGCGATTTCGAGACCGAGGGCGCGGACCTCCCGAACATCGACCTGCCGGGCGAGCAGGACCGGCTGATCTCGGCCGTGGCGGCGGTGAACCCCCGGACGATCGTCGTGCTGAACACGGGCTCCGCGGTGGCGATGCCGTGGGTGGATTCGGTGGCGGGCGTCGTGGAGGCGTGGTACCCGGGGCAGGAGGACGGCAACGCCATCGCCGCCGTGCTGTTCGGCGACGTCAACCCGTCCGCCAGGCTCCCGGTCAGCTTCCCGAAGAGCCTGGCCGACGTTCCCGCGTCGACGAGCGAGCAGTGGCCGGGCGTGGGCGGGCAGGTGCGCTACTCCGAGGGCCTGCTGGTGGGTTACCGGTGGTACCAGGCACGGGCGGTCGCGCCGCTCTTCCCGTTCGGGTTCGGCCTCTCGTACACGACGTTCCGGTTCTCGCATCTCCGCGTCGCGCGCGGCCACGGGTCGTCGGTGCGGGTGACCGCGACGGTCACGAACACGGGGCGGCGTGCGGGCGCCGAAGTCGTGCAGGTGTACGTGGGTGCGCCGGCGGCGACGGGCGAGCCGCCGTGGCAGCTCGAGGGATTCGCGAGGGTGGACCTCGAGCCCGGCCGGGCGATGCAGGTGAGCTTCGATCTCGGTCCGAGGGCGTTCGCGCAGTGGGACACGGCGGGGGAAAGCTGGGTCGTCGGGGCGGGGCGCTACCGGATCGGCGTCGGCGACTCGTCGGCGAGCCTGCCGCTCGTCGGGCAGGTCGGGATGCGCGCCGCGCGATTGGGGCCCGGCGCGGCGGCGGCAAGATAGGCGCTTGACGCCGGGCGCGGCGCCCCGGCATCCTACCGCCGTTCCCCGTTCAGTGTGTTCGCTCAGCCGATGCGCCGATCCCGCCAAGGAGGTGCGGTCGTGCCGACCCTCGCGCGCCGACTCCGGACCGCCCGCGCCGCGGCCGTACTCGCCGTCGCATCGCTCCTGGGCTCCTGCGAGCCCAAGGGCACCTGCCGCGGGGAGTACTGCGGCACGCTGGTCTTCGCCGCGATCGGGCAGCCCGTCTCGCTGCTGCCGCCCGCGACCGACCAGGCCCTCGACCGCGACATCTTCGACCAGATCTTCCTCCGCCTCGCGGACATCGGGCCGGATCTCAACACCGTGGGCGACTCGGGCTTCGTGCCGCGCCTCGCCGACCGCTGGGGGTGGACGGACTCGCTGACGCTGGCGTTCCACATCGATGGCCGCGCGCGCTGGCAGGACGGCGTTCCCGTCACGGCGCGGGACGTGGCGTTCAGCTTCGCGGCCTTCACCGACTCGGCCCTCGACTCGCCCTACCGCGACGAGCTGAAGCGCATCGCGTCCGTCACGGCCGCCGACAGCTCGACGGCGGTGTTCCGGTTCCGCGCCCGCTATCCGGAGATGTTCTACGACGCGACGTACTACCTGCGCGTCGTGCCGGAGCACGTGCTGCGGCTCGAGCCGTTCGCGCGCTGGCGCACGGCGCCGTTCGGCCGCTCGCCCATCGGCGACGGTCCGTACCGGCTCGTGAACTGGACGCCCGGGCAGAGCCTGGAGCTGGTGGCGGACTCGGCGTTCTTCCTCGGCCGGCCGCACATCGAGCGCCTGATCTGGCGCTTCGACGCGGACCTCTCGGTGGCCGTCACGCAGGTCGTGGCCGGCGAGGCCGACGCGATCGAGGTGCTGGGCTCGCCCGCGAACGTGGCCCGCGCGCGCGCCACGCCGCACCTGACGGTCTACCCGTACGCCGGCTCGGTCTACACGATGGTCGGCTTCAATCTCCGCGAGCCCGGTGGCGTGCCGCACCCGATCCTCGCCGATCCGATCGTGCGGCAGGCGCTCGTGCTCGCCACGGACCGCGAGCGCATGGCGCGCAGCGTGTTCGGCGGCATGGCGAAGGTGCCGCCGGGGCCGATCCCGGAGGAGTGGGCGTCGCTGTGGTCGGGCGTCGCTCCGGTGCCGCCCTACGACACGGTCGAGGCCGCCCGGCTGCTGGCGTCGCGCTACTGGCTGCCGGGGCCGGGCGGCGTGCGGCAGCGCGCCGGGCGCCGGCTCGCGCTGACCCTGCTGGTGCCCTCCACGAGCCCGCCGCGGCGGCAGTACGCGCAGCTCATCCAGGAGGAGCTGCGCGCGGTGGGCGTCGAGATCCGCATCGAGCTGGTGGATCCGCCGACGCTCGACCAGCGGCTCCGGGCCGGGCGGTACGACGCCGCGATCGAATCGTGGGGCAACGACCCCGCGCCGTCCTCCGGCCTCCCGGGCGCGTGGAAGACCGGCGGCGAGGCGAACTTCGGCCGCTACTCGAACCGCTGGTTCGACCGCGCCGTGGACTCGGCCGTGAACGCGCGCTCGCCCGGCGCCGCGGCGGACGCGTGGCGGACGGCGCTGGACACGCTGGCCGAGGACGCGCCGGCCATCGTGCTGTGCGCCCCCGACAACGTCGCGGCCATCGACGCCCGCGTGGCGGGCGTGCGGCTCCGCCCGGACGAGTACTGGGCCGACGTCTGGACCTGGCGCATTCCTCCCGACCGCCTGATCGAGCGCGACCGCCTGGGTCACTGAGTGGCCGCGTGGCTCCTGCGCCGCGTCGGCGCCGCGCTGCTCACGGTGCTGGCCGTGGTCACGCTCGTCTTCTTCGCGATTCACCTCGCGCCCGGCACGCCGTTCCTGCCCTCCGGCGACCGCCCGCTCGATCCCGCCGTCGAAGCCGGACTCCGCGCGCGCTTCGGGCTCGACCGACCGCTGGGCATCCAGTACGCGCGCTATCTCGCGGCGCTGGCGCGCGGCGACCTCGGCGAGTCGTTCGCCCAGCAGCGGCCGGTGGGCGCGGCCCTCGCGCAGGCCCTTCCCAACACGCTGGTGCTGGCCGGCAGCGCGCTCGCCGTGGACCTCGTCCTCGGGACCCTGCTGGGCGTCCTGATGGCCGCGCGTGCGGGTCGCCGGCCGGACCGGTGGCTCGGCGCGGCGACGCTCGTCGTCTACGCGCTGCCCACCTTCTGGCTCGGACTCGTGCTGCTCCTGGCGTTCGGCCAGTGGCTGCACTGGCTGCCAGTGGGAGGCGTGACCGATCCGGTGCTCCACGACGCGCTGGGTTTCGGCGGGCGCTTCGTGGACCGGGTCCGGCACCTCGTGCTGCCGGCGCTCTCGCTCGGCCTCGTCGGTGCCGCGGGGACCGCGCGCTTCCAGCGCGCCGCGATGCTGGAGGCGCTGGGGCAGGGATTCGTCCGGACCGCGCGCGCCGGCGGCCTGAGCGAGCGGCAGGTGCTGGGGCACGCGCTTCGCAACGCGCTGCTGCCGTCCATCACCCTGCTGGGCCTCGCGCTGCCGTTCCTCCTGACGGGCTCGGTCGTGGTCGAGAGCGTGTTCTCGTGGCCGGGCATGGGGAAGCTCGCGGCCGACGCCATCCAAGGCCGCGACTACCCGGTCGTGCTCGCCGCCACGCTCGTCGCCGCGGTGCTCGTCGTGTGCGGCAGCCTGCTGGCGGACCTGCTCTACGCCGCGGCCGATCCGCGCATCCGCCGGGAGAGCGCGTGACGGCCGCATCCTGGCTCGCGCTGGTCGTGGTGGCGGCCTGCGCGCTCGCCGCCGCCCGCCTCCTCGGAGCGGCGCGGGCGGAGGCGCTCCGGCGCTTTCTCGAGCCCCGGGGCGTGAGAGCCGGCGTCGCCGCCCTCCTGTTCTTCGTTCTCCTCGCGCTCGCCGCCCCGCTCGTCTCCGCCTACGGTCCGGCGGCGCAACTCGACATCACGGGGCTCCAGTCCGCGCCGCCGTCGTGGCGGCACCTGATGGGCACGGACCTCTTGAGCCGCGACGTATGGACCCGCATCACCTTCGGCGCGCGCGTCTCGCTGGGGATCGGCGTGCTCGCGACGGTCGTGTCCGTGGGCCTGGGCGCGCTCGTGGGCGGCGCCGCCGGCTACTTCCGCGGCCCGACCGACGCGGTGCTGATGCGCCTGGTGGACGTGGGGCTCGCGGTGCCGAGGATCTTCCTCGTCCTCGCCGTGCTCGCGCTCGGGCACCCGCTCGGTGCGGCGTCCCTCGCGCTCCTGATCGGCTGCACCGGGTGGTTCGCCACCAGCCGGCTCGTGCGCTCCGAGGTGCTGAGCCTGAGGGAGCGCGTGTTCGTCGAAGGGGCGCGCGCTCTCGGCCTCAGGCCGTGGCGCATCCTCGCGCGCCACGTCCTGCCCGGCACCGGCGCCGTCGTCATCGTCGCCGCCGCGCTCGGCGTCGCCAACGCGATGCTGCTCGAGGCGGGCCTCTCCTTCCTCGGCGTGGGTGTCCAGCCTCCGGTCCCGAGCTGGGGGAACATGATCGCGGACGCGCGCGACCAGCTGGCGACCGCGCCCTGGGCCTCGCTCTTCCCCGGCCTCGCCATCACTGCCGTCGTCGTCGCGCTGCACGCCGTGGCCGACGGCGTCCGCAGCGCGCTCGACCCGCACGCGCCTCTCGCCTCCTAGGCGCAGCGCCCTTGGGTGCCTGTAGGCAGGCATCGCCAGTGCTGCGCCGGCGCAACACCAAAACTCGCCCGTTTCCTGCACTTTGCGCACTTCGCTTCCGGATTTGGCTCCCCGCCGGTGACTCCGGTCACCCAGCGCGGCGGGCACGCCGGTTGCTAATCCGACGGTCATAGTAGGAAATACGCCGGACGCAACACGAGCGAAGCGGAGCGATCCCTAGCAGCAAGTCTCTCGAGCGAAGTGGGGGGAGCTATGGATCTCCGGAGAAGCACCCGTTTGCTGCGCGCCTTGGTGGGCGCGTGTGCCGCCGCGCTGGTGGCGGCGAGCTGTGGCCGTGACGCGCCGACGGCACCCGCCGCGCCGCGCATGGCGTCCGATCTGCTTGGCCCCGTGACCGGCGCGACGGCCGGCCTGGTGGGCAAGCTGCTCGCCTGCAGTCCTCTGCCATACGCCGCGGACAGTGCGGTCATCGGATACGCGGGCGGCGTGCTGCACCTCGGCGTGCACACGCTCGTGATCCCGCCCGGCGCGCTCGACCATCCCGTGTTCATCCGGGGCGAGGCGCCGTCCGACTCCGTGAACTCGGTGCGGCTGTATCCCGAGGGACTCCGGTTCGAGCGTCCGGCCGCCCTGACGATGAGCTACGCGAACTGCGGGCTGGTGACGTGGCTCCTGCCGAGGATCGCGTACACGACCGACGGGCTGCAGATCCTCTACTTCATCCCCACGCTCGGCAACTTGTTCACGAAGCACGTGACGGGGCAGGTCGAGCACTTCTCGCGCTACGCCGTCGCGTGGTGACGTGGTGACGGCGGCGGAGTCCGGCCGGGCCGGCGTGCGGCACACGCCGATGACGACGGCGGTCCGGGCGGCGGACCTGCTGCACCGCGCGCGGGACCACGAGCGCGCGGGCTGCACGGGCGAGGCGCTGCGGTGCTATCGGGAGGCGGCGGTGGAGGCCGCCCGCACGGGCGAGTGGGCGATCGAGGCGGAGGCGCTCCGGCGCAGGGCCGTGCTCCACCATCACCGGGCCGAGCACGGTGAGGCGCGGGAGGCGTGCGATCAGAGCTACGCGATCGCCACGCGGAACCGGGATGCCATACTCGCGGGGGAGGCGCTGAACGTCCGCGCCCTCTTCGCCATGGACCATGGGGACACCGAGGCGGCTCGCGCCACGTTTCTCGAGGCGCTCGGCATGGGCGGTGCGAGCGCGGAGCTGCGCGCGCGCATCGAGCAGAACCTCGGTGTCCTCGCCAACGTCCGGGGCCGGCTCGACGAGGCCCTGGCACACTACGCGCGCTCCCTGGAGGCGTACCGGGGTGCGGGCAACGAGCACGGCTGCGCGCTGGCCTACCACAACCTCGGGATGATCAGCGCGGACCGGGGGCTGTGGGACGAGGCGGACCGCTACTTCGGCGAGAGCCGCACCATCGCGGAGCGGCTGGGCGACCTGCACCTGCAGGGCCTCTGCCTGCTGAACCACGCGGAGGTGTTCGTCGCGCGGCAGCAGTTCGAGGCCGCGAAGCGGAGCGCGGAGGGCGCGCTCGCCATCTTCGACCAGCTCGGCGCCCAGCTCGACAAGAGCGACGCGTATCGCGTGATCGGCGTCGTGTACCGCGAGACGGGGCGGCCGGCGCTCGCGGAGTCGCGCCTGCGCTCGGCCATCGACCTCGCCGGCGCCAACGCGCTGGTGCTCTGCCAGGCCGAGTCGTCGCGCGAGCTGGCGCTGCTCTACCAGGGGATGGGCCGCAACCAGGAGGCGCTCTCGCTCCTGAACGCGGCGCACGGCTTGTTCGGCGGGCTCGACGCGCGCGCCGACCAGGTGGACGTGGGCCGCAAGGTGGCGCAGCTCGAGGCCACCTTCCTCGCGGTGGTGCGGGACTGGGGCCAGTCCATCGAATCGTCCGACACGTACACCTTCGGCCACTGCGAGCGCGTGGCGACCTACGCGGCGGCGGTGGCGCGCGAGCTGGGCCTCGACGACGCCCAGGTCACGACGGTGCGGCTGGGCGCCTACCTGCACGACGTCGGCAAGATCCGCGTGCCGCACGAGATCCTGAACAAGCCGGGCCGCCTCACCGACGACGAGTTCGACGTGATCAAGATGCACCCCATCTGGGGCCTCGAGCTGCTCGAAGGCGTCGAGTTCCCGTGGGACATCAAGCCGATCATCCGCTGGCACCACGAGAAGAGCGACGGGTCGGGCTATCCCGACCGGCTGCGCGGCGAGGAGATCCCGCTCCACGCGATGATCATCGGCATCGTGGACGTCTACGACGCGCTCACGACGACGCGGAGCTACCGACCCGCCATGTCGGCGGAGGTGGCGCTGGCCGAGATGGCCCGGTGCCGGCACTGGTGGCGCGCGGACGTCTACGAGGCGTTCCGGCGCTCCCTTCCCGCCGCGCTCACGCTCGCGGCCGGCGAGCGGGCGGCGGCCGCCTAGCGCAGCACCGGCAGGTCCACCTCGCTCGACCCGTCGCGCCCCACCCACACCCGCTCGGTCGCCCGCACGTAGTCGCTCGCCTGCGCGCCGTAGGGGTTCGGCAGCCAGGTCTGCGGATTCCGGGCGAACATCGGGAACCACGAGCTCTGCACCTGGATCATGATGCGGTGGCCCCGCAGGAACGTGTGGAGCACGTCCTGCAGGTTCACGTCGACTTCGGCCCGCTCGTTCGGCACGAGCGGCGCCGGTGAATCGAACGAGCGCCGGAAGCGCCCGGGCATGATCTCGCCGCGCACCAGCTGCTGGTAGCCCGCGAGGTGGACGCTCGTGTCCGGCCGCCACGGATCGTCCGGCGCGTCGGCCGGGTAGACGTCGATCAGCTTCACGACGAAGTCCGCGTCGCTGCCCGTCGTGCTCACGGTGAGGCGCGCGGCGACCGGCCCGGCCACCGTGAGAGGCTCCGCCAGCGGCTCGCTCTCGAACGTGAGCACGTCCGGCCGCGCGTCGAAGCACCGCTGGTCGCCGTTCATGTAGAGCGTGTAGTCGTCGAGCGTCGGCCCCTGGCATCGCGTCGGCACCGGAGCGCCGGGGTCGCTCACGTACCCGCGGAACGCCGCGATCTCGGCGGGCCTCGCCGTGGTCAGGCTCCCGTCGTGGTGGAGATAGTAGGCGCGCGGTGCGGCGCCGGCCGCCGGCCACGCGGCGAAGCGCACCCACGTCTTCCTGCCGGTGTCGAACATCAGCGCGTCGGTGGCCGGCGCCGTGCCCTCGCCCTTGAGGTGCGCCCGGAAGAACGGCGCCTCGACGTCCCGCTGGAATCGCACCGCGAGCGAGTCGCCGTAGTAGAGGTTGCCGGCGACCGTGTGCGCGTCGTCCGGCGCCGCCCAGCCGCGGTGTCCGAACGGGCCCATGACGAGGGACACGGCCGTCTGCGGGTCGTGCGCCCTCAGCGCCCGATAGACGGCCAGGGGGCCGTACAGGTCCTCGCCGTCGAACCACCCGCCGACGACGAGCACGGCGAGCGAGACACCGCGCAACTGCGGCGCCACCGCGCGCTCTTGCCAGAAGGCGTCGTAGTCCGGATGCGCGACGATGTCCTGCCAGAGCGTGTTGCCCTCGTAGAATCGCGCGCCGAACGTGCCGACCGGCCCGAGCGAGAGCTGCCAGGCGTAGTCGTCGGGCCGGCTCAGGGATTGGAGCCGCTGGTACGCGGACAGCCACCAGCTGTCGGACGTCGGGGCCGGCCGCGTCAAACCGAAGATCGGGTACGCGGTGAAGTACCCGGCCGTCAGCGCGCCGTCGTGGTGGAAGTCCTCGAAGAACAGGTCGGTCACCGGCGCCTGCGGCGAGGCGGCCACCAGCGCCGGGTGCCCCGACATCATGCCCAGCGCCGCGTAGAATCCGGCGTAGCTGATGCCCCACAGCCCGGCCTTCCCGTCGTTCCCGGCCACGTGCGCGAGCAACCACTCGATCGTGTCGTAGGTGTCCGTCGCCTCGTCGGTCGCGCGGCTGTCGCGGGCCTTCACCGAGTCGGGGAGCAGCGGGCGCACGTTCTCGAACGTGCCCCCGGACATGTACCGGCCGCGCACGTCCTGGTAGACGAAGATGTACCCGTCGTGCAGCGTGAAGCGGTCCGGCCCGAGCGTGCGCGGGTAGGCGTCCGGGCCGTACGGTGCGACGGAGAAGGGCGTGCGCTCGACGAGGAACGGGTAGCGGTGCGCCGGCGACGCGTCC
>DATKNX010000056.1:0-7721 GCA_035541085.1 Gemmatimonadales bacterium | reverse complement strand
GAAGATGATCAGCACGGTGTACAGGAGGTAGTACACCCACGAGCCGGGCTGGAAGTACTCGGACAGGTCCTTCAGCGCCTGCACGTTCGAGAACTGGGCGAGCGTGCCCGGCACGATGATGATGGACTGGGCGAACACGATGGGCATCACGCCCGCGGAGTTGATCCGGAGCGGGATGAACGATTTCTGCCCTTCCCGGATCCGTCCTCGGCCCATCACCTTGCGCGGGATCTGGATGGGGATGCGCCGCGCGGCGACGGTGATGGCGACCGTGACCCACACCACGGCCAGCATGATCGCGGCCAGGACGACCAGTCGCACCCAGTCCACGGCGCCGGTGCGCAGGTACTCCATCGTCTTGCCGATCGCGGGCCAGCCGCCCTGGACGATCGAGAAGAAGATCAGGAGGCTCATCCCGTTGCCGAGGCCGCGCTCGGTGATCTGCTCGCCGAGCCACATCACGAACACGCCGCCCACGGTGAGGACGAACGCGGTGGTGAGGCGGAACGCCCAGCCGGGGTTCGCGACGGCGCCCTGCACCACGCCTTCGATGAAGATGGCGATGCCCCACGCCTGGCCCGCCGCGAGCCCGACGGTGAGGTAGCGCGTCCACTGCGTGATCTTCTTCCGCCCGTCCTCGTCGCGCTGGAGCTTCTCGACGGTGGGGAAGACGGCCCCCATCAGCTGCCAGAAGATGCTCGCCGAGATGTACGGCATGATGCCGAGCGCGAACACCGTCGCGCGCGACAGGCCGCCGCCGACGAACATGTCGTACATCCCGAGCAGCCCGCCGCCCTGATTGCTGCGGAAGTACTGGGTGAGGGCGTTGACGTCCACGCCCGGCACGGTGATGTGCGAGCCCACCCGGTACAGCAGCAGGCACAGGAGCGTGAAGAGGATCTTCTCTTTGAGCTCGGGGATCTTGAAGAAGTTCGGGATCCGCGGACCGGTCACCGGCTACTCCTCGATTCTCCCGCCGGCGGCCTCGATCTTGGTCCGCGCCGCAGCGGAGACGGCGAGTCCCTTGACGACGAGTCCCTGCGGCGCCTCGCCGTCGCCGAGGAGCTTGACGGGCCGATCGGCCTGGGCGACGAGCCCGGCCTCCAGGAGAACCGCGGCGGTCACTTCCTTGCCGGCGAACGCGCCGAGCCGCCGCAGGTTCACCGCCTGTGCGTGCACCTTGAACGGGTTGGTGAAGCCGCGCTTGGGCACGCGCCGGATCAAGGGCATCTGCCCGCCCTCGAAGCCCGGCCGGACGTGCCCGCCGGTGCGCGCCTTCTGGCCCTTGTGCCCGTGCCCCGACGTCTTGCCGTGCCCCGAGCCGGGGCCGCGCCCCTTGCGCTTGGGCGGATGCGTCGAGCCCGCAGGCGGCCGCAGCGTGTCGAGCCCGATCCGGGACGTCTTGTCGGCCATCAACCCTCCTCGACCGGCGTCACCTCGACGAGGTGGCGCACCCGGTGCAGCATGCCCCGCACCGACGGCGTGTCGGGCACGATGACGGTGTCCTGGTGGTGCTTCAACCCGATGGAGCGCAGCGTCGCGCGGTGCACGGCCGGATGACCGATGCCGCTCCTCACCTGCTCGACGCGCAGCTGCTTGCCCGAGGCCTTCGCCTTCGTCTTAGTTGGCACGGCCCGGCTCCCCCTGGCGCGCCCGGTAGCCGAGCGAGGCCACGTCCACGCCGCGCTCCTTGGCGACGCGCTGCACCGTGGTGAGCTGCCGCAGCCCGTCGAGCGTGGCGCGCACCACGTTGTGCGGGTTGTTGCTGCCCAGGCTCTTGGTGAGGATGTCCTGCACCCCCGCGCACTCGAGCACGGCGCGCACCGGGCCGCCGGCGATGACGCCGGTTCCCGAGGTGGCCGGCTTGAGGAGGACGCGGCCCGCCCCGTGGCGGCCCACCACCTCGTGCGGGATCGTGGCGCCCGTGCGCGGCACGCCCACCAGCGCGCGGCGCGCGGCCTCGACCGCCTTGCGCACCGCCTCGCTGACCTCGTTCGCCTTGCCGGTCGCGACGCCCACGTGCCCGGCGCCGTCGCCCACCGCGACCAGCGCGTTGAAGCTGAAGCGGCGGCCGCCCTTCACGACCTTGGCCACGCGGTTGATGCTGATCACGTTCTCGATCAGGTCGCTCTCGCGGTCGCGGTCGCGCCGGTCGCGGCGCGGGTCGCGCTGCCCCTGGCCCTGCGGCCCGCGCTGCCCCTGGCCTTGCGGCCCGTGACCGGCCGGCCCGCGCTGCTGCTGGTTCCTGTCCGCCATCTGCTAGAACTCCAGTCCGCCCTTGCGCGCGCCCTCGGCAACGGCCTTGACGCGTCCGTGATAGGCGTAGCCCGCCCGGTCGAAGACCACCCTGGTGATGCCCTTCTCCTTCGCGCGCCCCGCCAGCGCCAGCCCCACGGCGAAGCCCTTGCCCACCTTGCCCTTGGCGGCCGGCTCCACCTTCTCGGAGGTGTCGGCGACGCCGAGCAGCACCACGCCGCGGTCGTCGTCCACCAGGTGCGCGTAGATGTGCTTCAGCGAGCGGTACACCACGAGCCGCGGCCGCTCCATCGTCCCCTGCACCTTGCGCCGCACCCGGAGGTGCCGCCGGCGGCGGTGCTCGTCCGCCGATTTGGGCTTCCGAACCGGTCTCATGCTACTTGGTCGCTCCCGCCCCCGTCTTGCCGGCCTTGCGCCGGACGTGCTCGCCCGCGTAGCGGATCCCCTTGCCCTTGTACGGCTCCGGCGGCCTGACCGCCCGGATCTCCGCCGCGACCCGCCCCACCATCTCCTTGTCGCTGCCCGCCACCTTCACCAGCGTCGGCTGGTCGGCCGTGATCTTGATGCCCGCCGGTGCCTTGAACTCCACCGGATGGGAGTAGCCCACCACCAGGTTCACGCCGTACGGCTTGGTCTCGGCGCGGTAGCCCACGCCGACGATCTCGAGCGCCTTCTCGTACCCCTTGGTGACGCCCTCGACCATGTTGGCGACGAGCGTGCGCGACAGGCCGTGCAGCGCCTTGTGCTTCGTCTCGTCGGAGGGCCGCGTGACCACCACCTGGCCGTCCTCGACCTTCACGCCGAGGTCGCCGGGGATCCGGTGCGTCAGCTCGCCCTTGGGCCCCTTGATGACCACCGTGTTGCCGGTGATCGTCGCGGTGACGCCCTTGGGCAGCGGGACCGGCTTTCTGCCGATGCGCGACACGGGGCCTCCTACCAGACCACGGCGAGCAGCTCGCCGCCCACGTGGGCCGTCCGCGCGTCGCGGTCGCTCATCAGGCCGCGCGGCGTCGAGAGGATCGCCATGCCCAGGCCGTTGCGGACGCGCGGGATCTGCCGCACGCCCACGTAGCGCCTGAGGCCGGGCGCCGACACGCGCTTGAGCTCGCGGATCACGGGCTCGTCGCCATCGTGGTACTTGAGGTAGAGCCGCAGCAGGCCGTGCCGGCCGTCGTCCAGGAGACTGTACTCCTGGATGTAGTGGTTGTCGCGCAGCAGGCGCGCGATTTCCACCTTCAGTTTCGAGACCGGGACGTCCACCCGCCGGTGCCGTGCGAGGCACGCGTTGCGGATGCGCGTCAGCATGTCTGCGACGGGATCGGTCATGCTCATAGGTTCCGGTGACTCCTCTTCGGCCGAACGGTCCGATCCGCGCTCACCAGCTGCTCTTGCGGACGCCGGGGATTTCGCCGCGCAGCGCGAGGTCCCGGAAGCAGATCCGGCACAGCCCGAACTTGCGCAGCGTGGCCCGCGAGCGGCCGCAGCGCTGGCAGCGGTGGTAGGCGCGCGTCTTGAACTTCGGCGTCCGTTTGACCTTCTCGGTCCAGCACTTCTTGGCCATCCGCTCCCCCGCCCTGGCTCAGCCCACCTCGACCGGCTGCTCGCCGTGGAACGGCACGCCCAATTCCCGCAGCAGTGCCATGGCCACGTCGTCGCGACCGGCGTCGGTGACGATGGTGATGTCCATCCCGTGGATCCGCTCGACCTTGTCGAAGTCGATCTCCGGGAAGATCATCTGCTCCTTGATGCCGAACGTGTAATTCCCGCGGCCGTCGAAGCTCTTGGTCGGCAGCCCGCGGAAGTCGCGGATGCGCGGCACCGCGATGTTGACGAAGCGGTCGAGGAACTCCCACATCCGCGCGCCCCGCAGGGTCACGCTCGCGCCGATCGGCATGCCCGCCCGCAGCGAGAAGTTCGAGATCGCCTTCTTCGCCCGCGTCACCATGGCCTTCTGGCCGGTGATGTTGCTCAGCTCGGCGACGATCGCCTCGAGGGCCTTGGGCGCCTTGTGCGCCTCGCCGAGCCCCACGTTCAGCACCACCTTGAGGACCCGCGGGATCTGGTGCGGGTTGGTGAAGCCGAACTGGCGCGCCAGGGCCGGCCGCACCTTCTCGACGTAGATCACGCCGAGCCGCGCGGGCGGCGCCGGCTCGTAGACGACCGGCGGGCCCTTGGGCTCCGCGGCCGCGTCGGCGTCCTTGCCCTTCCCGCCCTTGCCGCCCTTCTGGTCCTTCGGGGGCTTGGGCGGCTTCGCCGGCTTCGCCTCCGCCGGCGCCGCGTCCTTGGTCTCGTCCGCCATGGCTCCTACCGGTTCCGCGGGATCGGCTCGCCGGAGCGCACCGACACGCGCTCCACCGTCCCGTCCGTGTCCACCCGGCGCCGCACGCGGGTCGGGCGATCGTCCTTGGGATCGATCAGCATCACCTTCGAGGCGGCGATGGGCGCGGGGAACTCCACGATCTGGCTCTCCTCGCCCTGCTGCCGCGCCCGGCGGTGGCGCTTGACGATGTTCACGCCTTCCACCACCACGCGCTGCTTGCGCGGCAGCGCGCGCAGCACCTTGCCGCGCTTGCCCTTCTCCTCGCCCGAGATCACGACCACCAGGTCGCCCTTGGTGATGTGCATCCGGACCCGCGCGCGCGGCGTCCCCGCCCGCTTGCCGCGCTCGAGCTCGCGGTAGACCAGCCGGCGCATGTTAGAGCACCTCCGGCGCGAGGCTCACGATCTTCATGAACCGCTTCTCCCTGAGCTCGCGGCCCACGGGCCCGAAGATGCGCGTGGCCCGCGGCTCGCCGGCTTCGTCGATGATGACGGCGGCGTTCTCGTCGAAGCGGATGTAGCTGCCGTCGCGGCGCCGCGTCTCCTTGGCGGTGCGCACCACCACGGCGCGCGCCACCTCGCCCTTCTTCACCGTACCCGTGGGCAGGGCGTCCTTGATCGCGACGATCACGACGTCCCCCAGGCCGGCGTAGCGCCGCTTCGAGCCGCCGAGCACGCGGATCACCAGCGCGCGCTTGGCCCCCGAGTTGTCGGCGATCCTGACGATCGTTTCCTGCTGGACCACGTCCGCCTCCCTACTTCGCCCGCTCGACGATCGCCACGACCCGCCACCGCTTGGTCTTCGACAGCGGCCGGGTCTCCACGATCCGCACCACGTCCCCGACGTGCGCCTCGTTGCGCTCGTCGTGCGCCACCACACGGCTGGTGCGCGTCGCCTGCTTGCCGTACAGCCCGTGGGTCACGCGGCGGCCGATGGCCACCACGACGGACTTGTGCATCTTGTCGCTCACCACGGTGCCCGTGCGGGTCTTGCGCTGCCCCCGCGGCGGCGCCGCCTGCTGCGCGTCGCTCATTGTGCCTTCGCCTTCGCCTTGGCCGCGCGCTCGGCCTGCACCGTCTTGAGACGGGCCACCGTGCGGCGCGCGGTCTTCAGATCCATGGGGTTGCCGAGGACCTCGGTGGCCGCCTTGAAGCGCAGGCCGAACGATTCCTTCTCGAACTCCTCGAGCTTGGCCTTCAGCTCCGCGTCCGTCAGCTCGCGGATCTGCACCGTCGTCAGCTTGGTCAGTGCCACCGCCCTACGCCTCCCGCGTCACGAACCGCGTCTTGATCGGCAGCTTGGCCGACGCGAGCGCCAGCGCCTTCTTGGCCAGCGGCGCCTCGATGCCCTCGATCTCGAACAGCATCCGCCCGATCTTGACCGGGCACACCCAGCCCTCCGGGTTGCCCTTGCCCTTCCCCATCCGCGTCTCGGCCGGCTTCTTGGTGATCGGCTTGTCGGGGAACAGCCGGATCCACAGCTTGCCGCCGCGCTTCATGCTGCGGGTCATCGCCACGCGCGACGCCTCGATCTGCCGGTTCGTGACCCAGCCGGCCTCCAGCGCCTGCAGGCCGAAGTGCCCGAACGCCAGCGTCTGGCCGCGCGTGGCCACGCCGCGCATCCGGCCCTTCATCTGCTTGCGGAACTTGACCCGCTTGGGCGCCAGCATGCTCAGGCCCCCGTGCTGTAGGTGCGGCCGCGCGCGTCCTCGACGACCTCACCCTTGAAGATCCAGGTCTTGACGCCGATGGTGCCGAACGTCGTCTTCGCGGTCGCGGTGGCGTAGTCCACGTCGGCGCGCAGCGTGTGCAGCGGCACGCGCCCCTCGTGGTAGCCCTCGACCCGCGCGATCTCGGCGCCGCCCAGGCGCCCGCCGCACTTGATCTTGATCCCCTGCGCGCCCATCCGCATCGCCGACTGCACCGCGCGCTTCATCGCGCGGCGGAAGCTGATGCGCTGCGCCAGCTGGTGCGCGACGTTGTCCGCCACCAGCTGCGCGTCGAGCTCCGGCCGCTTGATCTCCTCGACGTTGATCCCCACTTCCTTGCCCGTCAGCTGCGCCAGCTCGTCCCGGAGCTTGTCCACCTCGGCGCCGCGCTTGCCGATCACGACGCCCGGCCGGCCGGTGTGCACGGTGACCAGCACCTTGCCCGGCTTGCGCTCGATGTGCACGTCGCTGATCGCCGCGTGCTGCAGCCGCGTCTTGAGGTAGGTCCGCACCAGCTCGTCTTCCCGGAGCAGGGCCGGGAACTCCCGGTTCGCGAACCAGCGGGACCGCCACGGCTTGACGATGCCGAGCCGGAACCCATGGGGATGTGTCTTCTGTCCCACGCTACCGCTCCTTGGTCGCCACGAGAATCGTGATGTGGCTCGTGCGCTTGTGCATCGGCGTCGCCCGCCCCATCGCGGCCGGCTGGAACCGCTTCAGCGTCGGCCCCTCGTCCACCATCGCCGTCTTCACGAACAGCTCGTCCTCGTCGAGCCGCTCGGCCGCGCGCTCCGCCTTGATCCGCGCGTTCGACACGGCCGACTGCAGCACCTTCCGGACCGGCACCGCCGCGCCCTTCTTGCTGAACTTGAGGATCGAGAACGCCTCGTTCACCGGCCGGCCGCGGATCAGGTCCACGACCAGGCGCACCTTGCGCGCCGACTGGCGCAGCGTCCGCTGGATGGCCCGCGCTTCGGTCATGGCTTGGCTCCAGCGCCCGCGGCGGGCGCCGGCGCCGGGGCCGGCGCGGCGCCGCCCTCGGCCTCGAGCTTGGCCTTCTTGTCCGCGGACATCTTGCCGCTGTGGCCGCGGAACAGCCGGGTGGGCGCGAACTCGCCGAGCTTGTGGCCCACCATGTTCTCGCTCACGTACACCGGCACGAACTTGTTGCCGTTGTGCACGGCGAGCGTGTGCCCGACGAAGTCCGGCGTCACCGTGGACGACCGCGACCAGGTCTTCAGCACGCGCTTCTCGTTCTTGGTATTCAGCTCGTGGATGCGCGCCAGCAGCCGCGCGTCCACGAACGGGCCCTTCTTGACGCTGCGGGACATTTATCGCGTCGCCTTCCCGCGCTTGTGGCCGCGGATGATGAGTTTGTTGCTCGCCTTCTTCTTGTGCCGCGTCTTCACGCCCTCGGGCTTGCCCCACGGGCTCACC
>DATKNX010000055.1:0-3469 GCA_035541085.1 Gemmatimonadales bacterium | reverse complement strand
CTCGTCGGGCTCGCGCCGCTGGCTCTCCGGCTTGACCACGAGGTCGAAGGCCGCAAACAGGTGGATGCGCTCGTCGGTGAACCCGGGCGTCGTGTAGACGGTGGTGAGCCGTTTCCAGCGGCGGGCGGTGGCGCCGGCTTCCTCGAGCAGCTCCCGGCGGGCGCACTCCTCGGGCGACTCGCCGGGCTCCAGGCGGCCGGCGGGGATCTCCCAGATGGGCCCGCCGGCCGCGTAGCGGTACTGCCGGATCAGGAGGAGTTGCGGGTCGGGGGCGTCGTCGGCCGAGAGGACGGGAAGCACGGCCGCCGCGCCGGGGTGCCGGATCATCTCCAGCTCGCCCGAGGTGCCGTCGGGGTAGCCCACCGTGTCCACGTCGAGGTTGAGGACGCGGCCGGTGTAAATGCGCCGGCTGGCGAGCTGGTCCTTGACGCCGTCGCTCACTGGACGGCCTGACCCCACATGTCGCGGTAGACGATCGGGCCCTCGTTCAGCGCGAGCCGGCTCCGTCGTCCGGACCTACCGTGCGCCTGTGCGTCTGTGCGTCCGTGCGTTCTGGCCATCTTCACCTCGTCACGAGATACGCGATGGGCGCCTTGAAGGATTCAGCGAGCACGTAGCCGATCTCCAGGCGCCGGTTGGAGGCGATGGGGCTGCGCCGCGCCGGCGAGCCCAGCGGCACGAGGCCGAGGCGGCGGGCGGAGAGGCACAGCCGCAGCATGTGGAAGCCGTCGCTCACCAGGATGACGCGCCGCCCGCCGTGGGCGTGCACCCAGTCGGCCGCGGCGCGGAGCGAGGGCTCCGTCGAGCGGCCCGTGGCCACCGCGACGAGGGCCGCGGGGTCCACGCTGGCGGCGGCGAGGTACCGCCGTCCCACGACGGCCTCGCTCACCGTGTCGCCCGAGCCCACGCCTCCCGTCACCACGACGTGCGGCGCGAGCCCGCGGCGGAACAGCTCCGCGGCGTGGTCGAGGCGGGCGCGGAAGACCGGTGACGGCCGGCCGTTGTACTGGGCGGCGCCCAGCACGACGATGGCGTCCGCGGGCGCGGCGGCGTCGTGCCGCGCGACCAGCACGACCTCCACCACGACCAGGAGCCAGGCCGCGACGGCCAGCGTAACGACCGCCGCGATGACACGGCGCATGACGGGAACCTAGCGGGACCCCGGAGCCGCAGCCAACGGGGTGAGGCGGCCGCCGCCGGAAGCTCGGCGGGTCTTCAGAGCTCGAACGGCTGGCCGAGGGACGGGACGTCCACCTGCTTGACGCCGAGCCCCTTGAGCAGGTCGGCCATCGCCTGGAGCTGCTCGGTCTCGCCGTGCACCGCGAAGGCGCGCCGGGGCGCCGGCCCCAGGCCGGTGACCCACTGGCGCAGCTCGTTGCGGTCGGCGTGGCCCGAGTATCCGCCGATGGTCGCGACCTCGGCGCGGACCGGCAGCATCTCGCCGAAGATCCGCACCTCCTTGTCGCCTTCCTGGAGCTTGTGGCCCAGCGTGTAGCTCGCCTGGAAGCCGACGATCAGGACGAGGTTGCGGTGGTCGCCCACGCCGTTGCGCAGGTGGTGGAGGATGCGCCCCGACTCGGCCATGCCCGACGCGGCGATGATGATGGCGGGGCCGCGCAGGCCGTTCAACGCCTTCGACTCCTCGACCGAGCGCACGTACTTCACCATCGGGAACCGGAACAGGTCGTCGGACTCGCGCACCAGCCGCTCGCTCAGGTCGAACGCCTCGGGGTGCAGCCGGAACACGTCGGTGGCGTTCACGGCGAGCGGCGAATCCACGTAGATCGGGATCTTCGGGATCGCGCCGTCCTTCACGAGGCCGTGCAGCTCGTAGATGAGCTCCTGCGCGCGCTCGATCGCGAACGCGGGAATGAAGATCTTGCCGCCCCGGCCGGCCACCTTGTTGACGTACTGGGCCAGCATCGTCTGCGCCTCGAGCACCGACTCGTGCACCTTGTTGGCATAGGTGCTCTCGACGATGAGCACGTCGGCCTGGCCCAGGGGCGGCTTCGGGTCGCGGATGATGGGCAGGCCCCACCGGCCGACGTCGCCCGAGAAGACCAGGCGGCGCTTGGCGCCCGCCGCGTCGATGTCGAGGACGACCGAGGCCGAGCCGAGCATGTGCCCCGCGTCGAAGTAGGTGAGCCGGATGCCCGTCGCGATGTCGAGGGGCTTCTCGTACGGCAGGCTCACGACGTGGTCCACCACGCGGGTCGCGTCCTGGGCCGTGTAGAGCGGCTCGGCGAGGCCGCCGTTCTGGCCGCGCTTCTTCAGGAACTCGAAGTCCTTCTCCTGGATGAAGCCCGAGTCCGGCAGCATCACGCTCGCGAGGTCGCGCGTGGCCGAGGTGCAGTAGATCGGACCCGCGTACCCCTTCTTGACCAGCAGCGGCAGCCGGCCGGTGTGATCGATGTGCGCGTGGCTCACGACGACGATGTCGACGTCGCGGACGTCGAGCGGAAAGTTCTCGTTCTTGCGGCGCGCCTCCTCGCGGCGGCCCTGGAACAGGCCGCAGTCGAGCAGGATGCGCTTGGGCCCGATCTCGAGAAGGTGCATCGAGCCGGTGACTTCGCCGGCCGCACCCCAGAACGTCACGCGCATCAGCCCTCCCGCTCGAGGATCGTGATGGTGGCCGTCTGGCGCGCGGTCAGCGCGTTCCGAACAGGCGGTCGCCCGCGTCGCCGAGGCCGGGCAGGATGTAGCCCTTCTCGTTGAGCTGGCGGTCGAGGGCGGCAGCGTAGACCGGCACGTCCGGATGCGCGTCGAGCATCGCCTTCACCCCTTCGGGGGCCGCGACGATGCACAGCAGGCGGAGGGAGCGGGCGCCCGACTTCTTGAGCTTGGTGCACGCGGCGACCGCGGAACCGCCGGTGGCGAGCATCGGGTCCAGAAGGAAGAAGTCCCGCTGCTCCCGCGCGCTCGGCACCTTGTAGTAGTAGTCCACCGGCCGGAGCGTGTCGTGGTCGCGATAGAGGCCGATGTGGCCCACGCGCGCGGCCGGCACGAGGCGCAGGATGCCGTCCACCATGCCCAGGCCGGCCCGCAGCACGGGCACGAGCGCGAGCTTCTTGCCGGCGACCTTCTCGCCGGTCATGTGCTCGAGCGGCGTGTCGAACTCGACGGGCTCGGTGGGCAGGTCCTTCGTGACCTCGTAGGCCATCAGCATCGCGATCTCGCTCACCAGGTCGCGGAAGTCCTTGACCGGGGTGCGCTTGTCGCGCAGGACGTGCAGCTTGTGCTTGATGAGCGGATGGCCGAGGATCGTGAGATTCGGGAAGGCGCTCATGGGCAGGTAAGCTGCGTCATCCGCGGCGATTGGGGAAGACGAGCGGGCTCCGCTGCAACTCCGCGCGGCGAGCCGCTATCTTTGTCCCCGCTCGGCCAGGCAGCTCCGTCGGCCAGGTAGCTCAGATGGTAGAGCAGCGGACTGAAAATCCGCGTGTCGGCAGTTCGATTCTGCCCCTGGCCA
>DATKNX010000054.1:0-2316 GCA_035541085.1 Gemmatimonadales bacterium | reverse complement strand
TCCCATGTGCGACAAGGAAGTGCAATGACCGCCCGCCCGGCCGTCGCGGGACCGAGGACCGGCCCCGTACCCGGCCCGCTCGGCCCCGCGCAGCTGCTCGAGCTGTACTACTACATGCGGCTCACGCGCTCGCTCGAGGAGCGGCTCACGAACCTGTACCGCCAGGGCAAGGTGATCGGGGGCCTGTTCCGCTCGCTGGGGCAGGAGGCGGACAGCGTCGGCACCGCCTACGCGCTCGACCGCGAGGCCGGCGACCTGCTCTCGCCCCTGATCCGGAACCTGGGGTCGCTGCTGGTGATGGGCGCGCGCCCGGTGGACGTCCTGCGGCAGTACATGGCCAAGGCCACGAGCCCCACGAGGGGCCGCGAGCTGAACGTGCACTTCGGCGACCTCGGGCGCGGGTTCATCGGCCAGATCTCGCACCTGGGCGACATGGTGCCGGTGATGGCCGGCATCACGCTCACCTTCCGGATGCGCGGCGAGCGCCGGGTGGGCCTGGTGTACGTGGGCGACGGCGCGATGAGCACCGGCGCGTTCCACGAGGGTATGAACCTCGCCGCGGTGCGGCGGCTGCCGCTGGTGGTGATCGCGGAGAACAACGGCTGGTCGTACTCCACGCGGCTGGAGCGGCAGACGGCGGTGCCGCAGCTGGTGCTCAAGGCGAAGGCGTACGGCGTGCCGGGCGAGCGCGCCGACGGCAACGACGTGCTGGCGGTCTGGGAGACGACGCGCCGCGCGGTGGAGCGGGCGCGGGCCGGGGAGGGCGTGACGCTGATCGAGCTCGTGACGTACCGGCGCAAGGGGCACGCGGAGCACGACGACCAGCACTACGTGCCGAAGGAGGAGCTGGCGCGCTGGGAGCGCCAGGATCCCATCGCCCGCTACGCGCAGCGCGTGACGGAGAGCGGCTGGCTGGCCGCGGACGCGCTCGCGGCCGCCGACGCACGCGTGGCGTCCGAGCTCGACGCCGCGGTCGCCGAGGCCGAAGTGGAGCCGCTGCCCGAGCCGGCCAGCGCGCTCGACGGCGTCTACGCCCTGCCGCCGCGGCAGCCGGCGCCCTTCTACCGCGAGAGCGCCCGTGCCTGAGCTGACCTACCTCGAGGCGCTGCGCGAGGGGCTGCGCGAGGAGATGCGGCGCGACGAGCGCGTCTTCATCCTCGGCGAGGACGTCGGCCGCTACGGCGGCGCCTTCAAGGTCACCGAGGGGTTCTTCGACGAGTTCGGCGAAGGCCGCGTGATCGACACGCCCATCTCGGAGGCGGCCATCGTGGGCGCGGCGGCGGGCGCGGCGCACCTCGGGATGCGGCCCGTGGCGGAGATGCAGTTCATCGACTTCATCTCCTGCGCCTACGACATGCTTACGAACTACGTGGCCACGGCGCGCTACCGCGCCGGCCTCGCCTGCCCGATGGTGGTGCGGGGCCCCTGCGGCGGCTACGTGCGCGGCGGCCCGTTCCACTCGCAGAACCCGGAGGCGGCCTTCCTGCACACGCCGGGGCTCAAGATCGTGTGCCCCGCCACGGCGCGGGACGCGAAGGGCCTCATCAAGGCGGCGATCCGGGACGACGATCCGGTGCTCTACTTCGAGCACAAGTACCTCTACCGCCGCATCAAGGAGACGGTGCCCGAGGACGGCGACCTCGTCACGCCGATCGGCCGGGCGCGCACGGCGCTCGAGGGGCGCGACCTCTCGATCGTCACGTACTCGGCGATGGTGTGGAAGGCGCTGGAGGCCGCGCAGCAGCTCGAGAAGGAGGATGGGCTCAGCGTCGAGGTCCTGGACCTGAGGACGCTGCTGCCGATGGACGACGAAGCGATCCTGGCGACGGTGCGCAAGACGAATCGCGTGATGATCGTGCACGAGGACACGCGCACCGGCGGCGTGGCGGGCGAGATCGCCGCGCGGATCAACGAGGGCGCGTTCGAGTGGCTCGACGCGCCGGTGCTGCGGGTCACGGCGGCGGATACGCCGCTGCCCTACGCGCCGACGCTGGAGGACTACGTGCTGCCGCAAGTCGCGGACATCGTGGCGGTGGCGAGGAAGCTGGCGGGGTACTAGAGGAACCGGGTGTCGGGTGAAGGGTGAAGGGTGTAGTTCGAGCCGCCAAGACCCTGCACCCTACACCCAACACCCTACACCCTGTTTGAATCGGGAGCACCATGGCCAAGGTCGACGTCGTCATGCCCCAGATGGGCGAGTCCATCGCCGAGGGCACGCTGTCCAAGTGGCTGAAGAAGGTCGGCGACGAGATCAAGCGCGACGAGCCGATCTTCGAGATCTCCACCGACAAGGTGGACGCCGAGATTCCGGCGCCC
>DATKNX010000053.1:0-11862 GCA_035541085.1 Gemmatimonadales bacterium | reverse complement strand
ACCGTCTCGTCGCTCACTCCTCGACGATGTTCTTGATCCACTTCGGAGACGACTTGCGGCTCTCGCGCGCGCGGTCGACCTCCGCGGGATCCGCGGGCTGGATCGCGCCCGCCACCTTGCCGAACGGCGAAGCCTGCGCGTCGGCCATCGCGTCGAGCTCGGCCTTCTGGCGCTCGACCAGGCTGCGCAGCGCGGCGAGATACGCGTGGTGCTGCCGGGCCAGGTTCTGCGCCGTGGCCTCGAGGCGCTCGATCTCCCGGCGGGCGCGATCGAGCCGGCGTTCCCCCTCGGCCTCGGCCTCGCGCACGATCATCTGGGCCTCGCGCTCGGCCTGCTCGCGCGTCTCCGCCCGCAGCTGCTGCGCCGACACGAGCGCGGAGTTCATCGCCTTCTCGCGGTCCTTGAACGCCGCGAGCTGCTCCAGCACCTGCCGGAGCTGCTCCTCGAGGGCCATCCGCTCCCGCACCACCCGCTCCAGCTCGTCGGCGGCCCGCACCCGGAAGTCCTCCACCGCCTCGGGGTCGAAGCCGCGCATCACCTTGCGGAACTCCTGCTTCCGCAGGTCCAGCGGGGTCAGCCGGAACACGTCGTCGTTCATGAGACACGCTCCCCGAAAAGAACCGTCCCGAGGCGCACCATCGTCGCCCCCTCTTCCACCGCGATCTCGAAATCGCCCGACATGCCCATCGACAAGACGGCAAGCTCCAAGGAGGACGTTGCCAGCGAGTCCCGCAACGATCTCAGGCCCCGGAAGACCCTCCGCTGCACCGCCACGTCCTCCGTGAACGGCGCGATCGTCATCAGGCCGCGCACGGCGAGGTGGCCGAGACCCGCCGCGTGGGCGAGCAGCGCGGACGCGTCCTCCGGGAGGACACCCGACTTCTGCGGCTCGCGCGCGACGTTCACCTCCAGCAGCACGTCCTGCACCAGGCCGGCCGCCGCGCACGCGGCGTCCAGGGCGTCGGCGAGCCGGATCGAGTCGAGCGAGTGGATCAGCGTGAAGCGCCCCACCACCAGCCTGACCTTGTTGCGCTGCAGGTGCCCGATCAGATGCCAGCGCACCGGCGCGTCCGGCCACGCCGCCTGCTTGGCCAGCGCCTCCTGCACCCGGTTCTCGCCGAGGTCCAGCAGGCCCGCCGCCGCCGCTTCCCTGGCCCGCTCGAGCGGATGGCCCTTGGTCACGGCCACGATCCGCACGTCGTCCGGCGCGCGCCCGGCGCGGGCCGCCGCGGCGGCGAGGCTCGAGCGGACGGAGGCGACGTCCATCAGCCTTGTAAGATAACCTAGTGTGCAATAGGAGGTTAGGGACAAGCCGCGGGAAGGTGAGGAGGTGATGAGGGTGATGAGGTGATGAGGTGAGGATGGGTGCGGCGCTCAACATCACATCCTCGCCTCATGACATCATCACTTCGTCACCTCCCCGTAAGTCCTCCGCCGGCCCGCCCCTAGGGGCTTGGTGTCAGCGGCGTTACCGGCTCGAGGCCGGGCGCGGCGGCGCGGGCGAAGGGCCCCGTGGCGAGCAGCTCCTTGAGGCGGGTCACGCTCACGCCCCGCTCCAGGCTGCCGCGGTGCGCCACCGAGATGACCGACGTCTCCTCGGAGATGACGATGACCATGGCGTCGGTCTCCTCCGAGAGGCCGAGCGCCGCGCGGTGCCGCGTGCCGAGGGTCTTGTCGTCCACCGGGAATTGGGTCAGGGGCAGGATGCAGCCCGCGCCCACGATGGTGTCGCCGCGGACCATCATGGCGCCGTCGTGGAGCGGCGAGTACGGCGTGAAGATGGTGGTCACCAGGTCGGCGGACACCTTGGCCGAGAGCGGGGTTCCGCTGGCGAGGTAGTCCCCGAGCCCCACCTCGCCTTCGACGGCGATGATGGCGCCGGTGCCCGCGCGGCTCAGCCGGTCCGCGGCCTCCGCGATCTCCTCGGCGACCTGGTGCGCCTCGCCGCGATAGAAGAAGCGCATCACGCGCGAGCGGCCGAGGCGCGCCAGCGCCGCCCGCAGCTCCGGCTGGAACACGATGAGGAGCGCGAAGGCGCCGTAGGTGAAGACCACGCCGAGCAGGTAGGAGATCATCGTGAACTTGAGCATCACGGCCGCGACGTACGCCGCGCCGAGGATCACGAAGCCGAGCAGGATGTGCAGGGCGCGGGTCCCCACCACCAGCAGCAGCGCCCGGTAGATCACCCACGCGACGATGAGGATCTCCACCACGTCGCGCCACTGGGGCAGCATCAGCCGGATGCGCTCGTCCATGCCTAGGCCTCGCCCGCCGCGCCGACGATCGCGTCGGCCACGTTCAGGGCCTCGCGCGCCGACGCCACGTCGTGCACCCGGAACAGCCGCGCGCCGCGCAGCCGGGCCGCGACGCACGCCGCGGCCGTCGCCGCGTCCCGCTGCTCCACCGGCCGGCCGGTCACCGCCCCGAGGAAGCGCTTGCGCGACGGGCCGACCATGACCGGGTGGCCGAGCGCGGTCAGGCTGCCGAGCCGGTCGAGGAGGGCCAGGTTGTGCTCCGGTCTCTTGGCGAACCCGAGGCCAGGATCGAGCACCACCGCGTCGCGGGCGATGCCGGCGGCCAGGGCCCGGTCGCGGCACGCGGCCAGCTCGGACGCCACCTCCGACGCGACGTCGCGGTAGCTCGCCAGGGCGTCCATCGTCCGCGGCTCGCCGCGCATGTGCATCAGGATCACGCCCGCCCCCGCCGCCCGCACCACCTCCGCCATGCGCGCGTCGTGGGCGAGGCCGGACACGTCGTTGACGATCTCCGCGCCGGCCGCGAGGGCGGCCTCCGCCACGCCGCTGCGCCGGGTATCCACGCTCACCGGCAGGCCGGTCTCCTCGGCCACGGCGCGCACGACGGGCACGACGCGCCGCAGCTCCTCGGCCTCGTCGGGCCGCTCGGCGCCGGGGCGCGTGGACTCGCCGCCCACGTCGATCGCGCCCGCGCCGGCCGCCTGCATCATGCGCGCCCCCTCCAGCGCGGCCGAGGGCGTGAAGTGCTTGCCGCCGTCGCTGAACGAATCCGGCGTGACGTTGAGGACGCCCACGACGCACGAGCGCGCGAGCGGAATGACCCGGCGCGCGGTGCGCCAGCCGGCCGGCGTGTCCTGGAGATCCATGAGAAAACGCCCCAGCGCGAGGCCGAGGCGTTCAGGCAGGGTCGAGGCGAGGGCGGGCCGTGCGAGTCCACCGAGCCGGGCCAGGCTGCCCGCCACCACCGCCCAGCCGTCTCCGGTGTGGCAGTCGAGGCCGGAGCGCGCGGTCGCGCCGACCAGCGCGGTGGCTTCGACGTCGTCGAGCGGCTCCAGCAGCAGGGCCAGCGGGGCGCCGCCCGCGGCGAGGGATTCCGCGTGCGCGGGCTCGAGGCCGCGCGCCACGAGGGCGGAGGCCAGCGCCGCCGGAACTCCGCCGGCGAGCGCCGTGACCCTCACGCCGGGCTCGGCGCTTCTTTCGGCACGCCGAGCGCCGCGGGCGCCGGGCCTTTCGCGGCCGGCGCTGCGGTCTCGACCGGCGTGCCGATCACCGGTGTCTCGCGCCGCGGCGGCAGCGGCCGGCCCGCGGCGACGGCCATGATGTCGTCGCGCTCCAGCGTCTCCCGCTCCAGCAGCGCCGCCGCCAGCGCGTCGAGCACCTCGCGCTTCCCGCCGAGGATGTCGCGCGCCCGCTGGTAGGCGCCGTCGATGATGCGCTTGACCTCCTCGTCCACCAGCTCGCTGGTGCGCTCGCTGATCTCGCGCCGCTGCGACAGCTCGCGCCCGAGGAAGATCTCCTGCTCGCGGTCGCCGACGGCGATGGCGCCGATCTTGTCGCTCATCCCGAACTGGGTCACCATCCGCCGCGCCAGCTCCGTCGCGCGCTGGATGTCGTTGGCCGCGCCGGTGGTCACCTTCTCCGGCCCGAACACCAGCTCCTCCGCCACCCGGCCGCCGAAGAACACCGCCAGGCTGCCCTCGAGCCAGTACTTCGTGTAGTTGTGCCGGTCCTCCTCGGGCAGCGAGGAGGTCAGCCCCAGGGCGCGCCCGCGCGGCACGATCGTCACCTTGTGCAGCGGGTCGAGGCCCGGGATGGTGAGCGACACGATGGCGTGCCCCGCCTCGTGGTACGCCGTCAGCCGCCGCTCGTCGTCGGAGAGCACCAGGCTCCGGCGCTCCACGCCGAGCATCACCTTGTCCTTGGCGTCCTCGAAGTCCGGCATGTCCACCCGCGGCTTGTTGCGCCGGGCGGCCAGCAACGCGGCCTCGTTGACCAGGTTGGCGAGGTCGGCGCCCGAGAGGCCCGGCGTGCCCTTGGCCAGCGTCTCCAGCCGCACGTCGGCGCCGAGCGGGATCTTGCGCACGTGCACCCGGAGGATGCCCTCGCGCCCCTTCACGTCGGGCGCGTCCACCACGATCTGGCGGTCGAAGCGGCCGGGGCGCAGCAGCGCGGGGTCCAGCACGTCGGGGCGGTTGGTGGCGGCGAGCAGGATCACGCCGTCGTTGGACTCGAAGCCGTCCATCTCGACCAGCAGCTGGTTCAACGTCTGCTCGCGCTCGTCGTGCCCGCCGCCGAGGCCCGCGCCCCGGTGTCGGCCGACGGCGTCGATCTCGTCGATGAAGATGATGCACGGCGCGTGCGCCTTGCCCTGCTCGAACAGGTCGCGCACCCGGCTCGCACCCACGCCGACGAACATCTCCACGAAGTCCGAGCCCGACATCGAGAAGAACGGTCGGCCGGCCTCGCCGGCGACCGCCTTGGCCAGCAGCGTCTTGCCGGTGCCCGGCGGGCCGATCAGCAGCGCGCCCTTGGGCAGCCGGCCACCCAGCCGCGTGAACTTCTGCGGGTCCTTCAGGAACTCGATGATCTCCTGCAGCTCGACCTTGGCCTCGTCGGCGCCGGCCACGTCGGCGAAGGTGAGCTTGGGCGTGTCGCCCGTCAGCAGCTTGGCCTTGGACTTCCCGAAGGCGAACGCGCGCGAGCCCCCGCTCTGCATCTGCCGGAACAGGAAGACCCAGAAGCCGATCAGCACCAGCCACGGGAGCACGCTGATGAACAGCCCGAGGAAGCCCTGGCGCGCCGGGCGGGCGCGGATCTGCACGTTGTGCTGCACGAGCGCCGCGGCGAACGCCTCCGTCGGCTGGAACGGCAGCTGCGTGGTGAACCGCACCACGTCGTGACCCTGGATGTGCACCGGCGTCTTGAACTCGCCGCGCACCTCGGGGTCCTGCCCCTGCGTGATCTCGACCGCGTTGACGTTGTCGCGCTGCAGCTCGCGACTGAAATCGAAGTAGGCGACCTCCGACGTCTCGCCGCCGCGGTTGCTGGTCAGCTCCACCAGCACCACGGGGATCAGCAGCACGATCAGCCAGAACGCAGCCGTCTTCGACAGCTTGCTCCAGCTGAAGCGCGGGGGTGGCAACCGCTCGGGCATCTCAGCTCACTCGGCCAGGCTGGCGATGAACGGCAGGTGACGGAAATTCTCCGCGTGGTCCAAGCCGTAGCCCACGAGGAATTCCGGTGGCGCGTCGAACCCCAGGAACCGGGGCTCCAGCTTCAGGTCCGGCGCGATGTGCTTGTGGAGCAGCGCGCACAGCTCCAGGCTCAATGCGTGGCGCTTCCCCAGCAGCTCGATCAGGCGATTCAACGTCCTCCCCGAATCAATAATATCCTCGACCAGCAGGATATGTTTCCCCTCGAGCCGGGTTTCCGGGTCGTACAGCAGCCGCACGTCGCCGCTCGACACCGTTCCGCTGCCGTACGACGCGGCCACCAGGAAGTCGATCTGGATGGGCCGGCCGATCGTCCGGACCAGGTCGCCGAGGAAGATGAAGCTTCCCTTCAGGAGCCCCAGCACCAGCAGGTCGCCGTCGGGATAGGCCGCCGTGATCTCGGCGCCCATCTGGCGCACCCGCGCGTGGATGGTCTCGGCGTCGAAGACGATCCGCTTCACGGCGCGGCCGCCCATCACCTTCGCGAAACTAGACTGCTCGAGCGTCAATCCGCACCGCCTCCCTGCCCGGGTCGGGAATGCGCGCCGCCGACCGGCAGACGCCGGGAACCCACACCACCTCGCCGCGGCTCTCCACGACCGGGTACTCCACCCGCCGCGACCGCGGCACCCGGGCCTCCATCAGGAGGCGCGAGACCTTGCGGCGGCCCACGCCGCCGATCGGCGTGATCGCGTCGCCGGCCCGCGCCGCCCGCACCTCCAGGTCCCCCGCCGCGAGCCACGTGGTCCAGCCCGCCCGCGGCAACGTCTCCGGCGCCGGCTCGCCGCGCCACGCGAGCGCGAAGGGGCCGAACGCCGCCTCGCCACCCGCCGGATCGAGCACCACGGCCGAGGGCACGGCTGCGGCGCGACCGACGCTCAGGGACTCGAACGCGGCCTCCGCCACCAGCCCACCCTCGAGTGCGAGACGGCGGCCGCTGGCCGCGGTGGTCGCGAAGCGCGCCAGCCGAGTCGCCGCCGCCGGCGTGAGCCGCAGTCCGGCCCGCGCCGCCGCCGCTCGCAAGATGCGGCCGGCCAACACGTTATCATAGCCGCGCAGCGCGGCCCGGGCAACTTCGAAGCGGCCGTCCGTCGCGCGCAGCGTGAGCCCGGGGAGCGCGTCCAGCACCGCGTCCCAGGCGCGCACCTCCCGGAGCGCGTGGCGCGCCACGCCGAGGAGCGCCCGGGCGGCGTCGGGCCCCATCCGCGCTTCCACGAGCGGCAGCAGCGCCGTGCGCACCCAACTCCTGGCATGCCGGGGGTCGCGGTTGGCCGGGTCGTGCACGACGGCCAGGCCGGCGCCCTCCGCGTGCGCCAGGAGCTCGGCGTGGCGGAACGGCAGCAGCGGCCGCACCAGTCCGCGGGGCCCGCGCGCGACCATGCCGCGCAGGCCCGCCGGCGCCGAACCCCTCAACACCCGCAGCACGACGGTCTCGACCTGGTCGTCGGCGTGGTGCGCCGTGAGCAGGTAGCGCGCGCCCCGCTCCGCCTGGACGCCGCGCAGAAAGCGGTAGCGCGCCACGCGCGAGCGCGTCTCGCTGGCGCCGGCGCCGAGCTCCAGCCGGCCGACCGTGGTCTCGAGGCCGTAGCGCGACAGCACCTGCGACCGCAACGCGGACGCGAGGGTGGCGCTGTCCGCCGCGATGCCGTGATCCGCGTGGGCGACGAGGAGCGTGAGGCCGAGCTCCGGGGCGAGCGCCGCGAAGAGGTCGAGCAGCGCGAGGGAGTCGCCGCCGCCCGAGACGGCGAGCACGGCGAGGCCCGGCTCCGGAAAGAGCCGCGCCGCGGCGACGTGCGCGCGGAGCCTCTCGAGCAGCGGGACCCGGGACATCCCCGGAAAGGTGGCCGGGCCGCCCGCAGGCGGCAATATTGCGGCATGAGCCAGCCCATCGTGGTCGTGGATGCGTTCACCGACCGGCCGTTCGCCGGCAACCCCGCCGCCGTCTGCGTGCTGGCGGACGCGGCTGAGGACGCCTGGATGCAGCAGGTCGCCCGCGAGCTGAACCTCTCGGAAACGGCGTTCCTCGTGCGTGAAGCCGACGTGTACCGGCTCCGCTGGTTCACGCCCGCGGCGGAAGTGAAGCTGTGCGGGCACGCGACCCTCGCGAGCGCGCACTGGCTGTGGGAGAGCGGCGCGGTCCCCGCGGCGGAGCCGATCACCTTCGAGACGAGGAGCGGGCGGCTCATCGCCATGAAGCAGGGCGGCTGGATCGCGCTCGACTTCCCCGCCAAGCCCGACGGCGCGGCCGAGGCGCCGCCCGCGCTGGAGCGCGCGCTGGGCACGCCGCCGGTGGCCTTCCGGGTGAGCGAGTTCGACTGCCTCGCCGAAGTCGCCTCGGAGGATGCGGTGCGGGAGCTGCGGCCCGACATCGGCGCGCTCGCGGCCCTGCCCTACCGCGGCGTCATCGTGACCGCGCGCGCCTCGACGGCCGGCCTCGATTTCGTGTCGCGCTTCTTCGCCCCCGCCGTCGGCGTGCCCGAGGATCCGGTCACCGGCTCGGCGCACTGCGTCCTCGGGCCGTACTGGCGGCGCCAGCTCCTCAAGGACGACTTCCTCGCCTACCAGGCTTCGCCGCGCGGCGGCGTGGTGCGGGTCGGCGTGCGGGGCGAGCGGGTGCTGCTGGGAGGACAGGCGGTAACGGTGTGGAAGGGAGAACTGCTGACGGGGAGGTGATGAGGTGATGACGTGATAGAGTGATGAAGTGATGAGGGCCGGCTGCAGACCGCCCCTCATCACCTCATCACATCATCACCTTCATCACCTCATCACGTCCCCGTGTCTCATCGAATAGCCTGCACCACCGGAACACGGGAGGCCCGTCGCGCCGGGAAGAACCCACCCAGCACGCCCATCACCACCGCGAACAGCACGCCCGCCACCAGGATCCGCGGCGTCACGAGGAACGAGAACGCGATCATGCTGAACGACGACCAGTTGGTGGTGCTGGTCACGACGCCGTTGATGGGGATCGCCACGAGACAGCCCAGGAGGCCGCCCACCAGCGCGAGGAACGTCGCCTCGGCGAGGAAGGACGCCAGGACGCTGCGCGGCTTGAAGCCGAGCGTGAGCAGCACCGCGATCTCGGAGGTACGGGACGCCACGGCGGCGTACATCGTGTTGATGGCGCCGAAGATCGCGCCGACGGCCATGATGGTCGTGATGAAGAACGCCAGGAAGTTGAGGATCTGGCGCAGCACGAGGGACTGCGACGCGTAGAAGTCGGACTCGCGGTGCGCGTCCACCTGGAGCCGCGGGTCGTTCTCGAGCGCCTGCTTGGCCGCGTCGAACAGCGACGGGTTCTTGAGCCGGAACGCGACCACCTGGTAGACCTGGCCGCGCAGCACGGGCATCAGCTGCTCGTTCTCGCCCCAGATCTCGGACTCGAACGCCGAGCCGCCGGCGCTGAAGTGGCCGGCCACGAGCCAGCCGCGGCCGGCCAGGTGGACGGTGTCGCCCACGGCGCTGTGCGCCAGCTTCGGCGCGATCGCGGTGCCGATGATCACCTCGTCGCGGCCGGGGGTGAACATCCGGCCCTCGGTGATCCGGATGCCGCGCCGCACCTCGAAGGCCCGCGTGGTCACCCCGCGCGTGACCACGAGCTGCGCCTCGCCCGCGCCGGCGGCGTCGAGGTTCGTGGGCACGAACACCTCCGGGCTCACGAGGGGCGAGCCGTCGCTCGCGGCGGCGATCTGCGGGAGCGCGGCGATGATCTCGGCGTTGTCGCGCGAGATGCCGCTCGACAGCTCCGAGTCGGCGCCCTTGCGCAGGACGATGACGTTGTCGGGCGAGCCGGTCCTCACGAGCGCCATCTTGAACCCGTTCGCCAGCGCGAGCATCGCGATGAACACGCCCACCACCAGGGCCACGCCGAGCGCGGTCATGATGCTCGAGACGGGCCGGCGGATCAGGCTGCGGACGTTGTAGACGAGCGGGATCTTCATTCGACGTGCCTCAGCGCCTGCACGGCCGAGAGCCGCGCCGCGCTCACCGCCGGCACCAGCCCGCTCGCCAGGGCGAGGGCGAGCGCGATGCCGGCGCCCAGGGCCAGCGTGCCCGGCGCCACGGCGAAGCCGGGCAGGAAGCCCATCGCGCTGAAGTGGATGGCCGGATACAGCACCGTCGCGCCGCCGAGGCCGAGGACCGCCCCCACCAGGGCGATGCCGCCCGCCTCCGCCATCACCAGCGCGAACAGCAGGCGGTCGCCGAAGCCGATCGTCTTGAGGACGCCGACCTCGTTGGTGCGCTCGCGGGCCGAGAGCATCATCGAGTTGGCCGCGACGAGCAGGATGGCGAACACCACGGCCATCCCGATGCTGTCCATCAGGAAGCTGACGTTGCCCCACATCGTGACGAAGCCGGCGTTGAACGCGCGCTCGGTGCCGGTCTTGGTCGGGTCGCTGGAGTTCTTGAACTCCGAGTCGATCGTGGCGGCGACCTGCGGCGCCAGCGCGGGGTCCTTCAGCTCCAGCACGTACCAGCCGGGCTGCACCCACGACTTGTAGCGCTCGTAGATCACCTCGTAGTGGAACATCAGCGCGTCTTCGCTGAACGACGGATTCGTGGCGTGGTAGACGCCGCGGATCGTGAAGGTCCAGTCGCCCTGGAAGATCGTCCCCTGCAGCGTGACGTTCTGGCCGAGGTGCCAGCCGTACTTCTCGAGCAGGTGCTGCCCGACGATGCAGGCGGTGCGCTCCTTGATGAACGCCGCGCGCTGGTCGGCCGGCAGCGTGAAGTCGCTGCGGTACATGTCGAGGTACGACTCGGCGTCGGCGGCGAAGGACGCGAAGAAGTTCTTCGGGTCCTGGTAGACGCCGCCGAACCAGTCGGCCCAGGTCACGGCCTTCACGCCCGGCACGGCCAGGAGCCGCTCCCGGTAGCTCATCGGCAGGAAGAACACGATGGCTTTGGCGCTCTGCACGATCATCCGCGATTCGCTGCCGACTTCGGCGCTCGCGTGCAGGGTCGTCACCACCGACCGCAGGGAGGCGAACAGGAACAGCGCCAGCGCCACGCTCAGCGTGGTCAGGACCGAGCGGCGCTTGTGGCGCGTGAGGTTCGCCCAGACGAGGGGGAAGAACTTCACGCGGTCAGCACTCCCTTGTCGAGGTGCAGGCTGCGGCCCGCGGCCTGCGCCGCGTGCGGGTCGTGCGTGACCATCAGGATCGTCTTGTGGAACTCGCGGTTCAGCCGCTTCAGCAGCTCCAGGATCTCCGCCGCCGACTTCGCGTCGAGCTGGCCGGTCGGCTCGTCGAGCAAGATGATCGTCGGGTCCGACACGATCGCCCGCGCGATGGCGACCCGCTGCTCCTGGCCGCCCGAGAGCTGCCGCGGGTAGTGCGACGCCCGGTCGGTGAGGCCCACCACGCCCAGCGCCGTCATCACGTGCTCGTGGCGCTCGGCCTTGGAGAGGCGCGTCAGCAGGAGCGGCAGCTCGACGTTCTGGTACGCCGTCAGGACCGGCAGCAGGTTGTAGGACTGGAAGACGAAGCCCACGTGCCGCGCCCGCCAGTCGGCGAGCTGGCCGGGCCCCATGGCGCTCACCTCCACGTCGCCCACCGTGACCGTCCCCGCGCTCGGCCGGTCGAGGCCGGCCACCAGGTTGAGGAGCGTGGACTTCCCGCTGCCCGACGGTCCCATCAGGGCCGTGAAGCTGCCCTCGGCGAACTCCAGGTCCAGGTCGTCGAAGACGGTGATGGGCTGGGAGTCGCGCTGAAAGTGCTTGCTCAGTTTCCGGAGCACGACGAGCGACAAGGGCACCTCGGGGTTCGTGGTCATCGGGGTCGTGAAGTCGGAGTTCAGGGCTTGGGCGTCACCCGCATGCCGGGCGCCGGGTGGTCAACGCCGCTCACCAGCAGCGTCTCGCCGCCCGTGAGCCCCGAGCGCACCTCGCGCAGGCCGCCGCTGGTGGGGCCGGCGTCCACGACGCGGCGCTCGAGCCGGCCGTTCGCCACCACCCAGACCACCGTCTCCCCGCCGTCGGTGTGGACGGCGTCGGCCGGCACGCTCACGCGCGGCTTCGAGGCCGGCGCGGCGGCGCCGCGCGCATGCCCGCCCGACAGGAACTCCACGCGGGCGCCCATCTCCGGCAGGATGCGCTGGTCGTGGTCCAGGATCGCCACCTTCACCTGCACGGTGGCCTTCTGGCGGTCGGCCGTCGGCACCACGAGGCGCACGGACCCGCGGAACGTGGTGTCGGGATAGGCATCCAGCGTGATCCGCGCGGGCTCGCCCGCCCGGATGCCCCCGATGTAGGCCTCGTTGACGTCCACCTCGACCTCGAGCGTGGCGAAGTCCGCCATCGTGACCACGGCGCCGCGCGTGAGGCCGCCGCCCACCGACGGCGCCACGACCTCGCCCACCTCCGCGTCCTTGGTCAGCACGACGCCGGTGAACGG
>DATKNX010000052.1:0-5239 GCA_035541085.1 Gemmatimonadales bacterium | reverse complement strand
CAACGTCCAGACGGAGCAGTCGTTCCTCGAGGCGCTGGAGCGCGAGCGCTTCGATCTCATCTTGTCGGACTACTCCCTCCCGACGTTCGACGGCTTCACGGCCCTCGCCATCGCGCGCGACAAGGCGCCGGAGACGCCGTTCATTCTCGTGTCGGGCACCGTTGGCGAGGAGGCCGCCATCGAGAGCATGCGGCGCGGCGCCACCGATTACGTGCTCAAGCACCGGCTCAGCCGCCTGGGCCCGGCCGTCCGGCGCGCCCTCGAGGAGGCGGACACGCGCCGGGCGCTGCAACGCAACGTGGGTCTGCTCCGGCAGGCGCAGAAGATGGAGGCGCTGGGCCAGTTCACGAGCGGGATCGCCCACGACTTCAACAACCTCCTGACGGTGATCCTGGCGAGCGCCGACTTGAGCCGTGCGGCCGGGAGTCGCGAGGAGATGCTGGAGAGCCTGCACGACCTGTCGCAGGCAGCCGAGCGCGGGAAGCAGATGATCAAGAAGCTGCTGGCATTCAGCCGGCGGGAGGCGCTGGCGCTCCGCCTCGTGGACCCCGCCGCGCACGCGCGGGAGACCGTCGGCACGCTCCGCCATCTGCTGCCGTCCACGGTGGCCGTGGGCCTCGTGGCCGACGACGGGCTGCCGCCGATCTCCGCGGACCCCGGAGCCCTCGGGCAGATGCTGGTCAACCTGGCCACGAACGCGCGGGACGCGATGCCACAGGGCGGCCGGCTCGAGGTCGCGGTGCAGCGCGTGGCGGTGTCCGAGCCGCAACACCTGATCTTCCGCGAGCTGCCTCCGGGTGAGTACGTGTGCCTGGCGGTGCGTGACACCGGCGTCGGGATGGAGGACGAAACACTGCGCCGCGTCTTCGAGCCGCTTTACACCACGAAGCCGGAGGGGAAGGGGACGGGCCTCGGCATGGCGATGGTCCTGAGCCTGGCGGAGCAGCAGCACGGGTTCGTCAACGTGATCAGCGCGCCGGGCCAGGGCACGACCGTCGAGCTGTTCTTCCCGGCGCTGCGCGGCGCGGTGGACGTGGCGCCGGCTCGGGCTCCGCAGGCGGCCGAGGTGCGCGGCGGGAAGGAGACCATCGTCGTGGCCGACGACGACGTGGCGGTGCGGCGCGTGGTGCTGCGCGCGCTCTCCCGCGCCGGCTACGCGGTACTGCCCGTGCACGACGGCCTCCAGGCCCTCGAGGCCTGCCGTGCGCACGGCGCGGAGATCGCGCTCGTGATCTCCGACATGACCATGCCGCGGATGACCGGCGCCGAGCTGTACCGGGCGCTGCGCGGCGAGGGCTCGGCGGTCAAGTTCCTGTTCAGCAGCGGCTACGAGCGCAAGGACGGCGACGAGGCGACCGACCCCCGCGCGCGCTCGGTCCCGAAGCCGTGGACGGTCGAGGAGCTGCTGCGCGCCGTGCGCGAGCTGCTGGACGCGTGAGGCCCCCGGGCCGCGCGGCGGGACCGCGGCGGCCGGGCGGCGGGACCGCGCATGGCTGACGCGCTGAAGCCCATCTGGTCTGGCGAGACGCTGGCGATGGACTCCGGCGTCACGCATCGGATCGCCGTCGCGCGCTATCACCTGCACGCGGCGGCCCACCGCATCGCCGCCGAGTGCGAGCGCATCCTGGAGGAGGTGGACCGGCCCGAACGCCGCCTGTGGCGCGACGCGGTCGGCGACGCCCTCGTGGCGAGCCGGCACCTGCTGGCGATCGTCGCCCACCACCGGGTGCCCGCGGCGCCGGCTGACGCCGGCGAGTACTTCGGCACGCTGTTCGACCTGATCCGCGAGCCGCAGCAGCGCATCGTCGCCGCGACGAGCACGGTCCTCGGACTCGTGCCCACCGGCCCGGAGGAGGAGCTGTTGCTCCACGACGTGCGGGCCATCCGCGAGACGGCCGTCGAGCTGTGGGCGCTCGAGGGACCGGAGGCCCAGACGCCCATCCGCCGCCCGTCGGCCACGCGGAGCGGCATCCCACCTGTCGAGGCGGGCCCCGCTCGGCCCCGCCTCCTCCTCGCGGACGACGATGCGGATGCCCGCCGGGCACTCTCGCGCCTGCTCGAGCGACTCGGCTACGCAGTCAGCGCGGCCGAGAACGGGCGCGCCGCGCTCGCGCTGGCGGAGAGCGCGCCGCCCGATCTCATCCTCACCGACATCACCATGCCGGAGCTGGACGGCCTCGATCTGCTGCAGCGGCTCAAGGCCGCCGAAGGCACGCGCGACATCCCGGTGATCGTGGTGTCGGGCGTGGACGACCTGCAGATCGTGGCCCGGTGCATCGAGCAGGGCGCTGAGGACCACATCACCAAGCCCTACGAGCCCCTGCTCTTGCACGCCCGCATCCGCGCGTCGCTGGAGCGGAAGCGGATGCGCGACGTCGAACTGGCGTACCTCGGGCGCGTCGGCCAGCTCACGGCGGCGGCGGAGGCCGTGGAGCTCGGCACCTACGCGGCTGGCTCGCTCGACGCGCTCGGCGGCCACGACGACGAGCTGGGGCGGCTCGCCCGCGTCTTCGACCGGATGGTGACGGGGTTCAAGTCGCGCGAGGAGCGTCTGCAGCAGCGGCTTGGGCAGCTCCGGCACGAGATGCGACAGGCGAAGGGACGCGCCAGCGAAGCGGCGACGTCGCCGGCCGACGAGAGCCCGTTCCGCACGGGGCAGGTCGTCGCGGACCGCTACGAGATCCTCGGCGAGCTGGGGCGCGGCGGGATGGGGATGGTCTACCATGCGCGAGACCGGCAGCTCGCCGAGGAGATCGCGATGAAGGTCGTGCGGCGCGACCTCGTGGGGCAGAACCTCAACCTGGTCGAGCGCCTCAAGTCGGAGATGCGGCTGGCGCGGCGCATCTCCCACCGGAACGTGGTGAGGGCGCACGACCTGGGCGAATTCCAGGGCGTCTACTTCCTCACGATGGAATACGTGAAGGGCATCAGCGTCGCCGAGCTGCTCAACACGCGCGGCGCCCTCAGCGTCGAGTCCACCCTGGCCGTCGGCACGCAGCTCGCCGAGGCGCTGGCCGTGGCGCACGAGCAGCAGATCATCCATCGCGACATCAAACCGGAGAACCTGCTCGTGACCGAAGACGGTGTGCTCAAGGTGATGGACTTCGGCCTGGCACGCGTGGCGGAGCACGAAACGCGATTCACCCAGGCCGGCTACGTGGTCGGGACGCCGGGATACATGGCCCCGGAGCTGCACCTGGGTGGCACATTCGAAGCACGGAGCGACCTGTTCTCGGCGGGCGTCGTGCTGTACGAGTGCCTCACCGGCCAGGCCCCGTTCGCCGCGAGCAGCCCGATGGCCATGATCGATCTGGTGCTGGCGTGTCGCCCGCGCCCCGTCCGGCACCTGGTACCGCAGGCGCCGGCTGGCCTGGTCCACGTGATCGACCGGCTGCTGAAGCGCGAGCCCAAGGACCGCCTAGGCTCCGCTCGCGAGCTCGCGGAGCAACTCGCACAGGTCGGCCAGAGCGCGCGCTGACGCCAGATCCTCGCCCCTGTTCCAGACGAGGCCCTAGCCGTTCTTGTGATGGCGGCTGGAGGCCGCATCGTGTGCCCGGCGGTCGTTGCCGCTGCGGCGCCGGCTGACCCGACGGTCCCTGGCGCCTCGGCGCTCGCCATGTCTTGGTAGCACAAGGTTCACGCGAGGCCTCCGGCGGCAGGCGGCCTAGGAGGGCGGCGCTCGTCGCACCGCGGTGCGAAGTGCGCGCACCCACTCCTTGGGCCTCGCTCGGCCCTCACAACAGGTGAGGGCACTTTTGAGGGCACACCACGCAGGAATCAGCCACCCGTATCGGAAATAGGCGGAATACGCCCGCGCTTGGAACGTGAACTGCAGTAAACGATTAGCACTCAGACGGACTTGCGCGGAAAACTTCGGGGGCCCTTTGCAGACCTCTGCCTTACCACTTGGCTACGGCGCCGTGGGGGAGTAAAGCTCGCACCAGCGTGCGGCATTCTCAAGCACCGCACGGCCGGGGTCTTACGCCCGGAAGTCCTTCGGCACGAGCAGCGCCTCGATCCCCTCGTAGACGGCGATCAGGTGCCGCACGTTGGACACGAAGTCGATCTTCGACACGTCGATCACCAGCACCGGCCCGTCGTACCATCCCGTCGACCGCAGGTTCGCGACGAGCGCGTCGTAGCGCGGGTTGAGGGCCCGCACCAGCCGCGAGAGCCCCTCGGGGATCTGGTCGCTGCCGGACTTCTCCTCGTCGCGCTGCCGCTCCCGGATGTTCCGCAGCAGGGTCTCGACCGGGCTCCGGAGCAGGATCACGAGCCCCGGCCGGACGAGCGGCCGGAACTCGCTCTCGAGCCGCGCGTCGATCACGCCGAGCGAATCGGCGGTGAGGTAGGGCACGTCCATGTCGCGGTGCAGCACTTCGCAGAAGGCGTAGCGGTCCGCGAGCGGCGAGCCGTCGATGCAGGTCGACGCCGAGAGGTGCGGCACGGCTTCGAGCTGCATCTTCCGGAGGTCGAGGTACGCGTGCTGGATGTCGAGTGCCGCGTTCTCGAGGTTCCGCTTCGCCGCGGTCCACGCCGCGCTCTCCACCGCCGCGTGCGCCTGGCACTCGATGAACTCGTTGATCGCGCCGTAGTAGCGCCCCAGCGTCCGCTTGGCCGAGTTCTTCGCCGTCGCGAGCAACGGGAACAGCGACGGGTTCTGGGCGACGTGGTCCTCGAAGCCGTCGTCGGGCAGCTCGAACAGCGCGTTCATCCCAGTGCTGTAGGCGAGGAGCTTGACGAGGGAGCTCTTGCCCGCGCCGATGTTCCCCACGCACGCCACGAGCGTCTGGTGCCTCGCCAGGTAGGTCAGCAGGCGCCGCTCGACGTTGGTGAGCCGGTTGGCGATCTGGTGCCGCGGGATCGCCTGCGGCTCCCGGACCTCGAGCACCGCCCCCGTCCGCGTCACGCGTTCTGCTTCCGCGCGTCGATCATGCTCCGCACCTTCTCGCGAATCGTGCCCGCCGCGACGTGCACGTAGCCGGGGTGCTCGTGCATGTCGATCTCGGCGGGCAGCGTCACGAGGTCGGCGTCCGGCGGCACGACGGCGTACTCCTGGTACTTCCGCAGGGTCGCGCGCCAGTTCAGCGCCAGGCGCTCGTACGACTCGTGGATCTGCCGCAGGTATTCGGCCGTGATGGTTCGCGCGTAGGGGTCGCCGGCCTCGGCGTCGGCCAGGCGCCGCCGCTCCAGCAGGTCGGGCGGGACGCGCAGGTAGACGGTGAGGTCAGGCAGCCGG
>DATKNX010000051.1:0-5174 GCA_035541085.1 Gemmatimonadales bacterium | reverse complement strand
CACGAGGCCCATCTTGCGCACCTCCGACTCGATGTAGGCCGTGGCACGCAGGTTGTCGGGCGTGCCGGCCTTGCGGCCCATCAGCGAGTCGTCGGCGTAGATGTAGAGGCGGGTCATCAGGTCGCCGACGGTGATGGCCGGCACGGTGGGCTCGGCGGCGTGCTTCAGCGGCAGGGCCATCTGCGCGGCCAGGGCACTGGGCGCGAGGCCGGCCAGCAACGCCAGGCGGATCACGAGGCGCATCGGTACTCCGGGCTGGTGTGGAGTGCGGCGCACGACCGCGCCCGCCCGGATGCGGCGCCGTGGCGCCTCGGGCGGTGGCCGGTCTTTCGGGAACGTGGGTACCTACGCCGGTGCGGGGTCCGGGGTTTCAGGCCGGGGTCCGGGGTGCGGGGCCCGTACCCCGGACCCCGCGTCCCGGTCCCCTTGCGTGCTCGGGCGTTCCCCGGTATCCTCGCGCCCGCTCCACCCGACCATTCGAAGCAGTCCAAACCACCACCGACCGGGGGCGCAATGTCGTTGGGCAAACGGGAGTACAGCCGCATCGTCGCACGGGTCCTGCTCGGGGCCCTCGTGGCCGGCACGGCGGCGTGCACGAGGGAGCGACTGGTGCAGGGCGAGTGCAAGCCGTACAACGGTGCCGACGTCTGCGCGTGGCACACGATGTCGGGGGACCGGCTCGTGGCCTTCGGCGCGACGATCCCGGTCAAGGTCGCCGAGAACGCCCCGGCCGACATGCCGATGACCTGGCCGCCCAAGGCGGAGGTGACCATTCGGTTCGACAGCATGGTCACGGCGGCGACCGGGTTCGACAACTTCAACGTCTTCTGGGAACCGCACGGCCATCCGCCGGGCCCGTACCTGACCCCGCATTTCGACTTCCACTTCAACACCGTCTCGGTGGCCGACGTCGCGAAGATCGACTGCGCGGACTCGACCAAGCCGTCGGTCCTGCCCGCGGGGTACGAGCTGCCCGACGTCGTCATCCCGGGGATCGGTACGCTCGTGGGCATCTGCGCCCCGGGCATGGGGATGCACGCGCTGCCCGGCGCCGAGCTGCGCTCGACCACCCTGTTCGAGAAGACGATGCTCGTGGGGTACTACCACAGGGCGCCGATCTTCATCGAGCCCATGATCACGCGGGCGACGCTGCTGGCACGGCGCAGCTTCTCGCTCCCCGTGCCCGGCGTGGCGGGCGAGCCGGACCGCGTGAAGTTGCCCTCGACGTTCGAGGCGCGCTATGACAGCACCGCGCAGGCGTACCAGTTCACCTTCTCGATGCCGGTCAAGTCGTAGCCGCCGAGTGCCGGGCTTCAAGCCGAAGCCCCGTCCGGCGGTCTCGCGGGCGGGGCTTCGTGCGTCAGGGCGGTCCGCCGGTCAGTGCCAGAGGCGCGAGAACGTGTAGATCGCCAGGCCCACCAGGCCGCCCACCAGCGTCCCGTTGATTCGCACGAACTGCAGGTCGCGGCCGACGGCCAGCTCGAAGCGGTAGGACGTGGCCGCGGGGTCCCACCCCGCCACGGTCTGCGCGATGAAGTCGCCGATCTCCTGCCGGTACTGCTCCACGACCGAGGCCGTGAGGTCGATCACCATCTCGTTGATCTCGTCGAGCATCGGCTGGTTCGCGACCAGGGCGGCGCCGAACTCGCTGATGCCGCGCTCGAGCGGTGCGGGCGCCGTGCCGTCGGCGCGCGTGGCGAACCGCGTCACGGCGCCGCGCGTGGCCTCCCACAGGCGCCCGGTCAGCTCGGTCACCGACGGGTCGGCGAGCCACTCTTCCTTCAGCGCCTCGGCGCGCGCGATGGCCTCGGGGGAGTGCTGCAGGCGGTCGATGAAGTCCCGCAGCGCGGTGTCGAACGCGGCGCGCAGCGGGTGCCGCGGATCGGTGCCGATGCCGGTCAGCATCGCCTCGATGGCGGTGACGATGCGCTGGTAGAGCATCTCGTCCACCACGCCCGGCACCCACCACGGGCTCTCCGCCTTCACCTGCTCGCGGATCAGCTCGCGGTTGTCGTGCACCGCCTGCGCCGCGAGCCGTACGGCCTCGTTGAGCAGCTCCTGGTGGCGGTTGCCCGCGACCACGATCGAGAGCGTCTTGCCCAAGGCCGGCGCCGCGCGCGTGGCCCGGAGCTGCCCGATGAGCGCCTGCTGCACGAGCGTGCGCATCTCCGCGTCGGGGAGCGCGTCGAGCGTGCGCGCCACGCCGCCCGCCACCTGCTGCGCGATGCGCCGGCTGTTCTCGATCTCGCTCAGCCACCGCGCGGCGCGCTCGGCGGGCCGCACGGCGCGCAGCTTCGCGGCGATCACCTCGCGCGTCAGGAAGTGCGTCTGGACGAAGTTCCCGAGCACGCGGCCGATCCGCTCCTTGCGGGTCGCGACGATGGCCGTGTGCGGGATCGGGATGCCGAGCGGATGGCGGAACAGGGCGGTGACGGCGAACCAGTCCGCGAGGCCGCCCACCAGCGAGGCCTCGGCGGTGGCGCGGACGAAGCCGAGCCACGGCCAGCGGCCTTCGAGCGTGCGCGCCACCAGGAACACCGCGGCGGCGACGCCCAGCAGGCCGGTCGCGCGGCGCCGCATCGCGTCGAGCTGGGTGCGGCGCACCGCGTCGTCGGGGCGCGACCAGAGGGACGCGGGCGTGCTCACGCGCAGCAAGATAACGCGCGGCCGTCCGCGCGGCGTATCTTACGGCCGTCCACCGGGGGAGCCGTGGCCGGGACCCTGCTCAACGCGAACCAGCAGCGCCGCATCGCGACGCACCTCAGGCTGCTGCGCGAGGACCTCGAGGACGTCGCGGGCTGGCCCGAGCTGCAGCGGCCCGGCGCGCCCTACGACGCGCTGCGCGGCATCGTGGCCGGGCTCGTCGAGCTGGTCGCGAAGCTCGAGAGCGACCTGGCCCTGCCGGCCCACCGCCCGCCGCCGCTGCGGCGGCGCGTGCAGGCCATCGCCGAGGTGTGGGCGAGCAGCATGGAGGACGTGAAGACGCGCCACCTCGGGGCCTACGGCCGCGTGAACCCCGACCTCGCGGCCGCGCTCGACCCCCGGGTGGACGCGATCGTGGAGCGACTGCAGGCACTGGCGGACCTGGCGGGCGGGCTGCCGGACCGCTAGGCGATCAGCCGAACTGCACCGACCGCTTGGTGAGTGAGCCGAAGTTGTAGCCGGTGATGGGGAAGGTGACCGGACCCGGCTCGTCCACCGCGCTCGCCGCCGCCGCGATCACCGGCACGAAATGCTCCTGGGTGGGCAGCGCCATCCGCACGCCGGGCGCGCGGCGGCGGTAGTCGAGCAGCGCGTCCACGTCGCGCCGCGCCAGCACGTCGGCGGCCCACGCGTCGAAGTCGGACGCCCACGCCGGCGTGGCCGCCTCGGGCGACCAGTCCATCGCGCGCAGGTTGTGCGTCAGGAAGCCGCTCCCCACGATCAGCACGCCCTCCCGCCGCAGTGGCGTGAACGCGCGGCCCAGCTCGAACAGCGTGGCCGGATCGAGGTTCGGCAGCGACACCTGCAGCACGGGGACGTCGGCCTCGGGATACATCGCGACCAGCGGGACGTAGGCGCCGTGGTCGAGCCCGCGGTCCGACTCGATCACGGGCTGGTCGCGGCTCAACAGCTCGCGCAGGCGCCGCGCCAGCCCGGGCGCCGGCGGCGCCGGGTACTGCACGCCGTAGTACTTCTCGGGAAAACCGTAGAAATCGTAGACCAGCGGGACCGGGCGCGTCGCGCCGAGCGTGACGGGCTTCTGCTCCCAGTGCGCCGACAGCATCAGCACGGCCTTGGGGCGCGGCAGCGCCTTCGCCCACCGGCCGAGCTGGGCCAGCCACTCGGCGTCGTCCAGCAGGAACGGCGAGCCGTGCGCGAGGAAGATCGCGGGCATGCGATCGGCCGGGGCGTGCGTCGCGTCCATGGGCGTAAGGATAACCGCGCAAATGCGATTCGCGCACTCCAGATTTCGCGGGCCTTGCTGGTGGGTTCGAATGGTCGGATATTGTGCCACCCCTCAGGTGCGGCTTCCTCTCAGCCGGCGATGCAGCGTGAGCGGTGGCCGCCCGTCGGGCGGCCCAGAGCCACGGGAGTGCGCGTCATGACCGATCCGGGGGCGAGCGAGCAGGAATCCCGGTGGACAGTCGAAGTGCTGCGTCGGGCCGGAGCCGCCCTCAACGGGCGGATGGTCGGCGTGTGGGTGGTGGAGGACGCGGGCTCGCTGAAGCCGCTCGCCAGCAACGGCACCGAAGCGCAGGCCTGGGAAGTCACGCCTGAGGTGCGGGTCGCCGTGTCGCACCTGGCGATGCCGGCGCCGCCGGGAAGCCGCTGGGTGGCGGGCCGCCTGGCCGACGCGCAGTGGTGCGTCGCGCCGGTCCGCGACAGCGTGCCGGATCCGCCGCCGATCGCGCAGGAACGCCGCAGCCGGGAGCGGCTCGCCCTGGAGCTCGCGGGCTTGTGCCTGGGGCTGAGCAGCCGCGTGGCGGGCAACGGCATGCCCGCCGATCTCGACCTGTTCGAGCGCTTCATGGAGCAGCTCGGCAGCTTCGCCCAGGACATCGGCGGCCCGCTCGCGGTGGCGCGGACCGCGGTCGTCCGGAGCGGCGCCGTGCTCGCGGAGGCGACGCCGCCCGACGAGGCCGGCAGGCTGCGGCTCATCGAGGACCTGAAGGCGGCGGGCCGGGCGCTGGAGCAGGCGGTCTCGCTGGTGCGCACGGTGCACGACCGCGCGCGGGCCGTGCTGGAGCACGGCGGCGAGTTCGACGTGGTGCAGGTAGTGTGGTCGTGCGTGGACGCCGAGCGGCCGCAGGCGGCGCTGCGCGGCGCCTCGATCGAGCTCAAGACGCTCGCGTACGTGGTGTCGGTGCCGGGCAGCGCCGACAGCCTGCGCATCGCGGTGTCGTCGATGATCCGCCTCGCCGTGCGGGGCCTGCAGGGCCGGGTCGGCACGGTGACGGTGTCGCTGGAGAACGTGGGCCCCGTGGTGCGGCTCACGGTGGCGGCGCCGGGCGCGGAAATCGCCGACGGGCAGAGCGCCGTGGCCGACGCGCGGCGCGTGATCGAGAGCGGCTTCGGCGGCACCCTGACCATCAGCTCCGTGCCGGGCGAAGGCGCGACGATCACCGTGTCCCTGCCGGCGCCGACGCACCGCTTCAAGGACCCCGCCCTGTGGTGGGAGCGGTAGGCGGGCC
>DATKNX010000050.1:0-2530 GCA_035541085.1 Gemmatimonadales bacterium | reverse complement strand
AGGCGCATCGGCCGCTGCCAGTTGGGCCGCACGGAGGAGGGCGTGCCCGGGAGGTTCACGCCGGTCTCCTCGAGCCAGAAGTCCTCGAGCCACGGCACGAAGAGCGGGCTCCGCGAGCGGCCGAGCCATTCGAGCAGCGCCGCGAACAGGGCGCGCGGCTCGTCCACGCGCCGGCCGAGGCGCTTCGCGAGCCGCGCGGCGGCCGCCGCACGCTCCCGGCGCACGTCGGAGACCGACGCCGCGGCCAGCAGCTTGTAGTGCACGCGCTCGCCCACGTCGGCGCCCTCGAGCCAGCCGGCGAAAGTGGGCGTGTCGTGCGTGCCGACCAGGGCCATGTCGGCGGCGGTGGGGGGACTGACCTTCGCGTCACTGCTCGCCTGGAACTGGGCGAGGTACATCCCCCAGATGCGGTGGCGCGGCAGCGCCTCGTAGATCTCGCGCGGCACGTTCCCGAGGTTCTCGCCCACGATCTCGCAGCGGCCGCGCTGCGACTCCAGGGTGAGCACCGCGAACTGCTCCTCGGCCGGGTAGGTGACGTAGGTGCCCTGGTCCAGCGCGAAGCCGTGCGGGATCCAGTAGAGGCGCGTCCACGCCATGATGTGATCCACGCGCAGCACGCCCGCGAGGCCGGCCTGGGTCGCGATGGAGGCGGCCAGGTAGCGGTGCCCTTCGCGGCGCGACGCCTCCGGCAGCACGGGCGAGAAGCCCCAGTCCTGGCCGCTGGGGAAGCCGAGATCGGGAGGCGCGCCGACCGACATCCCGTCGCCGAACAGCGACTGGCGCGACCAGGGATCGTAGCCGTCCGCGTGGACGCCCACCGCCAGGTCGAGCCCCAGCCGGAATCCCCCGCGCTCGAGGCGGCCACGCAGCTCGCGGAGCTGCCGGCGCACGAGGGTCTGGGCGACGAGGTGGAAGCGCTCTTCGTCGGGGTCCACCTGCGAGGGGTCGGGCGCACCCGACCGCGCGGGCTCGGGCCAGGCGCGCCAGTTCCTGCCCAGCCTGGCCTGCGCGCCGCGGAAGCGCGCATAGCGCCTCGTCTCCTCGTCGATCTCCGACGCGTCCGGCGCGGGCAACCCCGCCAGCGCGGCGCGCACCTCGGCGTCGGCCTTCGTCACGTCGAGCGTCGCGGGCTTCGGCGTCGGGCGGTGCCGCTCGCCGAGGTCGAGGATCAGCTCCGACCAGAAGAGGCGGCTCACGCCCGAGTAGGGGCTCGGCTCGGGCCACTCGGTGTTGAAGGTCGGCGCGAGCGGCAGGACGGTGACGAGGTCGCCGCCCCTCGCCTTCACCCACTTGCAGAGCGACTCCAGGTCCCTGAGGTCGGCGAGCGAGCGACTGCGCTTCGAGCGCAGGGCGGCCAGCTCGGTGCCCACGCCCCAGCTCCGGTGCGAGCCGGGCCGGCGGAAGGCGCGCACGGGCGCCGCGATGATCGTGGCCGACTGGCGCCGCCCGGCGTTCTCGATCGTGAGGCGATGGTAGCCGAGCGGGAGTCGGGGCGCGCGGAGCGTCGTGCCCCGGATCGGCGGCTCGAGGACCGTTCCGTCCTCGAGCACGAGCTCGGCGTCCGGCGCGCGCCGGCCGGCCACCTTGAGCGGGGCCAGCGTCCCGTTCCAGGCTACCAGGACGGGGGGCAGGGCGCCGCTCTTCGCCGCCGCGCGCCGCTCGCGCAACGCTGCGGCCGCGTCGGACGGCCGGGCGACGGGAGCGCCGACGGCCGCGCACACGCGCATCAGCGTCTCCGGCGAGACGACCACGGGCCGGCCGAGTCCGTCGCGGTAGCGGGTGTAGACGCCGAGAGCTTTGGCGAGGCTGCGAAGGGCCGTCAGATCGTCATTCGGCATGCGTCATCGGCAACCTGGGGCAGCAGTTTCGGTGCCAGCGGTGGTGCACCGGCGTGCCGAGTGGCGGGGTTGGCGCCGCGGTGGGTGGCCCCGGCGGCGCCGTCCCGCGGGAAGGCCCGCCCAAGTTAGTGTGCGGCGCGTGATGCCGTAAGAAGGCGGGGCGCGGAGAATGGCGGGGCGGGGCCGAGGGCGGTCGGGCGCGCACGGAGCCGTGCAGCGCCGTCCGCCGGCCGGCGGCATGACGGGCGCCGCGGGCTACCGGGACCCGTCAGACCCGACGATGCGTCCGCGGGTGACCAGGCTGGATGTTTGTGCTGCGGTATTGCGGATGCGCCCAGAGGGAGTTGAACCCCCAGCCTTCTGATCCGTAGTCAGACGCTCTATCCAGTTGAGCTATGGGCGCGATGGGCGGTACAAGATTCGAACTTGTGACCTCTACGATGTCAACGTAGCGCTCTAACCAGCTGAGCTAACCGCCCGGACGGCTTCGCGATGGGCCGGATCGCAACTTTCGGACGCCTCCGTGCGTCTAGACTTGTGGGCGTCCGGCCTCAGAGCGGGAAACGGGACTCGAACCCGCGACCCCAACCTTGGCAAGGTTGTGCTCTACCAACTGAGCTATTCCCGCAGTGGAGGCGAGGGGGATCGAACCCCTGACCTCGTGAATGCCATTCACGCGCTCTCCCAACTGA
>DATKNX010000049.1:0-5691 GCA_035541085.1 Gemmatimonadales bacterium | reverse complement strand
CACGCGCCTTCCCGAGTACTACCAGACGCGCACCGAGGAGCGGATCCTCGCCGCCGTCGCCGGCGAGGTCGTGGCGCACGTGCGGCCCGTGGAGCTGGTCGAGCTGGGCTCCGGCTCCGGGCGCAAGACGCGCCTGTTGCTGGCGGCCATGGCGGCCGCGGGGCGGCTCGAGCGCTGCCTGCTGCTGGACGTCAACGCGCACGCGCTGCAGGAGTCCACGCGCGCGCTCGCGAGCGAATTCCCGGGCCTTTCCGTGCACGGCGTGGAAGGCGATTTCCTCGACGACCTCTCGGGCCTCGGCCCGGGCGGGAGCCGCCTCGCGGTCTTCCTGGCGGGGACGATCGGCAACATCCATCCCGCCGACGTGCCGGGGTTTCTCGGACGCTGCGCGGCGCAGCTCGAGCCGGGCGACGGCTTCCTCGTCGGACTCGACCTCGTGAAGGACGTGCGCCGGCTCGAGGCGGCCTACGACGACGCCGCGGGCGTCACCGCCGAGTTCAACCGGAACATCCTGCACGTGCTGAACGACCGCCTGGGCGCCGACTTCGATCCCGGGGCCTTCGAGCACGTGGCGTTCTACGACGCGGCGCACGCCTGGATCGAGATGCGCCTGCGCGCCTCGCGCGCGCAGCGGGTGCGCGTTCCGGGAGCCGGCCTCGACCTCGCGTTCGCGCCGGGCGACGAGATCCGCACGGAGATCAGCTGCAAGTACACGCGCGCGTCGTTCGAGACGCTCCTCGCCGGCACCGGCCTCGGGCTGGACCGCTGGTACACGGACCCCGAGGCCCTGTTCGCGTTGGCGCTCCTGGGTCGCCGGGCGACGCCGCGCGGCGGGAACCGATGAGCGAGTTCCCGGCCGACCTCGGAGCCCGTCTCGAGGCCGCGTGGGAGCGGTCGGACCGGCTGTTCGAGCTGCTCGCGCCGGACGCGTGGCTCCAGCGGCCGATCGCGCTCCGGCAGCCGTTCATCTTCTACCTCGGCCACCTGCCGGCCTTCGCGTGGAACCAGATCTGGCGCGGCGTGCTGCGCCGGCCGTCGTTCAACGCCGAGTACGACCGGCTGTTCGAGCGCGGCATCGACCCGGTGGGCGACGACTTCCGGCCGGCCAGCGTCGCGTGGCCCACCGAGCGCGAGGTCCTCGCCTACCGCGACCGCGTGCGCGAGGCGCTGCGCGGCACGTTCGACGACGTGCGGGCGCTGGAGCGCGCGGACGACCTGGCCGATCGCGGGCGCATCTACCACATCGCGATCGAGCACGAGCTGATGCATCACGAGACGCTGCTCTACATGGTCCACCAGCTCGACGACCGCTACAGGACGGAGCCGGCCCGGCTGCCCTCGCTGGCGACGCGCGGTGCCGCCGCGAGCGGGACGGTGCGTATCGCCTCCGGCTCCGTCACGCTGGGCGCGTCGTTCGAGCGGCTCCCGTTCGGCTGGGACAACGAGTTCCCGGAGTGCCCGGTCGAGGTGCCCGCGTTCACGATGGACGCGACGCCGGTCAGGAACGCCGAGTTCCTCGAGTTCCTGGAGGCGGGAGGTTACGCACGCCGCGAGCTGTGGACGGACGCGGCCTGGGCGTGGAAGGAGAAGGCCGGCGTCCACCATCCCTCCTTCTGGTCGCGCGACGGGAAGTGGGGCTGGTCGGCGCGGACCCTGTTCGGCACCGTGCCGCTCGAGGAGGCCGGCGACTGGCCGGTGTACGTGAGCTGGTCCGAGGCGCGGGCCTACGCCCGGTGGAAGGGCGGCGACCTGCCGACGGAGGCGGAGTTCCACCGCGCCGCGTACGGCACCCCGGAGGGCGCCGTGCGCGCGCACCCGTGGGGCGACGGCGCTCCCTGCCCCGCGCACGGCAGCTTCGACTTCCGCGACTGGGCGCCCACGCCCGTCGGCTCGCATCCGGCCGGCGCGAGCGCGTGGGGCGTGCACGAGCTGGTGGGCAACGGGTGGGAGTGGACGTCGAGCGTGTTCGCGCCGTACCCCGGCTTCACGGCGTACGCCCGCACCTATCCCGGCTACTCGGCCGACTTCTTCGACGGTGCGCACTACGCGATGCTCGGCGCGTCGTGGGCCACCGACGCGGCGCTCGTGCGCCGCAGTTTCCGCAACTGGTTCCAGCCGCACTATCCGTACGTGTTCGCCAAGTTCCGCTGCGTGCGCAGGGAGGCCGCGCGATGAGCAAGCCGGTCATCATGACCGTGGACGACGAGCCCGAGGTCCTCAACGCCATCGAGCGCGACCTCCGCCGGCACTACGCCGCCGAGTACCGGATCGTGAAGGCGGGCTCGGGCGCGCTGGCGCTCGACGCCGTGCGGCAGCTCAAGCAGCGCAACGCGCCGCTCGCCCTGTTCCTCGTGGACGCGCGCATGCCGCAGATGAGCGGCACCGAGTTCCTGCTCGAGGCGCGGCAGATCTACCCCGACGCGCGCAAGGTGCTGCTCACGGCCTACGCCGACACCGACGTGGCCATCGCCGGCATCAACGAGGTCCAGCTCGACCACTACCTCATGAAGCCGTGGGACCCGCCGGCCGAGCGGCTCTACCCGGTCCTGGACGACCTGCTGGGCGACTGGTCGGCGTCGTACCGGCCGCCGTTCGAGGGGATCCGCGTCGCGGGCTCCCTGTGGTCGCCCAAGAGCCACGAGGTGAAGGACTTCCTCTCCCGCACCCTGACGCCTTACCAGTGGCTCGACGTGGAGCGCGACTCCGGCGCCAGGTCCGAGGCGGAGGCGGCGAGCCCGGGCCTGAGGCGGCTGCCCGTGGTGTTCTTCCCCGACGGCACCGCGCTGGTGGAGCCGGGCGGCCGCGCCCTGGCCGAGAAGCTCGGGCTCCAGACCACGGCCACCCGGCCGTTCTACGATCTCGTGAACGTGGGCGGCGGACCGACCGGGCTGGCCGCGGCGGTGTACGCGGGCTCGGAGGGGCTGCGGACGGTGATCGTCGAGCGCGAGACCACCGGCGGGCAGGCGGGCACGAGCGCTTCGATCGAGAACTATCTCGGCTTCCCGAGCGGGCTGTCGGGCGCGGACCTGGCGCGGCGGGCGACGGCGCAGGCCAGGCGCTTCGGCGCGGAGGTGCTCACCACGCGCGAAGTCGCCGGGATCCTCGTGGATGGTCCCTACCGGTTGGCGAAGCTGGACGACGGCGCCGAGCTGAGCTGCTACGCGCTGCTGCTCGCCTGCGGGATGCAGGTGCGGCGCCTCGAGGCGCCCGGCGTCCAGGAGCTGACGGGGGCCGGCGTTTTCTACGGCGCGGCGCTCACCGAGGCCGCGGCGTGCCGCGGCCAGGACGTGCTGATCGTCGGCGGCGCGAACTCCGCGGGCCAGGCGGCGCTGAGTTTCGCGCGCTACGCGCGCAAGGTCACGGTGATGCTGCGCGGCAAGTCGCTCGCCGAAGGGATGTCCACGTACCTGGTGGACCGCATCACCGACGCGGCCAACATCGAGGTGCTGCCCGGCGCGCAGGTCGTGGCCGCGCACGGCGACGGCCGGCTGGACGCCGTGGAGGTGGCGGTGGGTCCGGAACGCGAGGTCCGGCGCCTCGACGTGGCCGCGATGTTCATCTTCATCGGCTCCACGCCGCGCTCCGACGTGGTGGCGGGGCTGGTGGAGCGCGACCCGGGCGGCTTCATCCTCACGGGGCCGGACCTCCGCACCGACGGCAAGCTGCCCGCGGCGTGGAAGCTGGAGCGCGACCCGTTCCTGCTCGAGACGAGCGTGCCCGGCGTCTTCGCGGCGGGCGACGTGCGCCACGGCTCGAGCAAGCGCGTGGCGTCGGCCGTGGGCGAGGGCTCCTCGGCCGTGGGCATGGTCCACAAGTACCTGGAGACCGTATGAGCCCGGAGCGCGGCGGCGTGAGTGCGGATGGCGTCGAGGTCGTCCAGCTGGACGTCGCCCCGGAGGAGATCGTGCGGCGCCTCAAGGCGCACCGCACGCTCGGCGCGGCGCCGGACGCGGAGCTGGCGTGGCTCGCGGCCCATGGCGTCGTTCGGCTGTTCGCCAAGGGCTCGATGTTCGTGGCCACGGGGGACACCGTCGGGAAGACCTACCGGGCCATCGAGGGGCTCCACGCGCTGCTGAGCGGCCACCTTTCCATCTACGTGGACAAGGGCGAGGGCCGCCACAAGGTGATGGAGTGGCTCCCGGGCGACGTGTCGGGGATGCTGCCCTTCTCCCGCATGAAGGCCAGCCCGGGCGACGTGATCTTCGAGGAGCCGTCGGAGATCCTCACGGTCTACAAGGAGCACTTCCCCGAGCTGATCCGGGAGTGCCCGGCCGTCACGGCGGCCCTCGTGCACGTGATGCTCGACCGCGCGCGGACCTTCACCACGAGCGACCTGCACGACGAGAAGATGAAGTCCCTGGGCAAGCTCGCGGCGGGGCTGGCGCACGAGCTGAACAACCCCGCCTCGGCCGTGATCCGCTCGGCCAAGTCCCTCCAGGAAGGCCTCATCGCGGCGGAGGCCGCCTCCCGCGCCCTGGGCGCGGCGGGACTGACGCCGGCGCAGCACGAGGCGGTGGACGCCGTGCGCCAGGCGTGTCTCGCGCGGCGCCAATCCGGCGCGCACTCGCCGGTCGAGGAGGCCGACCGGGTGGACGCCATCGCCGAGTGGCTGGAGTCGCACGGCGCCGACCTCGCGGTCGCGGCCCCGCTGGCCGACACGGCCGTGACGATCGAGGCCCTGGACGACCTGGCGGACTCGCTCGAGGGCGAGCTGCTGGACGCGGCGCTGCGCTGGGTGGCCTACGGCTGCGCGGCGCGCTCGCTCACGCGGGAGATCGAGTCCGCCGCCTCGCGCATCCACGACATCGTCTCGGCCGTGAAGGGCTTCACGCAGATGGATCGCGAGACCGTGGCGCAGCCGCTCGACGTCGGCCAGGGCCTGGCGGACACGCTGACCGTGCTGCGCAGCAAGGCGAGGAAGAAGGACGCGACGGTGAATGTCGCGGTGGAGCCGGACCTGCCGCCCGTGCAGGGCTACGGCGGCGAGCTCAACCAGGTGTGGCTCAACCTGCTCGACAACGCGCTCGACGCCATCGCGGTGGGCGGCCGAGTGGAAGTGACGGCGAAGCGCGCGGGCGGGACCGTGCAGGTGCGGGTCGCCGACGACGGGGCCGGAATCCCCGAGGCCATCCGCGCGCGGATCTTCGACCCGTTCTTCACCACCAAGCCGGTCGGCGAGGGCACGGGCCTCGGGCTCGACATCGTGCGCCGCCTGCTGAGCAGCAACAACGGCACGATCGACGTGGAGTCGCGGCCGGGGCGCACGGCGTTCACCGTGACGCTGCCGGCGGCGAAGGCCGGGGCCGCGTAGGCGGCCCGCGGGAGGGGGCGACCGGCACGATGACCGAGAAGCGGAAGTGCGCGCACATCGCCGCCGTGAAGAAGGTGCGGCGGGCGAAGCGCCTGGAGTGCGAGGAGTGCGTCAAGATCGGCGCGGAGTGGGTGCACCTGCGGACCTGCCAGGCATGCGGCGTCACGCTCTGCTGCGACAGCTCGCCGAACAAGCACGCGTCGAAGCATGCGAAGGCCGCGTCGCACCCCGTCATCGCGTCGGCCGAGCCGGGCGAGCGGTGGCTGTACTGCTATCCGGACGACGCGATCGCGACGTACTAGTCCTTCGTTCCTTCGATCATCGCCTTCCAGCGCTCGTCCAGCACCGACTCGTATTCCGGGTGGCGCTGCAGGAACGCG
>DATKNX010000048.1:0-6690 GCA_035541085.1 Gemmatimonadales bacterium | reverse complement strand
ACCAGCGCGGCCGCCGCCGCGCAGGCCGCCGAGCCCGCCCACGACTTGCGCCGGCCGCCTCCGAATCGCGTGCCCACCGCGGCCGCCACGGGATCCGCCAGGGCCGTCACCACGATCGCACGCTCGGCCGCCGGCCCCGGGAACAGCCACCAGGTCACGGCGTAGCCGACGGCCAGCATCGTCGCGCCGCTGATGCCCGACGCCTCGGCGGGACGGAACCACGCGCCGGCCACGCGGTCCAGCGCGCGGCGCGCGCGCGGCCGGTACAGGCGCACCCATTCGGCGATCGCCGCCGCCGCCAGCAACCCCGCGAATGCGGGCGTGGCGCGCGGGCCGAGGGCGGCGGCCGCCGGCCCAACGACACCCGAGGCAACGTGGAGCGCGCGCCGCCCCACCGCGTCGTGAGCGGGATCCGGTCCAGCCCCCTGGTGCGCCGCCCCGGGGACGTCGGCCCCCGAGCGCGCGCTCACTTCTCGCTGCGCAGGCGGTTGGCGACCCGGTCGAAATCCGACCGCGAGGAGGCGTCGAGACGCAGGCGCCCGAAGCCGGCGTCGTCGACGAAGTAGAGCAGGAGCTTGAGCTGGTCGTACGTCCACGCGATGTAGCGCCCCCGGCCCCGGAAGTCGGGCCGCGGATCGGTCACCTCGTCCGGCGGGCCGAGCGTGATGTACACCTCGCCGCGATCGGTGAGCCAGCCGGGCGCGCCCTCGTCGCGGAACAAATCGTTCGCGATGTTCAGCCGCGCGAAGTAGCGGTCGAGCGCCTCGTTCTCCGGCGTGGACCGGTCCGGATCGGTGTCGTGCCAGAACTTGCGCCACGCGGCCGGCCGCTCGTCCGGCGGCGTCCGCGCCAGGCGCTTGAGCGTGTCGGGCCACGTGAAGTAGCGCAGCAGCGAGATCATCTCGTCGAAGTTGGCCACGACCCACTGGCCCGAAAACGCCACCAGGAACGGCGCCTGCGCCACGGTGGCCCCGCCCGGGAGCCCCACCCGGAACTCGTGGCGCCCGAGCGCGAGCTGCGCGGGGGACACCGCGAACACGAAGGGACGCACGGTGGCGGTGGAATCCACGGCCACGGTGTCGGTCCAGGTCGCGCTGCCGAGGCTGTCGAGCGCGTCGGCGACCACGTGGCTGCCCGCGGACAGGCCGTAGGTCTCGACGTAGAAGCGGAGCGAGTCCGTGCCGTAGTCCACCGTGGAGCGCGGATTCGCGACCAGGTCGGGCAGCGAGTCGAGGCCGTGGCGCGGCGTCGCACGGTACACGGCGATGGGCGTGGCGATCGCCGGAACCTCGAGGGACGGCACCGTGAACGGACCCTCGTAGCGGCCGACGCCCGGGCCGTTGCGGTCGCGCACGGTGATCGAAAACTGATAGGACCCGACGGGCACCGGCACGAATTCCTGGTAGATGATGCTCTCTTCGGCGCGCTGCGTCTCGCCGTAGTTGCCCACCACCACGCGCTCGTCTCTCACCACCTGCTGGACCAGCGTCGTGCCCCGGTGAAACGCGAGCTCGACGTGGTAGCCCGCCGCGAAGTCGCCGACCTCGCGGTGGAACGCGAGGTAACGGTTCTGCATCGAGAGCGCCACGAGCGCGATGGCGGTGTCGGTGCCGTGGCCGGCCAGCATCCGGACGTTGCCGACGAACCGGATCTCGCCCGCACCGGTCACGTAGCCGAGCGCCTGGTAGACCGCGGTCGGGTCGAACAGCGCCGTCACCTGCTGCAGCGCCGGCTCGCTCGGCCGCGGGGCGCCCACCCGTTGCCACGGGCCACAGGAGCCAAGGAGGAGCATGCCGGAGACGGCGGCGAGAAGACGCGCGGCGCGGGACGTGGGAAGCCTCGGGGCAGTGAGAGGACGGGCCGTCGCGCCAAGCTACGGACCCCGGCCCGGACCCGTCAAGGCGGCGCCGCGCCTCGACTTGCCGCATCCGGAAGGCCGGGGTACATTCGCGCATTCCAATGCAGGGTGAAGACCTCACCGGTACTACGGTGGCCGGTTACCACCTGCTCGAGCGGGTGGGCGAAGGCGGCACGGCGACCGTGTACCGTGCCCAGCACTCCGCGCGCGGCCTGTGCGCCGTCAAGATCCTGCGCGCCAAGTTGCGCGCCGATCGGACGGCGGTGCAGCGCTTTCTGCGCGAGGCCGAGTACGGCACCCGCGTCGCGCATCCAGCCGTCGTCCAGACCTACGAGTTCGGGGAAGCGCCGGGCGGGCTCCACTACCTCGCGCTCGAGTGGGCCGAGGGCGAGTTGCTGGCGAAGTTCGTGCGCCGCTCGGGGCCCGTGGCACCGCCGCTCGCCGCCATCGTCGTGCGGCACGTCGCCGACGGCCTCACGGCCGCCCACGCGGCGGGGATCATCCACCGCGATCTCAAGCCCGAGAACATCATCTACGATCCGCGCACCCAGCGTGCGCGCCTGCTCGACTTCGGCATCGCCCGCGACGCGGACCTGGCGCCGGCCGAGCGGCTGACGCGCACGGGCTTCTTCGTCGGCACGCTGCAGTACGTCGCACCGGAGGCGCTCTCGGGCGAGCTCGTCGGCGAGGCCGCGGACATCTACTCGCTCGCCACCATCGCGTACTTCCTGCTGACGGCCCAGCTCCCCTACGTGGCGAAGTCGCCGCGCGAGCTGTTCCACCAGCTGCTCACCCAGCCGCCCGTTCCACTCGGGCAGGCCCGGCGCGATCTCGTCTTCCCGCACGCGCTCGAGGAAGCGGTGATGCGCGGCCTCAGCCGCGAGCCGCGCAAGCGGCAGCCCAACGTCTCCGCCTTCGCCGACGACTTCGCCGCCGGCGCCGCCCAGCCGCTGGAGGGGCCGCGCGCCGGACTGCTCGGCTCCATCAAGGGACTCTTCGGCTCGCGCGGCTGAGAGCGTGACGCCGCCCGCGCCGGACGCGCGTGAGCGCCTCGTCGCCCTGCTCAAGGCTCGCTCGGTCCTGCACGGCGACTTCGTGCTCGCCTCGGGGCGCCGGTCTCCGCACTACGTGGACTGCCGTCGCACGACGATGCACGCCGACGGACTCGCGCTGATCGGGACCCTCGGCCTCGCCGCGATCCGCGCCGCCGGCTGGAACCCGCGGGTCGCCGGCGGCCTCACCCTCGGCGCCGATCCCGTCGCGTACGCCGTCGCCCGCGCCACCGCCGGCACGCCGAGTCCCATCCACGCATTCACCGTCCGGAAAGCCGCGAAGGCGCACGGCGCCGGCAAGCGCATCGAAGGATGCCTCGAGCCCGGTGACGTCGCGGTCGTGGTCGAGGACGTGATCACGACCGGGGCGTCCGCCCTCGAGGCCGCGGGCGCGGTGCGCGCGGCCGGGGCGACCGTGTGCGGGATCCTGGCCGTGGTGGATCGCGACGAAGGCGGACGCCAAACGATCGAGCGCGCGGGGTTCGAGGTCCACGCCCTCTGCAGCCTGCGCGAGCTCCTCGCCGGCGACTGATCTCTCCCGGATCTGCAGCCCGCTTTCGGACCGCCCCGCCCCGCGGGGCCGGCTGCTCACACGGCGATCTGTCCGTGATCCCCGGGCCGCGCTCCTAGTGGATGGAACGCGAGCAGCCGGTCCCGATACGGGGTGACGAGACGTTCCCGGAAGCGGTCGAGCGCCGCATCGAAGGGCAGGCGCCGCCGGAACTCGCCCGCCGTCACACCCAGCAGCGTCCGCAGGTGGCGCCCGAAGCTCTGCGGCGACGAGTAATCCAGCCGGTTGGCGATGTCGGCGATCGAGAGACCGCCATTGCGGAAGAGATACGCCGCGTGCAGCAGGCGCGCGTGCGCCAGGTAGGTCTTCGGCGACGGCAGGTCGAACCGGTAGAACCGCGACATCAGCGAGCTCGGCACCACCCTGAGCGCGCCGGCCAGGCGCTTGACGGTGCGCAGCTCGGGGGCCCGCCGCACCACCACCTCGAAGAACAGGCGGCAATCGGGCGGCACCCCCGAAATGTCGCGGTCGAGCGCTCCCATCACGCGCGCCGCGACCGGCGAGCTGGGCTCGTGCAGGAGGTCGCGCAGCCGGCCCCAGCCCGCCGGCACCGACACGTCCACCACCGCCCGCACGCCCGACGCGCCGAGGCCGAGCACCCGGCGCGGCGCCTCGTAGTCGAGGCGCGAGATGAGCGCGACCGCGGGCACCTGCGGAAACTCGCGCACGAACTGCGCGACCCGCGGGAACGCCGCGTCGTCGCAGCGGTGCACGGACAGGAACACGGCGTCCACCGGGTGGCGCCGCACCTGGCGGATCGCGTCGTCGAGCGAATCCCCGTGCAGGGCGACGAAGCAGTCCTGCCCCGCGGCTTCGACGCGGGCGCGCTCATCGGGCAGCAGGACGGTGGCAACGGTGGCTGGCATGGCACTCTCCGCTTCCGCACGCGGATACGGTAGCGGCGCGCGTCACCGCCGCGTCACGCAATCGGTCGCAGGGCCGCCGTCGTTTGTCACGTCCGGCGCGCGCAGGTATCTTGCGGAGCGGAGCGTGACGGTCGCGGGCCCTTTTGGGCCTGAGGAAAGTCCGAGCTCCAAGGGCAGGCTGCCAGGTAACGCCTGGGCGCCGCGAGGCGACGGACAGGGCCACAGAAAAGACACCGCCTCGCCTGTGAGCGAGGTAAGGGTGAAAAGGTGGGGTAAGAGCCCACCGCGCGCCTGGCAACAGGCGTGGCACGGCAACCCCCAGCCGGAGCAAGGCCAAATAGGCGGCGAGGTCCGGCCCGGACCGACAACGCCGGCAACGGCGAGCCGCGGGTAGGCCGCGAGAGGTGGCGGGCGACCGCCATCGCAGAGAGATGACCGTCCGGCCCTCGGGCCGAACAGAACTCGGCTTACGGCTCCGCCGACGGCGCCGCGAGCGCCCCACGGGGAAGCTTGCGGCGCCGTCGCACGTCGAATCGGTCGCACCCAAGCGCGCCGGACTTCCGGCGCCGATATGAGGAGAGACAGCAATGAGTCGCATCCTGCCCCTCGCCGCCGCGGCATTCGCCGTGACCGCCTGCGCCCCGCACGCCGCGCCGATGGCTTCTCCCCGGCAGGCGCCCGCCGTCCAGGCTCCCGCGCCGCCTCCCAAGCCCGCGCCGCTGCGCTACGCGCCGGGCACGGGCCATTACCGGCTCGAGACCCAATCGCACATCCAGCAGGAGGTGATGGGCCAGACCACGAACGTGGACATCTCCACCGCCGTGCTCCTGACCACCGTCGCCGCCGCCGACTCGTCGGGCAACCTCGGCGTCGGCATCACCATCGACTCGCTGTCGGTGACCATGCCGCCGACCATGCCCGCTCCGGACCCCGCCGATCTCGCCGCCGCCCGCGGCAAGACGACGCGCCTGGTGACCTCGCCCCAGGGCCAGTCGATCTCGCTGACGCCGCCCGACGGCGTCAACGGCTTCGTCCAGCAGGTCACCCAGGGATTCCGGGACTTCCTGCCGCAGCTTCCCGCCGGGTCGCCCGACTCGGGCGCCACCTGGTCGGACACGACGAGCATGTCCACGGGGCAGTCGGGCTCGGCGACGGTCCGCACCTCGCGCGTGCACCGCGTCGTGGGCTGGGAGGATCACTCCGGCACGCGGGCGCTGCACGTGACCACCACGGCGACGTACACCGTCTCCGGCACCAGTGAGGCCCAGGGGCAGACGATCGAGCTCTCGGGTGGCGGCGCGCGCACATGGGACTCGTTCGTCTCGGCCGCCGGCGTCTACCTGGGCGGCACGGTGAGCGACAGCTCCCTGGTGAACGCGAACATCGCCAGCGCCGGCATGGTGGTGCCGGTCCACAGCACGACGCGCAGCACGCTCACGCGCCTGCCGTGACGCGGCCGTCGGCGCTCGCCCTCGCGGTCGGCCTCCTGTGGTGGGCGGCCGCCGCGGGGGCGGCCGCCGGCCAGACCCTGCCGGCCCAGCCCGACCGCTACCTCCTGACGACCGAGGCGGCGGACGGGCGGGCCCTGTGGGTGAATCCCGCGGGGCTCGCCCGCGCTCCCGAGGCGAGCATCGGCGCGGACGTGACCCTGGATCGCTTCTTTCCCGGTCCACGGCCCCAGCTCTCCGAGTACGGGGTGTCGCTCACTGCCCGCGGGCTGGCGGCGGGCTGGGAGCACGAGCACCTGCCCGGCCGGCAGTACTCGAACGTCTTCGCCGTCGGCCTAGGCATGGGTGACGAGCAATTCTCGGGCGGCGTGTCGCGGACCTGGTACACCGGCTCCGTCAGCGGCTCCGGGTGGGACGCCGCCTTGCGCGTGAGCGCCTGGGATGGGACCCAGCTGTCGCTCGTCACGGTGAATCTCGGCTCGCCCAGACTGGGGGATTCCACCTACTGGGCGACGCTCGTGCCCGGCGCGCTGGTGAACCTGTTCGGGGGCGCGTTGCAGGCGGCCGGCGAGTGGGAGGTCGCGCCCCACGCCTGGCGCTCGATCGCGTACCGGGTCGGCGGCACTGTCGCCCTGGGCCGCGGCTTCGCCCTCCTGCTGCGCGCCGACCTCTCGCCGGGCTTCAAGCGGCGCGGCCTCGTCATCGCCATCGGGTTCGACGGCTCGGGGAGCCGGGCCGGCGCGTTCGCGCTGGCCTCCGGGGGCGCCAGCGAGGTGGAGGCGCTCGGCCTCTCCGGCGCCATGGTCACGCGCGGACCGTCGCGCCCCTGATTCCGGTGGCGTCCGTCTTCCGCCGCGCCGCCCTGGCCGTCGTGGTCGCGGGCGGCGCGTTCGTC
>DATKNX010000047.1:0-5996 GCA_035541085.1 Gemmatimonadales bacterium | reverse complement strand
ATCGGCGGCGTGATGCAGCACATCGAGGACGCGGGCATCCACTCCGGCGACTCGGCCTGCGTGCTGCCGCCCTACCTCATCGGTGAGCGCGAGATCGAGGAGATGCGGGGCTACACCAAGGCCCTCGCCGGCGCCCTCGGCGTCGTCGGGCTGATCAACGTGCAGTACGCCATCAAGGACGGCGTCGTCTACTGCCTCGAGGTCAACCCGCGCGGCTCGCGCACGGTGCCGTTCGTGTCGAAGGCCACGGGCGTGCCGCTCGCGAAGCTCGCGGCCGGCGTGATGGCCGGCCGCACGCTCGGCCAGCTCGGCTACACCGAGGAAGTGGAGCTGCCGTACGTGGCCGTGAAGGAGGCCGTGTTCCCGTTCAACAAGCTGCCCAACGTGGACACGGTGCTCGGGCCCGAGATGCGCTCGACGGGCGAAGTCATGGGCGTGGCCGACACCTTCGGGTGGGCCTTCGCCAAGGCGCAGATCGGCGCCGACGGGGCGCTGCCGCTCGAGGGCGCGATCTTCGTGACCGTGAACGACAGCGACAAGCCGACGGTCACGCCGATCGTGCGACGGTTTCAGGAAATGGGGTTCCATCTCATCGCGACCGATGGCACGGCCCGCTACCTGCAGAAGCGGGGCATCGCCTGCGAGCGCGTTCACAAGGTGTGGGAGGGGAGGCCGAACGCCGTGGACCTGATCATTTCGGGACGGGTGCAGTTGCTGATCAACACGCCCCTGGGCAAGTACTCCCAGCGGGACGACTACGAGCTGAGGCGCGCGGCGCTGATGCACGGCGTGCCGTACACGACGACGATGTCGGCTGCCGCGGCCGCCTGCGACGCGGTGATCGCCCTGCGGAGCTCGCAGGGCGACGTGATGAGCCTGCAGGAGCGGTACGCGCGCCGCCTGACCTCGGCCGAGCAGGTCGCCTGATGGCCACGCCCAAGAAGAAGGCCGAGCGGCCCGCCGCGAAGGCGGACGCGCCGAAGGGGCCCCCGAAGGGCATGGCCGGCTTCCCGGAGGACCTGGCCGGCACGGTGAAGTACGGCGAGCCGCTGGGCCGCCACACCACGTACCGGATCGGCGGCCCGGCCGCCGTCCACTTCTCGCCGGGCTCCAACGAGGCCGTGGCGGGCGCGGTGGCGTGGGCGAAGGAGCACAAGGTGCCGGTCCTGATCCTGGGCCTCGGCTCGAACGTCCTGATCCGTGACGGCGGGTTCAAGGGCCTCGTGATCAAGATCGGCAAGGGGCTCGACGCCGTGTCGCACCGCGCCGGGACGTGGAAGGTCGGCGCCGGCCTCCCGCTGCCGCTGCTGGCGCGCAAGACGGCCGAGGAGGGGTTCGGCGGCGTGCACCGGCTCATCGGCGTGCCCGGCTCCGTGGGCGGCGGCGTGTTCATGAACGCCGGCGCGCACGGCGAGGACATCGCCTCGGTGCTCATCTCCGCGACCGTGCTCGACGCCAAGGGCAAGATCGTGGACAAGGCGCGCAAGGAGATCCCGTTCACCTACCGGCGGAGCGGCCTCGAGGGGAACATCGTGCTGGGCTGCGCCCTCCGGCTCGAGCAGGAGGAGTCCGAGAAGCTCAAGGCCGAGCAGGCGATGCTGCTCCGGCGCCGCCGCGAGGGCACGCCGTTCGACCAGCCGTGCTGCGGCAGCGTGTTCAAGAACCCGGACGACATCACGGCGGGCCGCCTGATCGACCGCTGCGGCCTGAAGGGGCGGCGCGTGGGCGGCGCGGAGATCTCGAAGGTCCACGCCAACTACATCGTGAACGTCGGGAACGCGTCGGCCGACGACGTGCTGAAGCTGATCGACATCGCGCGCACGGCCGTCTTCAAGGAGTTCGGCATCGAGCTCGAGCTCGAGGTGAAGGTGCTCGGGGAGCCGAAGTGAGCGACTACTGGGTGCACCCCTCGTCGGTGGTGGACGAGGGGGCCGTGATCGGCGCGGGCACCAAGATCTGGCACTTCTGCCACGTCATGCCCGGCGCGGTGATCGGCGAGCGCTGCTCGCTGGGGCAGAACGTGGTGGTGATGCCGGGCACGCGGCTGGGGCGGAACGTGAAGGTGCAGAACAACGTGTCCATCTACGAGGGCGTGGAGCTCGAGGACGACGTGTTCTGCGGCCCCTCGATGGTGTTCACCAACGTCTCGTTCCCGCGCAGCCACGTGATCCGCAAGGGCGAGTACGAGCGCACGCTGTGCCGGCAGGGCAGCACCATCGGCGCGAACGCCACGGTGGTCTGCGGCACGACGCTCGGCCGCTTCGCGTTCGTCGGCGCCGGCGCCGTGGTGACGAAGGACGTGAAGGACTACGCGCTCGTCGTCGGCAACCCGGCCCGGCAGGTGGGCTGGATGTGCCAGTGCGGCGAGCGGCTGCGGCTCGCGGCCGGGACGGGGCACTGCGCCCGCTGCGGCTCGAACTACGTCGAGCAGGACGGGGAGCTGATCCGGCAATGAACGTTCCGCTGCTCGACCTGAAGGCGCAGCACCGGGCCATCAAGGACGCCGTCGTGCCGCGGGTGCTCGAGCTGGCCGAAGCGCAGCTGTTCATCCTCGGCAAGCCGGTGCAGGAGCTGGAGGCGAAGATCGCGGAGCTCTCGCACGCCCGCTTCGGCGTCGGCGTCGCGAGCGGCACCGACGCGCTGCTCCTGCCGCTCCAGGCGCTCGACCTCGAGCCCGGCGACGAGGTGATCACGACGCCGTTCACCTTCTTCGCCACGGCGGGCGCGATCCACAACGCCGGCGGCAAGCCGGTCTTCGTGGACGTGGAGCCCGGCACCTGGAACATCGATCCGGCGGCCGTCGAGGCCGCGATCACCCCGCGCACGCGCGCCATCATGCCGGTGCACCTGTTCGGCCAGATGGCGGCGATGGAGCGGCTGCTGCCCCTGACCGAGCGGCACGGCGTCCCGATCGTGGAGGACGCGGCGCAGGCCATCGGCGCCCGCCGCCGCGTCGGCGGCCGGTGGCGCGTGGCCGGCGAGCTGGGCGCCGTCACCGGGTTCTCCTTCTTCCCGAGCAAGAACCTGGGCGGCTGGGGCGACGGCGGGATGGTGGTCGCCAACGACCAGGCGCTGGCGGACCGCGTGCGGCTCCGGCGCACGCACGGCGGGCTGCAGATGTACCACCACGACGAGGTGGGCACGAACTCGCGGCTCGACGCGCTGCAGGCCGTGGTGCTGCTGGCCAAGCTGCCCTTCCTCGAGCCGTGGAGCGCGGCGCGGCGCGCCAACGCGGCGCGCTACGGCCGGCTCCTGGCGGGCCTCGGGGCGGTGCGCACCCCGGTCACGGACCCCGCCAACGAGCACATCTTCCACCAGTACGTGATCGAGTGCGACCGGCGCGACGAGCTGCAGGCCCACCTGAAGGCGCACGACGTGGGCTGCGCCGTCTACTACCCGCTGGCGCTCCACCTCCAGCCGTGCTTCCGGTACCTCGGGTACCGCGAGGGCACCTTCCCGGTCGCCGAAGCGGCGACGCGGCGCGTGCTCGCCCTGCCGGTCTATCCGGAGCTGACCGAGGCGCAGCAGCAGTACGTCGCCGACACCATTCGCGGATTCTACGGGCAATGACGACCAACTACGAGGCGCAGCTCCTGGAGAAGGCGCGGTCCCGCACCGCGGTGATGGGCCTGGTGGGCCTGGGCTACGTCGGCCTGCCGCTCGCCGTCGAGCTGGCGGAGGCCGGCTACCGGGTGATCGGGTTCGACCTCAGCAAGCGGGTGGTGGACGGCATCAACGCGGGCCGCTCGCACATCCAGGACATCCCGACCGAGCGGCTGGCGAAGCTGGTGAAGGCCGGCAAGATCTCGGCGACCACGGACCTGGGGCGGCTCGGCGAGCCGGACGGCATCGCCATCTGCGTGCCCACGCCGCTCTCCAAGACGCGCGACCCCGACATCTCGTTCGTGAGCGCCGCGACCGACAGCGTCGCGAAGACGATCCGGCCCGGCCAGGCGGTCATCCTCCAGAGCACGACCTACCCGGGCACGACGCGCGAGCTGATGCTCCCGGCCCTCGAGAAGGGCGGGCTCAAGGTCGGCACCGACTTCTTCCTCGCCTTCAGCCCCGAGCGGGTGGACCCCGGCAACCCGAAGTACAACACGCACAACACGCCGAAGGTGGTGGGCGGCGTGACGCCGGCGTGCACGCGCGTCACCATGGCGCTCTACCGGCCGGCGATCGAGACGCTGGTCGAGGTTTCCTCGCCCGAGGCCGCCGAGCTCGTGAAGCTGCTGGAGAACACGTTCCGCTCGGTCAACATCGGGCTCGTGAACGAGATGGCGATCGTGTGCGACAAGCTCGGCGTGGACGTGTGGGAAGTGATCGACGCCGCCAACACCAAGCCGTTCGGCTTCATGAAGTTCACGCCGGGCCCGGGCGTCGGCGGGCACTGCATCCCGCTCGACCCGCACTACCTCGCGTGGAAGATGCGGACGCTGAACTACCGCACCCGGTTCATCGAGCTCGCGGGCGAGATCAACGCCGAGATGCCGGAGTACTGGGTCGAGAAGGTCGTGACGGCCCTGAATGAGCACGAGCGAGCGGTGCGCGGGTCCACGATCCTGGTGCTCGGCGTGGCGTACAAGCGGGACATCGACGACCTGCGGGAGAGCCCGGCGCTCGACGTCATCAAGCTGCTGGAGCGGATGGGCGCGAAGGTGCGCTACCACGATCCGTTCATCGCCGAGCTGCACGAGGAGGAGATCCAGCTCGCCTCGACGCCGCTCACCGCGGAGACGGTGCGGGCGGCGGACTGCGTGGTGATCGTGACCGACCACTCGAAGCTCGACTACGCGATGGTGGCGCGCGAGGCGCGGGCGCTGGTGGACACGCGGCACGTGGTCGCGTGGACGCTGGCGAAGGGCCGCTAGCCCGTTGCGCGTCGGCGTCACCGGGGCGGACGGGCTGCTGGGCGGCACGCTGGTGTCGCTGTGGCGGCGGGCGGGCGTGGACGTCGCGGCGTGGAGCGTCGGGGACTTCGACGTGCGGGACGCCGCGGCGACGCGGCGGGCGATCGCGGCCGCGGCCCCCGAGGTGGTGCTGCACCTGGCGGCGTACACGGACGTGGACCGGGCGGAGGCGGAGCCGGAGCTGGCCCTGGCCGTCAACGCCGGCGGCACGGCCAACGTGGCGGCGGGCTGCCGCGAGGTGGGCGCCCACCTCGTGTTCGTGAGCACCGACTACGTGTTCGACGGCGGCGCGGCCGGGCCGATCCCGCCGTCGGCCCCGCGCAAGCCGCTCGGGGCGTACGCGCGGACCAAGGCGGCGGGCGAGGCGGCGGTGGAGGCGTCGGGCGGGCCCTGGACCATCGTGCGGACGGCCTGGGCGTACGGCCCAGGCGGCCGCAACTTCGTGGACACGGTGCGCGACGCGGCGGCCGCCGGCCGCACCCTGCGCGTCGTGGACGACCAGGTCGGGGCGCCGACCAGCGTGCGGCTGGTGGCCGAGGGGCTGTGGGCGCTGACGGGCCGCCGGCTCTCGGGCCACTGGCACCTCACGGCGTCGGGCGCGGCGTCGTGGTGCGAGGTGGCGCGCGCCGTGTACGAGTGCGCCGGGGCCGACCCGTCGCGCGTGGTGCCGTGCAGCAGCCGCGAGTCCGGCCGCGCCGCGCGGCGGCCGTCGTACTCGGTGCTCGACTGCCGCGCGACCGAGGCCGCCCTCGGCGTCGCGCTGCCCGCGTGGCAGGAGCACGTGGGCGTCTACGTGCGCGAGCGCCGCATGCCCGGCCTGGGCCTCATCCCGGGGGACGTGACGTGAAGGGCGTGGTGCTGGCCGGCGGACTGGGCACCCGGCTCGCCCCGATGACGCGGGTGACGAACAAGCACCTGCTGCCGGTCTACGACCGGCCGATGATCTACTATCCCATCCAGACGCTGGTCGAGGCCGGCATCGCGGAGATCCTCCTGGTGACGGGGGGCAACAACGCGGGCGACTTCCTGCGGCTGCTCGGCGACGGCAAGGACTTCGGCCTGCGGCACCTCAACTACACGTACCAG
>DATKNX010000046.1:0-4087 GCA_035541085.1 Gemmatimonadales bacterium | reverse complement strand
GTCGTCATGCCCCAGATGGGCGAGTCCATCGCCGAGGGCACGCTGTCCAAGTGGCTGAAGAAGGTCGGCGACGAGATCAAGCGCGACGAGCCGATCTTCGAGATCTCCACCGACAAGGTGGACGCCGAGATTCCGGCGCCCTCCGGCGGCGTGCTCGCGGAGATCAAGGTCCCCGAGGGGAAGACGGTGCCCGTGCAGACGGTGGTGGCCGTGATCGAGACGGAGGCGGGAGCCGGGGCACGGGGACCGGGGGTCGGGGTCCGGGAGGTGCCGGCAGCCTCGGCGAGCGCTCCGGCACCGGCGGCCGCGCACGCACCTGCGCCCGCAGTCCGCGCCTCGGTTCCCGGTCCCCGAACCCCGGACCCCGGCACTCGTGCCCCGGACCCCGAACCGCGGTCCCCGGCCGCCGAGACCGCCGAGGAGCGGCTCCGCCGCCGCTCGACGCCGTTGGTGCGGAGGATCGCGGCCGAGCAGGGCGTGGACATCAGCGCGATCCCGGGCACGGGCCACGCGGGGCGGGTGACGAAGCAGGACATCGAGGGATACCTGCAGGCGGGCGCGGAACGGGATGCGGCTTCCGGGATCCGGGGTCCGGCCGCCCCCTCCCCGGAACCCGGAACCCGGACCGCGGTCCCCGGCACTCCCTGGGACGCGACGCCGTGGCCGGGCGATCGCGTCGAGCCGATGAGCCGCATCCGCCAGCTCACCGCCGAGCACATGAGCTTCTCGCGGAAGACCTCGGCCCACGTCACCACCTTCTACGAGGTGGACATGACGCGGGTCGCGCGGATGCGCGCGGCGAACAAGAAGGCCTACGAGGACCGCGGCGTGAAGCTGACGTACCTCGGCTTCATCGTGAAGGCCGTGGCCGACCAGCTGCGCCGCCACCCGGTCCTCAACGCGGCCGTGCAGCGCGGCGCCATCATCTACCGCGGGCAGGTGAACATCGGCATCGCCGTGGCGCTCGACTGGGGCCTGATCGTGCCGGTGATCCGGGGCGCCGACGAGCTGTCGCTGTTCGGCATCGCGAAGGCGATGGCCGACCTCGCGGACCGCGCGCGCACCAAGCGCCTGAAGCCCGACGAAATCCAGAACGGCACCTTCACCATCACGAACCCGGGCGTGTTCGGCTCCTTCGCCGGCACGCCGATCATCAACCAGCCGCAGGTGGCGATCCTCGGCGTCGGTGCCGTGGAGCGCCGGCCGCGCGTGATGACGCTCGAGGACGGCTCCGAGGTCGTGGTGCCGCGCACGATGACGATGCTCTCGATCTCGTACGACCACCGGATCGTGGACGGCGCCGACGCGGACCGCTTCATGTCCGACCTCAAGAAGGAGCTGGAGGCCTTCCCGGAGAACGGCGTCTGAGCCGCCAGCTGATGGTGCTGATCTTCGAGCCCGAGCCGGGCGCCGAGCCCAAGGTGGACGAGCTGCTGCGGGCGGCGCGCCGCCGGGCCGAGCAGGCGGGCTGGCACTGCTGGGCCTATCGCAACGACATCAAGCCGGGCGAGCTTATGCTGTTCATCGAGGGGCCCGAGCCGGCGCCCGGCGCCCCCGCGGCGCCGGTCTTCGGCGACGAGATCGGCGGGATCCGGGCCCTGTCGCGCCGGTTCGAGACCGTGCGCTCACTGAGCGAGTACCCACTGGACGACGTGCCATGATCGAGCGACGCCTCACCATCGACGGCCGCGCCTGGAAGGTCTCGGTCGCGGGCCGGTTCACCGTCTACGAGCGCGACGAGTTCCCGCTGCTGTTCGAGTGCGAAGCGGGCGGCAGGCGCGAGCGGCGCCTGTCGCGCTTCTCGCCGACCGGCAGCCGCAGCCGCGACCTGGCGCTGGCCGAGCTGACGGACGCGGACCTCGAGCGGCTGTGGCGGCAGAGCCAGGAAGAGTGGACCTCACCGGAGGCGGGCTATGTTCGGCGCTAGTGCAGGGGAGCCCCTCGCCGTCGGGACGGCCGCGCCCGACTTCGAGCTGGACGCGACGGGCGGCGGCCGCGTGAAGCTCTCGGCGCTCCTCGCCGATGGCGCGGTGGCGCTCTACTTCTACCCGGGCGACTTCACCCCCGGCTGAAACCGCCAACTCTCCGCCGTGCGCGACGAGCAGAGCAAGTTCCAGGACCGCGGCGTCCGGACGCTGGGCGTCAACCCTGCGTCGGTGCCCGACCACGAGAAGTACGTGGCCAAGTTCCGTTTCAACTTCCCGCTGCTGTCCGACTCCGGGCGCGAGGCGGCGAAGGCGTACCGCGCCCTGAAGCCTGACGGCAAGGGCATCGTGCGGACCGTCTACCTGATCGGGCGTGACGGCCGCGTGCTGTTCGGCAAGCGCGGAGCGCCTGGCGCCGACGAGGTGCTGGCCGCGCTCCCGGGAGCGTAGCGATGGCGGTGCTGACGGATTTCACGGGCAAGGTCGTGCTGGTCACCGGCGTGAGCCGCGTGGGGCAGATCGGGCACGCCGTGGCGGAGGGCTTCGGCAGGGCCGGCGCGAAGCTCGTGATCTGCGACATCAGCGCCGTCAACGTCGCGGCGCGCGCGCGGGAGTTCACCGAGGCCGGTATCGTGTGCAAGGCGGCGGCCGGCGACCTCACGGAGCCCGACGTGGCGCAGTGGGCGGTGGACGAGGCGGTGCAGACCTACGGCCAGCTCGACGTGGTGGTCAACGTGGCCGGCGGCCTGACGGGCACCAAGCCGATGCTCGAGGCCGAGACCGACGTCTTCGACCGCGAGATGGCCATCAACGTGAAGACCACCTACCTGGTCTCGCGGGCGGCGGCGCTGGTGATGGTCAAGCAGCGGCGCGGGGCGATCGTGAACTTCGCCTCCATCGCGGCGTTCCACGGGCGCGCCGAGATGGTGGCGTACACGGCCGCCAAGGCGGGCGTCGCGGCGCTCACGCGGAGCCTCGCCCTCGAGCTCCGGGACCAGGGCGTGCGGGTCAACGCCGTGGCGCCCGGCACCGTGCGCACGCCCGACAACCGCGTCTCGATGGGCTCCCTCCCGGTGCGCTGGGTGGAGATCCCCGACATCGTGAACGCCGTGCTGTTCCTCGCCTCGGATCTCTCCGCGGGCATCACCGGGCACGTGCTTCCCGTCTCGCACGGCGAGGCGTAGCCCGAGTGGAGCTGCGCGGCCGCAATGCGCTGGTGACCGGAGCCGGCCAGCGGATCGGCCGCGCCATCGCGTACGGGCTCATCCGCCGCGGTGTCAACGTCGCGATTCACTACCGCCGCTCGCTGGCCGGCGCCAAGGCCACGATGATGGAGGGCGAGGTGGCCGGCGTGAAGGTGGCGATGCTCCAGGCCGACCTCGCCGACGCGGCGGCCGCCGAGGCGCTGCCCGCCCGCGCGGCGGAGGCGCTGGGCGGCCCGCTCGACATCGCGGTGCTGAGCGCGGCGGTGATGGAGCGGCGCTCCCTCGCCGAGGTCACGCCCGCCGACTGGGACCGCGTGATGGACCTCAACCTGCGCGGCACCTTCTTCGCGGCCAAGGGCGTCGCCGCCGCGATGGGCGAGAAAGGCGGCGCCATCGTGGCGCTGGCCGACCTCGCCGCGTTCCAGCGCTGGCGCCACTACCCCGTGCACGCCATCAGCAAGGCGGGCGTCGTCGCCCTGGCCGAGCTGCTGGCCCGGATCCTCGCGCCGCGCGTGCGCGTCAACGCCGTCGCGCCGGGCGCCGTGCTCCTGCCCGACGACTGGGACGCCGCCGCGCGGCAGCGCCTCGTGGCCTCGACGCCCCTCGGCCGCCTGGGCACGCCCGACGACGTCGTGCGCGCCGTCCTCTTCCTGCTCGAGAACGACTACGTCACCGGCACGACCCTCGTGGTGGACGGCGGGCGCCTGCTGGGATGAGCCGCGACGCGGCGCCCGGACCGGCCCCCGTGCCGGAGGGCGCCCGCGGGGCCGCGGACGTCGCGGAGGCCGTGCGCCGGGGCGTGACCCTTTACAACGCTGGTAGGTTTTGGGAGGCGCACGAGGCGCTCGAGGCCGTGTGGCGCCGCGCGCCGGCGGCCGAGCGGCCGCTGTGGCAGGGCCTGATCCAGGCCGCGGCGGCGATGCTCCACCGCGAGCGCGGCAACCGCCACGGGCTCCT
>DATKNX010000045.1:0-2381 GCA_035541085.1 Gemmatimonadales bacterium | reverse complement strand
TCACGATCCTCGACCAGACGCTCCTGCCGGCGGAGGAGCGCTGGCTCGAGCTGGACACGGTCGACGGCGTGGTCGAGGCCATCCACGCGCTGCGCGTGCGCGGCGCCCCGGCCATCGGCATCGCCGCCGCGATGGGGCTGGCCGCCGCCGCGCGCGCGCACGCCGCCGAGCCGCGCGAGGCGTTCCTGCGGCGCGTGGAGCGCGATGCGGCGACGATCCGCGCGGCCCGGCCCACGGCGGCGAACCTCGGCTGGGCGATGGACCGGATGGTGCGGCGGGCGGCCGCGACCGCCGGCCAAGGCGGCGCGGTGCTGGCGGCGCTCGAGGCGGAGGCGCAGGCCGTCTGGGACGAGGACCGCGCGGCGTGCGAGCGCATGGCGGAGCACGGCCAGCAGGTCCTCACGGTCCGGACGCGCGGGCGCCCCGGCGTCGAGATCAACGTCCTCACGCACTGCAATACGGGCTTCCTCGCGACGGGCGGCATCGGCACGGCGCTGGGCCTCGTGTACCTCGCGGCCGAGCGCGGGGCGCGGCTCCACGTGTGGGTGGACGAGACGCGGCCGCTGCTGCAGGGGAGCCGGCTCACGGCGTGGGAGCTGGCCAAGGCCGGCATCCGGCACACCGTGCTCGCCGACGGCGCGGCCGCGGGGCTCATGGCCGCGGGCCGCGTGGACGTGGTCGTCGTCGGCGCGGACCGCATCGCCAGGAACGGCGACACGGCGAACAAGGTCGGCACCTTCCCCCTGGCCGTCGTCGCGCGGCACCACGGCGTGCCGTTCTACGTCGTGGCGCCGACCTCGACGTTCGACCTCGCGTGCCCGTCGGGGGCCGCGATCCCGATCGAGCAGCGCGCGGCGGCCGAGGTGACGCGGCCGCTGGGGCGGCAGGCGGCGCCGGAAGGGAGCGCCGCGTACAATCCCGCGTTCGACGTGACGGGCGCGGCGCTGATCAGCGGGTGGGTGACGGAGCGGGGCATCCTGCGCCCGCCGTTCGGCATCTGACGGGAGGCATCATGCGTGCGGTGCGGTATCACGGTCCGAAGCAGCCCCTGCAGCTCGAGAGCGTCCCGAAGCCCGTGCCGAAGCCCGGCGAGGTGCTGGTCAAGATCACGGCGGCGGGGATCTGCGGCACCGAGCTGCACTTCCTGAGCGGGCTGCTGAACCTCGGCGTGCAGCCGATCACGCTGGGCCACGAGATGGTCGGCGTCGTGGAGGAGGCGGGCTTCGGCGTCGAGAGCCCGAAGGCCGGCGAGCGCGTGATCCTCTACTACTATGCGGGCTGCGGCCGCTGCGCGCACTGCCTCGCGGGCGACGAGAACCTGTGCGGCGCGCTGCGCGCGGAGTACGGCTTCGTCGCCGACGGCGGGTTCGCCGAGTACGCGGTGGTGCCCGCGCGGAACGCGGTGCCGCTGCCCGCCGGGATCACCGACGAGGCGGCCGCGCCCATCGGCTGCGGCGTCACGACCGCCGTGCACGCCGCGGGCCTCGCGCGGCTCGGCGCCGGCGACGTGGTGCTGGTCTACGGTGTGGGCGCGGTGAGCTTCGGCCTGATCCAGCTCGCGAGCCTGGCGGGCGCGGAGGTCATCGCGGTCTCGCGTACGCGCGCCAAGCTGGACAAGGCCAAGGGGCTCGGCGCCTCGCACGTGCTGAGCGCGACCGAGGGGAAGGTCGCCGAGCGGGTGCGCGAGATCACGCGCGGCCGCGGCGCCGACGTCGTCTTCGAGCTGGTGGCGACGAAGGAGACGATGGCCGCGTCCACGGCGGCGCTCGCCAAGCGCGGCCGGCTCGTCTTCATCGGCTATTCGGAGGACAGCTACGTCGTGCACCCCATCCAGCTCGTGATCACTGAGGCGAGCGTGACGGGCGCCGTGGGCAACACGCTCGGCGAGCTGGTGCAGGCCGTGGACCTCGTGGCGCGCGGGAAGATCCGGACGGTCGTGGACCGGGCGCTGCCGCTGGCCGACTTCCAGAAGGGCATCGACGCGCTGCAGGCGGGGAAGCTGGTGGGGAGGGCGGTATTGAAGCCGTGACGCACAGTTGGCAGGTGGTGGGTTGCAGGTTGTAGGCCGCCACCCACCACCTGCCACCCACCACCTCCTACCCGCCCAGCGACTGCACCAGACTCAACCGCCGGTCCCCGGCGGCCGGGTGCGCGCGACCAGCGCGCGGAAGCGCGGTGTGTCGCGGATCGGGTCGAAGCCGGGGTCGCGCAGGGCGAACCAGAGGTTGAGGCCGCGCGGCCGGACGCTCTCGAGCACCGACAGCGCGCGGTCGCGATCGCCGATGCGCAGGTAAGCGACCGCAATCCACTCGGCGGCGGTGTAGCCGGGGTGGGCGGGGTCCGGCAGCTGGGCGGCGACGCGGTCGAGCTGCGCGCGGGCG
>DATKNX010000044.1:0-5109 GCA_035541085.1 Gemmatimonadales bacterium | reverse complement strand
CGTCCAGCTCGTCGAAGATCTCGCCCACGAGCTCCTCGAGCAGGTCCTCCATCGTGATCACGCCGGCCGTGCCGCCGAACTCGTCGAGCACGACCGCCATGTGGCGGCGCTCGCGCCGGAGGTCCAGCAGCGCGTCGGCGCAGCGCCGGGCGGCGGGGAGTGCCGAGATCGGGCGCACGCCGACCGTGCCGCCCGGACCGGCCTTGATGAGGTCGAAGGCGTGCACCATTCCGACGATGTCGTCGGGCGAAGAGCGGTAGACGGGGATGCGCGTGAAGCCGGAGCTCGTCACGAGCGCGGCGAGGGCGGCCGCGTCGGCCTTCTCCGGCGCCGCCACGATGCGGGTGCGGGGCGTCATCACCTCGCGCACCACTCGGTCGGCGAACGCCATCACGCCGGTGACGATCTCCAGCTCGTCCTCGCCGGCGAGGCCCGCCGTCGTGCCGTCGCGGAGCAAGGCCGCCAGCTCCGCGCGCTCCGTGGCCGCGCGCCCCCGAACGATGCGCCCCACCAGGGAGCCGGCCGGCCTGAGGCGCGGCACGAGCGCGCGCACGAGCGGCTGCGGCCAGCGCTGGCCGGCGGCGCGGGGGAGGAAGTAGGCGACGAGGCAGAGGACGGGCACGCCGACCACCAGCTCGAGGGCCAGCGTCGTCGCCACGCCCGACGTCCGCAGCGCCCATGGGGCCGACACGCCGGCGACCGCCACGCCGACGGCCACGAGGGCGTCCGCCGCGGCGGCCACGTCGCCGGGACGCGAGAGCAGCGTCACCGCCGAGCCGGCGCCGTCGAGCCGGCGAGCCACCCAGCGCGTCAGCTCCAGACGGCTGACGGCGAGCACGGCCACCGAGGCCGTGGCCCCGAGCGCCGCGAGCAACAGCCCGAGCACCACGAACACGCCGCTCACGGGGCCGCCCGCTCGAAGCGGAGCCGCCGGATGCTCCGCTTCACGACCTGATCCACCACCACGCGCCAGCCGTTCAGCTCGAGCCGCTCGCCCGCGACGGGCACCCGTCCGATGGCGGAGTACACGAGCCCGCCCACGGTCGTGACCTCCTCGTGCGCGAACGGGGCGCCGAGGGCCTCTGAGAGCGCGTCCAGCGACGCCCGGCCGTCCACCAGGAACGCACCGTCGGGCAGCGCGGCAATCTCGGGCTGCTCGGAGGCGTCGTACTCGTCGCGGATCTCCCCGACGATCTCCTCGAGCACGTCCTCGAGCGTCACGATGCCGGCGGTGCCGCCGAACTCGTCCACCACCACGGCGAGGTGGTTGGGCCCGCGCTGGAAGTCCCGGAGCTGGGCGTCGAGCGTCTTGGTCTCGGGCACGATGTCCACGGGGCGGACCAGCGAGCGCCACGCGCGCTGGGCCTCCGCGTCGCCGCCGAACAGCGCGGGGAGGAGGTCCTTGGCGTACAGCACGCCCACGATGTGGTCGAGGTCGCCGTCGTAGGCTGGAAGTCGCGCGTGCTCTGCGCCGGCGACGGCGGCGACCGTCTCGGCGAAGGGGCGCGCGCAATCCACGCCCGTGAGGTCCACGCGCGGCGTCATCACCTCGCTCACCATCGTGTCGGCGAGCGCGAAGACGCCGAGCAGCATGTCGCGCTGGGCGGGATCGGGGGCGGCGGGCGCGCCGCGCGACGCGACGCCGAACAGCCGCGCGAGCGCGCGATCCACGATGCCGGCCGCGACGATCACCGGCACGAGGATGCCGAGCGAGGCGGCGGCGGTGCGGACGGCGGAGGCGCCGAGCGCGGAGCCGCGCCACAGGCCCAGCGCCCGGGGGCCCAGGTCGCCCAGCGCCGCGACCAGGACCACCACGGCGCTCAGCACGAGCGCGGTGGCCGGGAAGCCCTCGAGGTGGCCGGCGAGGGCGCCCGATGCGCCCACGGCCGCCAGCGCCAGGAACACGATGCGGCCGAGGGCGAGCGCGCGGCGGAAGCGCTCCGGCTTCTCCGCGTAGGCGCCGCTGAGGCTCGTCTCGGCGAGCGCGGGATCCGCGGCGAGCGCGCCGTCGGCGAGGGAGAGCAGCGCGGCCCACGCGGTGGCGAGGCCCGCGCCGACGACCGCGACGACGGCGCCGCCGCTCATCGCCGCCTGCCCAGCCGCGCGAGGAGCGACTCCTGGCGGCGCCACATCGCGCTGGTGGTGCGCCGCGCGCCGGCCGGGTGATCGTAGCCGAGCACGTGCAGGACGCCGTGCACGACGAGCCGGCGCACCTCGGCGCGGGCGCTGGTGTCGAACCGGCGGGCCTGGGCGGTGCCCACGGCGGCGCACACGTACACGTCGCCGACCACGATCGGTGCGCTTCTCGGTGCGTCCGTGCGCCTGTGCGTCCGTGCGCCTGTCAGTGCGAACGCGATCACGTCGGTCGCCCGGTCGCGCCCGAGCCAGCGGCGGTTCAGGGTGCGGATCCGGTCCGGGCCCACGAACGCGATGGAGACGATCGCCCGGCGGACGCCTTCGGCGCGCAGCACGGCGCGCGCCAGCCGCTCGGCCTCGGGCCCGGGCAGCGGCGAGCGCGTCCGCGCCGAGACCCGGACCTCAATCGTGGTGGGCGCTCTCCCAGTCCGCCGTGATGCCACCCGCGTCCTCCGGGTACTCGACGCGGTCGTGGTACATCGCCACGTACGACCGCACGAACTCGCGCTTGACGGTCTCCACCTGCGCGAGCGTGAGCGGCGCCTCCCTCAGCTGGCCGCTCTCGACCTTGCTGCTGACGAGGTGGTCGATCGCGTCGGCGATGGTCTCGGGCGTCGGGTCGTCCAGGACGCGCAGCGCCGCCTCCACCGAATCGCCGAGCAGCGCGACGGCCGTCTCCGCCGACCGCGGGAGCGGCCCCGGGTAGCGGAACTGCTCTTCGCGCGCGGCGGCGGCCGGCTCGGCGTCCCGCGCCTGGTCGAGGAAGAACGCGATCGGCGAGGTGCCGTGGTGCTCGGGGATGAAGGCCTTCACCGCGTCGGGGAGCCGGTGCTCCGTGGCGAGCTGGAGGCCCTCCTCCACGTGGCGGCGGATGACCGCGGCCGACGCGCTCGGCTTGAGCTGGTCGTGCGGGTTCTTGCCGTGCGTCTGGTTCTCGACGAAGTACTGCGGGTGCTTGAGCTTCCCGACGTCGTGGTAGTAGCAGCCGACGCGCGCGAGGAGGCCGTTGGCGCCGATGGCGTTGCAGGCGGCTTCGCACAGGTTCGCCATCGCGATCGAGTGGGCGTAGGTGCCGGGCGCCTCGCCCGCCAGGCGCCGCAGCAGCGGCCGGTCCGGGTCCGCCAGCTCGAGCAGCGTGAGGTCCGTCGTGGTGCGGGTGAACCGCTCCGCCAGCGGCAGGAGCAGCATCGCGAGCGCCGCCGAGGCGAGCGCGTTGACGCCGCCGAGAACGGCGGACTGCACGATGCCGGCGGCCGGCTCCGCCGCGGCCGCGCCCGAGACGACCGACGCCGCGGCGTAGACCGCGGCCACGACCGCGATGGAGTAGTAGACCTGCGTGCGCCGCCGGATCCGCTGCACCGACAGGGCGGCGGCCGCGCCGCCCACGAAGGTGAGGAACAGCGCCTCCGTGCCCGCGAAGGCGGGCTGCACGCCCACCAGCGCCGCGATGACCATCGCCGCCACGGCCGCGATGCGCCCGTCGAACACGACGGAGAAGAGGATCGCGGCGAGCGGCACGGGGATCAGCTCCGGCCGCACCGGCGTCCCGCGCGCCACGAGCCCCGCGGCCACGACCACGACGCCGAAGCCGATGGCGAAGAAGCCCAGGGCGCGCGCCGACTGGTAGAGCGCGGGCCGGAAGAACAGGCAGATCACGCCGAACAGGATGCACAGCAGGGCTTCGAGGCCGAGGACCCCGAGCGAGGCGACCGCGCCGCGCACCCGGCCCGCCCCGCCCCGCTCCATCGCCGCCCGGTACGCGGCGAGCTTCGCCGCGGCCATCTGGTCCACGACCTCGTGCGCGCCGATGATCTTCTCGCCCGGCTGCACCACGGCCTGCACCGAGTCCACGGTGCGCCGCAGGGCGTCGCGGCGCCGCTCGGTCTCCGCGCGCTCGTAGACCAGCGTGGGGCGGAAGAACGTGCCCAGCAGCCGCTCGAACAGCGGCTCGGCGCCGGCCCGCCGCGCCTCCTGGCCCGAGGCCGCCGCCTCCAGGAAGTCGCCGAAGGGGTGCACGCTGTCGCTCGAGACGATCCGCTCGTCGGTGCCCTGCCGCAGCACGACCTCGCGGCCGAGCTCGGCGGCCGAGACGCCGGGGGCGAGGTAGCCGCTGGCCGAGCGGCGCAGCGCCGCCTGGACCTCGCGCCGCAGCGCCGCGCGGGCGCCCGCGTTCGCCAGCGCGGCCGCGTCGCCCTCCCGGAGGTCGAGGCCCGCTTCCTCGGCCGCGGCGCGCACCGACCGGCCGGCCGCCACGGCGGAGTCCAGGGCCGCGAAGAAGTGGCCGGCCGCCGCGACCGCGGAGTCGGCGGCGTCGGGGTGCCCGGTGATGAGCGGCTTGACGGTGGCCGCGAGCGCTTCGGCTTCCTTCGCGCGCTGCGCGCCGGACTTGAGGACGAGGAAGCCGATGGGCGGGATCACGTCCACGGCCGAGACGCTGCCCACGGCCAGGGGCTCGGGCAGCACCGAGGCCGAGCGCGGGAAGGCCAGGTAGGCGGCGACCGCGACCGGCAGCGCCAGCAGCAGCCGGGCCCCGTGGCGCCGGATGGCGCGCACCAGGTCCATCAGCCCGCCTGGTCCTCCCGGTAGGCGCGGATGATCTCGCGCACCAGCCGGTGGCGGATCACGTCACCCTCGTCGAGATAGCAGAACGCGATCCCGTCGATCCCCGGCAGGATCCGCTCGACCTGCACGATGCCGGACTCCTCGTGCTGCGCGAGGTCGACCTGGGTCTTGTCCGCCGTGATGACGGCGCGCGAATTCACGCCCAACCGGGTGAGCAGCATCTTCATCTGCATTCCCGTCGTGTTCTGCGCCTCGTCGAGGATGACGAACGCGTCGGCCAGCGTGCGGCCGCGCATGTAGGCGAGCGGCGCGATCTCGATGATCCGCGCCTCGAGGGCCCGCTGCACCTTGTCGTGCGGCATCATGTCCTCGAGCGCGTCGTACAGCGGCCGCAGGTACGGGTCCACCTTG
>DATKNX010000043.1:0-10027 GCA_035541085.1 Gemmatimonadales bacterium | reverse complement strand
GTTGATCTGCCGCACCAGCCACTTCACCATCGGCAGGCTCGGGCCGGCCACCGACAGCACGCGGTAGCCGAGGCCGACGAGCAGGTAGACCGACACGGGGTCGGACGCCATCTCGCCGCACACCGACAGCTCGCGCCGGGCCGATTTCGCCGCGCGCGCGACGTTCCTGAGGAGGCGCAGGATCGACGGGTGGTGCGGGCTGAAGCGCTCGGCGAGCCGCGCGTTGCCGCGGTCCACCGCGAGCGTGTACTGCACCAGGTCGTTGGTGCCCACCGAGAGGAAGTCCGACACCTCCGCGAGGCGGTCGGCCATGATGGCGGCGGCCGGCGTCTCGACCATGATGCCGATGGGCACGCTCGCGGCCGCCTCGATGCCGCCCTTCTTCAGGGCGCGCGCCTCCTCGGCCACCATCTCGCGCGTGCGGAGGATCTCGTCGAGCCGGGTCACGAGCGGCAGCATCAGCTTGAGCTTGGCGTGCGCGGCGGCGCGCAGGATGGCGCGGATCTGCGGCCGGAAGATCTCCGGCTGGTCGAGGCAGACGCGGATCGCGCGCCAGCCGAGCATCGGGTTGCCCTCGGACCCGCGGCGGAACGGCGCCGGGAACTTGTCGCCGCCGAGGTCGAAGGTGCGCACCACGACGGGGTGCGGCGCGAAGGCGGCGCCGACGCGGCGGTAGAGCTCGGCCTGCTCGTCCTCGGTGGGCATCTGGCCGCGGCCCTGGACGAGGAACTCGGTGCGCATCAGGCCCACGCCCTCGGCGCCGTGGCGCACGGCGGCGTCGAGCTCCTCCGGCAGGTCGAGGTTGGTGCGCACCGCGAGCACGACGCCGTCGGTGGTCTGCGCGGGCAGCTCGGAGCCGGCCTCGAGGTCGCGCTCGAGCTCGCGCCGCTGGCGGTCGCGCCGGCGCGCCGCCTCCACGACGGTCTCGGTGGGCTCGACCTGCAGCGTGCCGGCCCAGCCGTCGAGCACGACGAGGTCGCCGTTCGTGACGCGCGCGAGGACCTCCGGCAGCGCCATCACGGCGGGGATGCCGATCGAGTGCGCGAGGATCGCGGCGTGGGAGGTGCGCGTGCCCTCCTCGCACGCGATGGCCAGCACGGCCTCGCGGTCGAGCTGCACGGTCAGGGCCGGCGTCAGGTCGCGCGCCACCAGCACGACGGGCGTCTCGGGCCGCGCGTGCTCGAGCGTCGGCTCCTCGACGCCCATCAGGTGCGTGAGGACGAGGATCTCGACGTCGGTGAGGTCGGCGAGCCGCTCGCGCAGCATCGCGCTGCCGGTGGTGCTCCACAGCCCGCGCCACTCCAGCATCTTGAGCTGGAACGCGCGCTCGGCCGAGAAGTGGTTCTCGCGGATCAGCCGGTCCGTGCCGCCGCGGAGGTCCTGGTCCTCGAGCATCAGCAGCTGCGCGTCGAAGATCCGGGCCTCCTCCTCGCCCGCGCGCTCGGCCGCCCGGGCGCGGCTGCGCGCGATGCGCTCGCGCGCGAAGGCCAGCGCCTCGCCGAGGCGCGCCGTCTCGGCCGCGACCTGGCCCGGGCCGATCGTGACCTCGGGCACCACCGGCGCCTCCCAGCGCACGACGAGCGCGGGCCCGACGGCGACGCCGGGCGAGACGGCGACTCCCTTGATGACCCCCTGCGGCATCAGTCCTCCCCGAATCCCGCAGCCACCAGCGCCAGCAGCGCCGCGACGGCCTGCTCGGCGTCGTCGCCGTCGGCCCGAATGACGAGCGCGCTCCCGCACTCGGCCGCCAGCATCATCATCCCCATGATGCTCTTCCCGTTCACCTCGAGGTCGTCCTTGCGGACCACGATCTGCGCGGCGAAGCGGTTCGCGATCTTCACGAACTCCGCGGCCGGCCGGGCGTGCAGCCCGAGCCGGTTGACGATGGGCGCGGTGCGCTCGACTACCACGCCATCCCCACGGCCACGACGACGGCCAGGGCGAAGGCCGCCACCACCAGGCCCGTCGCCCGCCCCTGCATCGCGCGCACCAGCTCGGCGAAGCCGAGCGCGGCGGCGGCCGCGGCGAACACCTCCCAGTGCGCGCGGAACGGGAACCAGCCCAGCACGGCCGGCAGCGCGGCGCCCACCACGAGCGCGGCGAGCGGCGCCACCACCTCGAGCGCGCGCTGCAGCGCGGGCGAGGCCAGCGCGCCCGCGACGCCCACGCCGGCCCGCCAGCCCACCCGGAGCCCCCACACCCTGAGCGAGACGTGCATCAGGTTGTAGAGGACGAGGAACGCCAGCACCGCCCAGCCGCCCGCCGAGAGCGCGACCAGCAGGAGCCCGACGGCCGCGCACGCCGGGAGCCAGCCCGCCCAGATGAGCCGGTCGCCGAGCGAGCCCAGCGGCCCGATCAGGGCGGCCCTGAGGCGCTCGATCCGCTCGGGCGCGACGCCGTCGTTCTCCGCGCGGGCGAGGGCGCCGACGGCCAGCGCCGCGAGGTACGGGTGCGCGTTGAAGTAGCTCGCCTCGCGCGCCAGGGCCGCGCCGAAGGCCGGTCCCCCGCCCTCGCGCCGCCGGAGCCCGCGCAGCAGCGGCTCGGAGGCGAACGCGAAGCCGACGCCGAGCATCCGCTCGTACGTGAACGCCGCCTGGATCGTGAACAGGCGCGCCAGCGCGGAGCGGAAGCCCGGCACGGGCTCGGCGCGCGCTACCACGCGAGCATCCCCGCCACGAGGGCCACGCCGGCCACGGCGCCGGCGGCGAGCCAGCCGCGCGCCTTGCCGTTGCCGAAGAGCCGCCACGCGCTCCACACCGCGACGCCGAGGGCGGTGCCCACGACCGCGACGTCGGCCAGCGCGTGCGGGGCGCGCCAGCCCAGCTCGACGTGCCGCGCCACGCGCCCGCCGATCCACAGCGTCAGCCCCGTCGCGACGGCCGCCCGCACGAGGTCGCGCGCGATGCCGCCGACCTGGAGCGCGAGCAGCGCGCGGTGGTCGCCGCTCTCCAGCGCGGGCAGGCGGCGCCGGAGGTGCCCGGCGTTGAGGCGCCGCACCAGCAGCATCCCGAAGCCCCCGAGCCACGCGAACACCAGGGCCACGACCATGATGCCCGCCATCCAGGCCGCGTCCCACGCGCCGCCGCGCTGCGCCGCCAGCGCGCCGGACGCCGCGGCCGCCGGGCCCCAGTCGGGGTAGCGCGACGCGCCGACGGGCAGCGTCTCGAAGGCGAACAGCTCGAGCACCGCGCCGGTCGCGAGCCCGGCGAGCGGGCTCCCGGCCACGAGGCCGCCGAGGAAGCCCGCCACGAGCGGCCGCCCGAGCATCGCCTGCGGCACGCTCACGAGGTCGAGGCCCGCGACGGCCCCGACGGCCAGCACGGCCGCCACCGTGGCGGCGGTCACAGCAGCTCCGCCACCGGCACGGGCTTGGCCGTCGGCAGGTCCTGCGCCGTCACCTCGACGCCGCGGGCCGCGAGCGCGGCGAGCTGCTGCGCCTCGGTCTCGCTCAGGAACACGTAGCGCAGCCGCTCGGTGCGCCCCTCGCGCGCGTGGATGCCGCCGACGTTCACCTTGCGCACCGCGGGCGCGGCGGCGCACAGGGCGACCATCGTCTCCACGTCGCCCGTCAGCAGGAGGCCCTTGCGCGCATCGGCCTCCCACTCGGCGATGCGCGGCGCGGCCTCCGCCACCGTGGCGAACACGACGTCCATCGCGCCCGGCACGCCCATGCGGTAGAGCTCCTGTTCCCAGACGTTGGCGCGCACCGCGTCGTCCACCAGCACGATGAAGGCGAGGCCGAGCCGCTGGCCCCAGCCGACGACGACCTGGCCGTGGATCAGCCGGTCGTCGATGCGGTAGAGCACCAGGCTCACTTCTCGACGGCCCCCACCGCCGTGCGCCCGACCTCGACGGCGCGGCGCGCCGCCTCCGCGACGGGCAGGGTGCGGTGGAAGGCGAAATCCACCAGCATCGCGAGGTTGACGCCGGTCACGACCTTCACGTCGCCGCGGCCGCGCGCCAGGGCCGACGCCGTGAAGGCGCAGGAGCCGCCGGCCATGTCGGTGAAGATCACGGCCGGCCGGCCGGCGATCGCCGCGTCGAGGCTCCGCATGAGCGCCGCGCGGTCGCAGCCGGTGTTGGAGACGGCCACGAGGCCGACGTCCTCGCCGGCGATGGCGCGCACGGCCGCGAGCAGCGCGGCGGCCAGCTCCGAGTGGGCGACCACGACGCCCACCAGCGGCTCACTCATAGTCCTCTTCCAGGTACTCGCGGATCTGGCGCCGCTCCTGCATCCGGCCGATCAGGCGCTCGTTGAACTCGCGCGCGGAGTCGACGCCCGAGTACTTCAGCAGGTGGCGCATCGCCACGATCTCGGCGATCACGGTGATGTTCTTGCCCGGGTTCAGCGGCACGACGACCTTCGGCAGCTTCACCTCGAGGATCGTCGTCTCCTCGCCGTCGAGGCCGGTGCGCTCGTACGGGTGCGCGCTGTCCCAGTCCTCGAGCTGCACGACGACCTCGATGCGCTTCTGCTGCCGCACCGCGCGGATGCCGAACAGGGCCGCGATGTCGATCAGGCCGATGCCGCGGATCTCCATGAAGTGGTGCTGGTGCTCGTGCCCGCGGCCGATCAGCACGTCGTGGCCCAGGCGGCGCACCAGCACGACGTCGTCGGCCACGAGCCGGTGCCCGCGCTCGACGAGGTCGAGGACGCACTCGCTCTTGCCGATGCCCGAGCGGCCGGTGAACAGCAGGCCGACGCCGTAGACGTCGGCGAGCGAGCCGTGCAGCGCCGTCTGCGCCGCGAAGGCCTCCTCGAGGAACGGCTTGAGGCGGTTGTAGAACTCCGACGTCTTCAGGCGCGTGCGGACCACCGCGACGCCGCGCTCGCGGCTCAGCGCCACCAGCTCGGGCGGCACCTCGAGCCCCTTGGTGACGAACATGCAGGGGCAGCCCAGGTCGCAGAGCGAGACGATGCGCTGCCGCCGGTCGGCCTCCGGCAGCGCGAACAGGTACGAGATCTCGGTCTCGCCGAGCACGTACACGCGGTCGGGCGCGAAGCGCGCCGTGTAGCCCGCCAGCACCAGGCCGGGGTTCGACACCTCGGCCGAGGGGATGGCGCGCTCGAGTCCCGCGTCGCCCGTGAGGACCTCGAGCTGCAGCGGCTCGGCCCGCTGCTCGATGAGGTCGCGCAGCCGGATCGTGGCTACCTCCGCGCGCTGCCCGCGCGCCGGCGGGGGTTGGCTTCCTGCTTGTCGAGCTGGCGCCGCAGCTTGGCCACGGCGCGGTCGAGGGCCGTGCGGTGGTCGGCCGCCTCGCCGCTCGCCACGTACACGACGCCGCGCGCGGCCGTGAGGCGGACCTCGGCCGTCGCGCGCTGGTGGTCCACGCCGAAGGTGACGTGCCCGGCCGTGGGCCGGGTGGCGAGGCGCGCCAGGCGCTCGATGACGCGCTCGGCCCGCACCCGCAGCGCGTCGGCGATCTCGCCGTGCCGCGTCGTGATCGTCGTCTCCATCGTCGTCACTCCTCGCCGCGCGGCCCGGCGGCCCGCGCGGCCTCGAGGTGGGCTTCCGTCTCGTCCGCCGCGCGCTCCCAGCTCAGCGACTCGGCGAACGCGCGCGCCCCGCGCCCCAGGCGCTCGCGCCGGCCGGCGTCGCGGGCCAGCTCGCCCAGCGCCGCCGCCATCGCCCCCACGTCGCCGTGCGGCACCAGCAGGCCCGTCTCGCCGTGCCGCACCGACTCCCTGAGGCCCGGGCTGTCGGACGCCACCGCCGGCGTGCCGCACCCCGCGGCCTCGAGGTTGGTGATGCCCCAGCCCTCCTTGGGCGAGGGGAAGACCACCGCCCACGCCTCGCGGTAGAGCCTGAGCTTCTCCTGCTCGCTGACGCGGCCGAGGAACCGCACGCCCTCGCCCGCCAGCCGCTCGAGGCGCGCTCGGTCCGTGCCGCCGCCCGCGATCCACAGCTCCGCGTCGGGCACCGCGCCGCGCCTCAGCTCGGCCAGGGCCGCCAGCGCCGTCTCCACCGCCTTATAGCGCTTCAGCCGCCCCACGTACAGGAAGCGGGGCCGCGGGGCGCGCGCCACGGCGGGATCGGGGCGGTAGAGCCCCGCGTCCACGCCCGGGTAGATGACCCGCACGGCGCCGGGCGCGAAGCCGCGGGCCACGAGGTCGTCGCGCGTGCTGGCGCTGATCGCGTGCACGGCCGCGCGGCGGTAGACGAGCGGCATCGGCCGCTCCGCCGCCCAGACCACCAGCGCCACCGGCCACGGCGCCTCGCGGAACGCCGTGGTGCCGAAGAGGTGCGGCACCAGCAGGACGAGCGGCCCGCGCCACAGGAGCGGCAGGTAGAGCGGCAGCTTGTTGACGTCCTCCACCACGACGTCGGGCCGCAGCCGGCGCGCGAGGCGCGCGAAGGCGCGCCGGCCCGCGGCGGCGAAGCCGTACTCGCCGGCCACGCGGTGCACCGCGATGCCGTCCAGCTCGCCCTCGGCGGCCGCGCCCGGGTAGCCGCTCGCCAGCAGGTGCACCTCGTGGCCGCGCGCCGCGAGGCGGCCGAAGATCTCGTGCAGGTGGACCTCCGCGCCGCCGGCCTGCGGGTTCGCGCGGTCGCGCCAGTTCACGAGCAGGATCCTCACAGCCGGCCCATCTCGCGCGCCAGCCGGTCGAGGATGCCGTTGACGAAGCCGGGCGACTTGGGCCCGCCGAACCAGCGCGCGAGGCGCACGGCCTCGTCGATCGCGACCTTGGGCGGCACGGTGCCGCCCTCGAGCTCGCGGGCCGCGAGGCGGAGGATGTTGCGGTCCACCACCGCGAGGCGCTCGAGCCGCCAGCGGTCGGCCGCGCGCTCGAGCTGCGGGTCGATCCGGCCGCGCGCCTCGAGCGCGGCCTCCGCCATCCCCATCGCCCGGTCGCGGACGGCGGGCGAGACGCGCACGAGCGGGAGCACGCGGGACCACACGACCCGCCGGTCGATCTCGCCGCCGGCGCCCTGGTCCCACGCGTAGAGCAGCTGGAGCGCGAGCGCGCGGGCGCGGGTCTCAGCCCGGATCGCCATCGCGCGCGGGCAGCGACTGGGCGGCGTCGAGCGCCGCGGCGGTGGCCTCGTAGCCCTTGTTCCCCGCGGTGCCGCCCGAGCGCTCGAGCGCCTGCGCGAGGGTCTCGCACGTCAGCACGCCGAAGCCCACCGGCACGCCGTACTGCACCGTCAGCGCCATGAGACCGCGGGCCGACTCGCCGGCGATGATCTCGAAGTGCGCCGTCTCGCCGCGGATCACGGCGCCGAGCGCCACCAGCGCCCGGTAGCCGCCGCGCTCCAGGAGCCCGCGCGCCATCACCGGCAGCTCCCACGCGCCGGCCACCCAGCGCACGTCCACCAGCTCCGGGGGCACGCCGCGGTCCGCGAGGCACTGCTCCGCGCCCGCCAGCAGCCGGCGGCTCACGTTCTCGTTGAACCGGCTCGCCACCAGCGCGACGCGCGCCGGGTTGCGGGGCTGGGCCGGCGAGGGGGGGGCCGCGCTCATCAGTGGGCCAGCAGGTGGCCGAGCTTGTCGCGCTTGACGTCGAGGTAGCCGGCGTTCTCGTCGGTGCGCGGCGGGATGATCGGCACGCGCTCGACGATGGACAGGCCGTAGCCCTCGATGCCCACGAGCTTCATCGGGTTGTTGGTCAGGATGCGGATGGCCTTCACGCCCAGGTCCAGGAGGATCTGCGCGCCGATGCCGTAGTTGCGGAGGTCGGGCAGGAAGCCGAGCCGCTCGTTGGCCTCGACGGTGTCCTGCCCCGCGTCCTGCAGCTCGTACGCCTTGAGCTTGTTGAGGAGCCCGATGCCGCGCCCCTCCTGGTCGAGGTAGACCACGACGCCCGCGCCGGACTCGGCGATCATCTTCATCGCCGTCTGGAGCTGCCAGCCGCAGTCGCAGCGCGCCGAGCCGAACACGTCGCCCGTCAGGCACTTGGAGTGGATGCGCACCAGCACCTCGGCCCGGCCGCCCGGCTCGCCGAAGACCAGGGCCACGTGCTCCGAGTCGTCCACGTCGTTGCGGTAGCCGACGATCCGGAACTCGCCGTACGGCGTCGGCAGCCGCGCCTCCGCCACGCGGTGCACCAGCCGCTCGTTCTGGAGGCGGTGCGCCACGATCTGCGCGACGGTGATGAAGGTCAGCTTGTGCTCGGTGGCGAACTGCTCGAGCTGCGGGCGGCGCGCCATCGTGCCGTCGGCGTTGAGGACCTCGCACAGCACGCCGGCGGGCACCAGCCCGGCGAGCCGCGCGAGGTCCACGCTGGCCTCGGTCTGGCCCACGCGCTGCAGCACGCCGCCGGGCCGCGCCCGGAGCGGGAACACGTGGCCGGGCCGGCGCAGGTCGGACGGGACGGTGACGGGATCGATGGCCACGCGCATCGTGGCCGCGCGGTCGGCGGCGCTGATGCCGGTCGTGACGCCGAACCGGGCGCCGGCGTCCACGCTCACGGTGAACGCGGTCTCGTGCGCCTCGGTGTTGTGCTCGACCATCTGCTGCAGGCCCAGCGCCTCGCAGCGCTCGGGCGTCAGCGTCAGGCAGATGAGCCCGCGGCCGTGCACGGTCATGAAGTTGATCAGCTCGGGCGTGATCTTCTCGGCCGCGGCGACGAGGTCGCCCTCGTTCTCGCGTCCCTCGTCGTCCGCCACGACGACGATCCTGCCCGCGCGGATGTCGGCGATGGCCTGCTCGACCGTCCCGAAAACCATCTAGCGACGCCCCCTTCTCCGGGCCGCGAGGTGCGGCGCCAGGAGGTGCTCCACGAACTTGCCGATCAGGTCGGCCTCTAAATGTACGCGCGTGCCGACCCGGGCTCTACCCAGCGTGGTCACCTTGAGGGTGTGCGGGATCACGGAGATCTGGACCACGCCGCGGCGCGGCAACGCGTTGACGGTCATCGAGATGCCGTCCACCGCGACGGAGCCGTGGAGCACCGAGAGGTCGGCCACGTACTTGGGCGCGCGGATGTCGAGGAGCACCGAGTCGGCGAGCGGCTGGCGCCGCACCACGGTGCCCACGCCGTCCACGTGCCCGGCCACCAGGTGCCCGCCGAGGAGGTCGCCGAGCTTCAGCGAGCGCTCGAGGTTCACGGGCCGGCCGGCGCGGTAGTCGCCGAACGTGGTCCGGCTGCGCGTCATCGTCACCGCCTCGACGGTGAACGTGCGGCCGGCCGTCTTCACGACGGTGAGGCAGGTGCCGTCCACGGCGATGCTCTCGCCGATGGCGATCTTGCGGCGGTAGGGGTGCGCGACCGTCACCTCGAGCCCGTTCGCGGTGCGCCGCACGCGGCGCACGGTGCCCATCGCCGTCACGATTCCGGTGAACATGTCAGGTCCTGTCCAGGACGAGCAGGGTGTCGTCGCCCAAGGCGCGGCGCTCGACCGTCCGCCAGCGCGCGGCTTCCTCGATCGCCGGGGCCGGCACGCCGGGGAAGGCGCTCACGCCCTCCTCGCCGAGCCAGAGCGGCGCCACCACCAGGTACAGCCGGTCCACGACGCCGGCCGCGAGCAGGCGGCCGGCGACGACGCCGCCGCCCTCGACCAGCACGCTCCCCACCTTGCGGCCGGCCAGCGCGGCCAGCGCGTCGGCCGGGCCGTCGGCCGGGAGCACCGCGACGCCGGCGGCGCGCAGCGCCTCGGCCGCGGCGGGCGGCGCGTCGCGCCCGAGCAGCACGAGCGTCGGCACCTCGCGCGCCGTGCGCACGAGCGCCGCCGTGAGCGGCAGCTCGGCGCGGCGGTCGAGCACGACGCGGAGCGGCGGGCGTTGCGGCGTGACCGCGCCGCGCACCGTCAGGCCCGGGTCGTCGGCCCTCGCCGTGCCGCCGCCCACGGCCAGCGCGTCGAAGCCCGCCCGGAGCCAGTGCACGAACTCGCGCGCCGCCGGCCCCGACACCCAGCGCGAGCGGCCGTGCCGGTCCGCGATGCGCGCGTCGAGCGAGACGGCGAGCTTGAGGGCGACGAACGGGCGGCCGCGCTCGGCGAAGCGGTGGAAGAAGAGCGCGTTCTGCGCGCGCGCCTCCGCCTCGAGCACGCCGCCCTGCACCTCGACGCCCGCGCGGCGCAGCACC
>DATKNX010000042.1:0-29155 GCA_035541085.1 Gemmatimonadales bacterium | reverse complement strand
CCCCTGATCACGCTGTGCGGCGGCGCCGGCGGCGTGCTGACGCTGTGGTTCGGGTCGCTGCTCGTGGTGCGCGGCACGGTCACGCTGGGCGAGTACATCGCGTTCACGACGTACCTCGTGCTGCTGGTCTGGCCGATGATCGCCTTCGGCTGGGTGATCAACATCTTCCAGCGCGGCGCCGCCTCGATGGACCGGATCCAGCAGCTGATGAACGAGCGGCCCGCCATCGCGAGCCCCGACGCACCGCGCGAGCTGCCCCCGGCGCGCGGCGGGCGCGGCGTCGAGTTCCGCGGCGTCTGGTTCCGCTACCCCGTGCCGCGGCCCGCCGACGGCGCGCGCGGCGACCGCGGCTGGGCGCTGGAGGACGTCTCCTTCGCCGCGCCCGCGGGCTCCTGGGTCGCGGTGGTCGGGGCGACGGGCGCGGGCAAGAGCACCCTGGTCGAGCTGATCCCGCGGCTCGCCGACCCGGACCGCGGCGAGGTCCTGCTCGACGGCATCCCGCTCGGCGAGCTCGCGCTCCCCGCGCTCCGCCGGACGGTCGGCTTCGTCCCGCAGGAGACGTTCCTGTTCTCGCAGACGATCGAGGAGAACATCGCGCTGGGCGAGCTCGACCGCGCGGCGGCGGAGGCGGCCGCGCGCGTCGCGCAGCTGCACGAGACGGTGACCGCCTTCCCCGGCGGCTACGGCACGATGCTCGGCGAGCGCGGCATCAACCTCTCCGGCGGCCAGAAGCAGCGGGCGGCGCTGGCGCGCGCCCTGGCCCGCCGGCCGGAGGTCGTCGTGCTCGACGACGCGCTCTCGGCCGTGGACACCGACACGGAGGCCGCCATCCTCCGGGAGCTGAAGCGCGCCCTGGCCGGCGTCACCACGCTCGTGGTCTCGCACCGCATCACGGCGATCCGCGACGCGGACCTCATCGTGGTGCTCGAGCGGGGGCGCATCGTGGAGACGGGCCGCCACGAGGACCTGTTCGAGCGCCGGGGGCGGTACTGGCAGCTGCTGCGGCGGCAGCAGCTCGAGGAATCACTCGAGAAGGCCGGCTGAATACTGGTCAGTGCTCAGAGCTTGGATCTCAGGAACCCCGGCGTCAGGCCCTGCATCCACCCCGACAGCACCGTGAAGCTCCCCGTCAGCAGCAGCAGTCCCACGGCGACGAGCAGCACGCCGGCCACGATCTCGACCCAGCGGACGTAGCGGCGGAAGCGCTGGAACCAGCGGAGGAACGCCTCCAGCGCCCACGCGGCCACCAGGAACGGGATGGCGAGGCCGAGCGAGTAGGCGGCGAGGAGGCGCAGGCCCTCGCCGAGGTCGGCGCGGCTCGAGGCGTAGAGCAGGATCGAGCCGAGGATGGGCCCGATGCACGGCGTCCAGCCGGCGCCGAAGGCCATGCCCACGAGCACCGAGCCGAGGAACCCGAGCGGCTTGTTGGAGAGCTGCACGCGGGCCTCGCGCGACAGCACGCCGATCCTGAGCACGCCGAGCGTGTACAGCCCGAAAAGAACGATGAGCGCGCCGCCCACGCGCTCGACCCAGGCCTGCCAGGACTTGAGCAGCAGGCCCAGCTCCGTCGCGGTCGCGCCGAGCGCGATGAAGATGATCGAGAAGCCGGCGACGAACAGCATCGCGTGCACGAGCGCGAGGTGGCGGCGCGACTCCAGCTCGGTCACCCCGCTCACGCCGGTGATGAACGAGAGGTAGCTCGGCACCAGCGGCAGCACGCAGGGCGAGAGGAACGACAGCAGGCCGGCGAGGAAGGCGACCGTCACGCGGCGCGCCTCCCCGGAACGAAGCCGCCGGAGGACGCGTCGTCCCCCGGCGGCATCCCTGCGGACCGGTCCCGCACCGTCGTCACGTCGCCGGCTTGGGGGCCGGCGCGGGCGGAGTCTCGCCCACCTCGTTGAACTCCACGTACACGCACGACGCGACGACCGTCGTCCACAGGCCGTCGGGACCGCACTCGGCGGTCTGGGTGACGTTGCGCGTCTTCACGATGTCGCCCGACATCAGGTAGACCGCGCGCCGCTCGTCCCACGCCTGGTTCGGATCGAAGGGCACGCCGAGGGTCGTGGCGAGCATCGAGGCCGCGAGGTCCTCCGCGTAGTCCCCCGCGATCTCCTCCTTCTGCCCGTACGCGTGGTGCTCCGAGATGTAGCCGTAGTGGTTCGGGTCCGCCGGGATCGCGAGGCCGATCGAGGCCGCCACCATCCGGCTCGGCTCGTTGGTGGACATCTCGGCCAGCACCGCGAACACCACCTGGCCCGGCCGCAGCATCTGGACCCCTTCCTGCCGCGTGATCAGCTTGCCGTGCGGCGGGAAGATCGAGCTCACGCGCACCAGGTTGCACTTCTCGATGCCCGCGTCGCGCAGCGCCATCTCGAAGCTGGTGAGCTTCTCCTTGTGGCGGCCGACGCCCCGGGTCAGGAACCCCTTGGTCGGAACGAAATGCATGGGATCGAACACTTCGCTACCTCTACTCGGACTGGGAGGAGGATGGGGGAGAGGATGCGCCGGCGTCCTTCGCCTGGCACTCCCGGCACAGACCGTAAATGTCCAGCCGGTGGTGGTGATGCTGGAATCCGTACTCTTCGGCCACCAGCGCCTTGAGGCGCTCGAGCCGTTCGTTGGTGAACTCGATGACCTTCCCGCAGCGGGTGCAGATGAGGTGCTCGTGGTGGGGATGGCCCGGGACCCGCTCGTAGCGGCGGAAGCCCTCGCCGAAATCGCGCTCGGTGATCATCCCGCTCCGCGCCAGGATGTCCAGCGTGCGGTAGACGGTGGCCTTGCCGATGTGGAGGCCGCGCCCGCGCAGCTGCTGCTCGATGTCCTCGACCGAGAGGTGCCCGGCCGAGACGAGCACCGCCTCCGCCACCTGCTCGCGCTGCGTGGTCACCGGCAGCCCGTGCTCCCGCAGGTAGCGGCGGAACTCCTCCAGCAGCTCCACGCCCTCACTCGGCTGGGGAACGCTCACCCGGTTCCGCCTTCCACGCGGTGAGATCCACGCTCTCGGCCTCGCCCGCCTCGTCCGCCCGGCGGCGCACGCCGTCCAAGACCTCGGGCAGGAGGTCGGCCGGCGCTTCGGCCGTCTCCTCGACGGCCACCGTCACCTTGCCGCGCTCCGGCCCCTTGAGCGGGACCACGTAGCGGGCCCGGTACACCAGGCGCCGGTCGCCGGCCAGCACGCGGCTGACGACCGCGACGCCGTGCTCGCTGCCCTCGTGGCGCACCGGCGGAAAGGCGTACACCGCCTCGACTTCCTCGCGCGGCATCCGCTCCGCGAGCGCCGCGAGCAGCCGGGCCACGCCGTCGCTCATCGCGCGCACCCAAGAAGAAGCCGGCCGCCGGGGAGATCCCCATCGGCCGGCACCTGCGGCGCAACGCCTCGACGCGCCTTCATCGACGCGGGCCCGCCGGTGGAACGGGACGCGAACTGCGCTGACGGGCCATGAGCGGCGCGAATAATACGAACGGCCGGAGGCGAGTTCAATAGCGCGCTAGAGGAGCGAGGCCGGGTCACGGTCCACGACCAGGCGCACGCCGCCCGGCACCGGGGCGCGGGCCGCGAGGTAGCCGGCGAGCCGCGTCAGCGCCGCCTCGTCCGCGGCCTTCACGAGGCTGTGCCAGCGCCAGCGGTCGCGCACCCGCTCGATCGGGCAGGGCGCCGGCCCCACCACCGTGGCCCGCACGTCGGGCCGCGCCGCCAGGAGCGCGTGCAGCCAGGCCGCCACCCGCTCCGCCGCCCGCGCCACCGCCCGCTCGTCGCGGCCGCTCGTCACCACGTTGGCGAGGCGCACGACGGGCGGGTACGGCGGATCCCGCCGCTCGGCCAGCTCGGTCGCCATGAAGCCGCGCACGTCGTGCCGGGCCGCGTGGACGATGGCGTGGTGGCCCGGCGCCCGCGTCTGCACCAGCACCCGACCCCCGAGCGGGCCCCGGCCCGCGCGGCCGGCCACCTGGGTCAGCAGGTCGAACGTGCGCTCGGCGGCCCGGAAATCCGGGAGGTTCAGGGCCACGTCCGCGTCCACGACGCCCACCACGGTGACGCGCGGGAAGTCGAGCCCCTTGGCGATCATCTGGGTGCCCACGAGGACGTCCACGGTGCCGGCCTCGACGCGCGCGAGGATGCGGTGGTGCGCCCAGCGCTCGCCCGTGCTGTCGAGGTCCATCCGCGCGATGCGGGCGGCGGGGAACCGGCCCGCCAGGAACTCCTCGACCTGCTGGGTGCCCGCGCCCCGGTAGACCTGCACCGAGGCCCCGCAGTCGGGGCACGTCTCGGGCGGACGCTCGCGGTGGCCGCAGTGGTGGCAGCGCAGCGCCGCCGGCGCGCGGTGGTAGGTGAGGGTGATGCTGCAGTTGGGGCAGTCCCACACCCGCCCGCACGAGGGGCACTGCACGAAGCGGCTGAAGCCGCGCCGGTTGAGGAGCACCATCGCCTGCTCGCCGCGCTCCAGGGCGCCCCGCACCGCCCCGTCCAGCGCCTCGCTCCAGGGCACGGCGTGCGATTCCCGCACCCGGGGTGCCGCGCGCAGGTCCACGACCTCGACGGGCGGCAGCGGGCGGGCCCCCACGCGCTCCGGCAGCTCGATCAGCCGGTACGCCCCGGCCTGGGCCGCGGCCCAGCTCTCGAGCGACGGCGTCGCGCTCCCCAGGATGACGGTGGCGCCGCACAGCGCCGCGCGGCGGATGGCGACCTCGCGCGCCTGGTAGCGGGGCGCCTCGCCTTGCTTGTAAGAGGAGTCGTGCTCCTCGTCGAGCACGATGGCCCCGAGCCGCCGGACCGGCGCGAAGACCGCCGAACGGGCGCCGATCGCCACGCGGCGCCGGCCCTCCTTGAGCGCACGCCACGCGTCGTAGCGCTCGCCGTCCGACAGGCCGCTGTGCAGCACCGCGACGTCGTCGCCGAAGACGCCCTTGAGCCGCGCGACGGTCTGGGGCGTGAGCGCGATCTCGGGCACCAGCACGATGGCGCCGCGGCCCGACGCCACGACGGCCCGCAGGTGCTCCAGGTAGACGAGGGTCTTCCCGCTGCCGGTGACGCCGAACAGGAGCGCCACGCCGCCGGGATCGAGCGCGGCCAGCGCGGCCACGGCCGCGCGCTGCGCCTCCGTCGGCTCGGCGGGCGGCGGGCTCGTGGGGAGGGCGGCGAACGGATCGCGCATCCGGGTCTCGACGACGCTGCGGGCGTCGCCGCGGGCCACGAGGGCGGCGAGAGCCGAGCGCGAGAGGCCGCGCTCCTCCAGCACCGCCGCGCTCGCGCGGCCGCCCAGGGCCGCGAGCGTCTCGTAGGCCTCGCGCTGCTTGGGGGCGCGGACGAAGCGCCGGTCCAGCTCGAGGAGGTGCTCGTAGCGCCGGGCCAGCTCGAGGAACCGCTCCGTGCGCTCGGGTGCGGCGGTGCGCGGCGGCGCCGTCTCCAGCCGGGCGGCGCCCTCGGCCACGAGCCGCTGCACCAGCTTGAGGCCCGCGCCGCCCGCCGCGCGGCGGATGGCGGCCAGCGGGACGGCCCGCCCGGGGGCGCGCACGAGCCGCTCCACCGCCCCGGCGGCCGCGTCGCTCGCGCGGCGCAGGGCGGCGGCCGCCGCGCCCTCGAGCGCCCCCGGCTCGAAGCGCACCATCGGCCGGCCCACCGAGAACAGCGCCGCGGGCAGCATGGCCCGCAGCACGAGGCCCGGCGGCGCGGCGTAGTGACGCCCGACGTGCCGGGCGAGCGCGACGAGGTGCTCGTCGAGCGCCGGCTCCGCGTCGGGCGCCGCGATCACGGCGCGCGCGGCCGCCTGCGGCGCCGGCCGGCCCACCGCGGTCACGATGCCCACCACCTCGCGGCGCAGCACGGGCACCACGACCCGGCAGCCCGGCGCCGCGCGGGCGGCGAGGTCCGCCGGCACGCTGTAGGTCAGCGCGGTGGGAAGGGCGAGCGGGAGGGCGACGTCGACGAAGGCGTCGCTCATCGCGCCCCGAGCGGCCGGGGCCGCCCCGGGAGCGATCGCCGCGCCGTCCACACCATCCGTCGCGGCTTCACCGTCGCGTGACGCCGAGTCCCGGTGCGGTGGGGAGCGTGAGGCGGCCGCCCGCGATGGACGCGCCCACGAACGGGTCGTCCGCGAGCAGGGCCGCGCCGTCGAGATCCACGATGTCGAGGAGCGGCGTGAAGTGCGCGGCCGCCGTGATGCCGAGCGACGTCTCGATCATGCACCCGACCATCACCGACAGGTGGTGCGCGCGGGCGACGGCGATCATCCGCAGCGCTTCGCGCAGCGAGCCGCACTTGGCGAGCTTGATGCTGATGCCGTCCACCGCGCCCGCGAGGGCCGGGATGTCGGACGACGTGCGGCAGGCTTCGTCCGCCACGAGCGGGATGCGCGAGGCGCGATGCACGGCGGCGAGGCCGGCCAGGTCGCCGGCCGCCACCGGCTGCTCGAGCAGCTCCACGCCCATCTCCTCGAGCAGCGGCAGCCGCGCCACCGCCTGCTTGGCGGACCAGCCGCCGTTCGCGTCGGCCCGGATCGGCTTGCTCGTGACCTCGCGCACGGCGCGCAGCACCGCCTCGTCGTCCGGCGTGCCGACCTTGATCTTGAGGATCGGATACGGCTCCGCCGCGCGCACCTTCTCGCGCACGATCTCCGGCCGGTCGAGCCCGATGGTGAACGACGACACGGGGGCGCGGGCCGGGTCCAGCCCCCACAGCCGCCACAGGGGCACGCCGAGGCGCTTGCCCACGAGGTCGTGCAGCGCCGCCGACACGGCGACGCGCGCCGCCGCGTTGCCGGCGAGCGCGCGCAGCATCGCCGCCTCGGCGGCTTCCAGCTCGAACGGGTCGGCCGGCAGCACCGGCTCGAGCCGCGCCAGCGCGGCCACCACCGTGTCGGCCGTCTCGCCGTAGTACCACGACGGGTCGGCCTCGCCCCAGCCTTCCACGCCGTCGCCGTCGGTCAGGCGGACCCAGACCCGCCGGACCGCGTCGGACGTGCCGCGCGCGATGGTGAACGGATGCTTCGTGCGGACTTCGAAGACCTCGGACGACAGCCGGAGCGCCACGTGGGCACCGCCCTTCGCTACGACCCTGCCCGAACATAGCCGGCCGCCATCACGAGGCAAGCGCCTCCACGTGCAGGCACGCGGCGCGGGCCATCCGCGGCGGATCGTAGCCGCCCTCGAGCACCGACACGACCGCCGCGCCGCTCGCGCGGGCGCGGATGGCGAGCGTGAGGTGGCGGAAATCCTCGGGCTCGAGGGTGAAGCCGCCGAGCGGATCGCCGGCCAAGGCGTCGAAGCCCGCGGAGAAGACGAGGAGCGAGGGCGCGAACCCGGCGACCGCGCGGTCCACCGCCGCGAGCAGGTCCGCCACGTACCGCTCGCGCGGCAATCCCGGGCCGCGCGGCACGTGGAAGAGGTTCCCGGCCCCCGTGTCGTCCTCGAGGCCGGTGCCCGGATACCACGGCCACTGGTGGAGCGAGACGTAGCGCACGCGCGGCTCCGCGCGGAACGCGTCCGCCGTGCCGTTGCCGTGGTGGACGTCCCAGTCCACGATCAGCACCCGCTCGGCGCCGAGCCGGTCGAGGGCCACGCGCGCGGCGATGGCCGCGTTGTTGAGCAGGCAGAATCCCATCGCCTGGCCCGGCGTGGCGTGGTGCCCCGGCGGCCGCACCGGGCAGAAGGCGGGCCCCCCGCCGGCCAGCGCGCGCTCCGCAGCGTGCACGGCCGCGCCGGCCGCGCGGAGCGCCGCTTCGAGGGAGCCGGGTCGCATGGACGTGTCGGGGTCCAGGACCCCGCCGCCCGCGCGATCGAGCGCGGCGAGCCGCGCCACGTGGGCCGGCGTGTGCACGCGGAGCAGGTCCTCGCGCTCGGCCCGCGGCGCCTCGACCCAGCTCGCGAGGCCGCGCAGCACGGGCCCGCGGTCCAGCTCGGTCCGCACCGCTTCCAGCCGCTCCGCCCCCTCGGGATGCCCCTGCCCGTTGTCGTGCTCGAGGCACGCCGGGTGGGTGACCAGCGCGACGGTCACGCGCGCGCCGCCCGAGACCGTCCCGCCGCCGTGGCGGAGCGCGGGCCGACGGTCATCGCACGGCGCGGCGCCGCGCCGACAGCACGACCAGCGCGCCGTCGTTCGGAACGCCGAGGTCCGCGAGCGACCGGGCCTCGTCGGTCACGAGCGCACCGCCGAACTTCACGACGTACGCCGCCGCGCGCTCCGGCGCGATGCCGGCCGCCGCCAGCGCCCGCTGCTTCACGGCCGCGATCCTCTCGTTCGCCCGCGCGTCGAGCTGGACCTGGCGCCAGCCGTCGAGCACGGTGACCCGCAGCCGCAGCGTGGTCTGCACCGCGGCCGTCACGCCGCACCCGCTTCGTCGAGCGTGGAGAAGAACCGGCGCACCGACTGGTCGAAGAGCAACGTCGAGCCGCGCACCGCCGTGCCACCGGCCGCCGGCGCCGCCGCGATGACGATCTCCTCCCCGCCCTGGCCGCGCAGCGCCACGTGACCCGCGCTCTCGCGCTCCACGAACGCGCCCGTGGCCGGCACCCGGGTGGCGAAGAACTCCTTGGCGCGCCGCAGCACCTCGGCCGGCGGCAGCGACGTCGTGGTCTCGTACGTCATGCGACGCTCCCCTTCTGCGTGCGTCCGTGCGCCCGTGCCTCTGCCTTCGTGACCGCCGGCTTGCACAAATGGCCGTTCCACTCTGCCGCGCTGGCCGAATCCGCGCCCCGTCGCCCGGCACGTCGCTTGCTTTCTGCCGCGGCGGAAGCCGGCAGGCGGCCGGCGCGAACCCCAGCAAAGGTAAACGACGCAACAGGAGGTTGCACGATGTTCGCCATCACCCGTCCCACCAGTCCCTTCCTCACCGACATCTCGACCCTGCAGGGCCGGCTGAATCGCCTGTTCGACGAGACGTTCCGCGGCTGGCCGAACGGCGCCCGGGACCAGGGCTCGCTCGTCGGCGAGTGGGTGCCGCCCGTGGACGTCGTCGAGGACAAGGACGCCGTCCGCATCATGGCGGAGCTGCCCGGCGTGAAGCCCGAGGACGTGAAGATCTCCCTGGAGAGCAACGTCCTCACGATCCGCGGCGAGAAGCGGGAGTCGCACGAGGAGAAGGCGGAGGTCCACCGCTACGAGCGCTACTACGGCGTGTTCGAGCGCTCCTTCACGGTGCCGAGCACCGTGGACGCGGAGCACATCCAGGCGACGTACGACGTCGGGGTGCTCACGGTCCGGCTGCCCAAGGTCGAGCGGGCGAAGCCGCGGGAGATTCGAGTCAGCGTCGAGAAGTAGTCGCGGGCGACGGTGGGTGGTAGCTGGCGGGTCGTAGGTGGTGGGTGGCAGGGACGACAACCCACCACCTACAACCCGCCAACCGTTTCCGCCTTCAGCTCCACCTGCCGCACGTCCGCCTTCCGGAAGAGATCGAGCCATCCGGGCTTCCGCCGCACCACCACGACCAGCTCGCCGGCCGGCTCGGGCGCCACGCCCGTCACGCTGACGAACAGGACGTCGGGCAGCTCGCCCGGCAGCGTCACGCTGTAGCTGCGGCCGTGCCAGCCGAACGGCAGCGGCCGGCCCGCCGCGCGGCGCCACCGGCGGCGGCCGAGCGGCACGTCCACGAACACGTCGTCCTCGACCTTGGTCACGCCGGGCGCGATGGGCTCGCCGTCCGCGAAGAACAGCGGGTCGAAGCGCTCGCCGTCCTGGCGCGCATAGTTCGCCTCCGCCGCGTCGTCCAGGGCCTCGAGCGCCGCCGCGTTCGCGCGCCACTCCAGGTGGTGGCGCACCTCGTGGGTCAGCGTCTCCCAGGCCTCGTGCCGCCAGTCGAAGGACCGGTCCTCCTCCGCGAGCGCCGCGAAGGAGCCGTAGTGCAGGTACACGGTGGAGTGGAGCGTGGCGGCGTCGTCGCCCGGCGCGCCGAAGGCGTGCGGGACGCACTCGCCCAGGGTGTAGATGCCCTCGCGCACCGGGTGGGGCACGGTCTTCTTCGTCACCTCGATGGCGACGATGCCGTCGCGGAAGTCGGCGGGCAGCTCCGCGGCCATCCCGCGCACCATCGCCTCGAAGTCCCGCCGCCGCATCGGTCGGAGCGGCCGGCCGTCAGGCCAGCGCGGCCTCGGCGCGCGCGACGAGCGGGGCGAAGTCCAGCCCGCGGCCGAGCACGGAGGCCGCGAGCGCCGCCGCGTCGTCCCGCTGGCCAGGCGCGAACAGCTCGAGCAGCCAGGCGCCGCAGCGCGGGTTGAGGAACCAGTCCTCGTCGAACCGCTCGCGCAGCGCGGCCGAGAGCAGCGCCTCCAGCTGCCACGCGCGCAGGTAGCGCGCGGCGTAGAACCCGTCGTCCAGGTCCAGCAGCGCGTCTTCCGGCGCGTAGCGGAATCCCGTCGCCTCGCTCAGCAGCGGCGCGTAGGCTTCGGCGCCGGCCTCGAGGCTGGGCGCGCGGTGCAGCGCGAGCTCGTAGCGGAGCTTGGCCGCGTAGCGGCGCAGGATCGCCAGCAGGGCGAAGGCCTGCGAGCGCCGGAAGGCGCGCTGCCGCTCCCCGGCGAGGCCGGTGAACCGCTCGAGCCAGGCCGGCGCGACCACCATGTGCTCGAACAGCATCGCGAAGGCCTCGGTGACGGAGTTGTCACCCAGCCAGCGGTGCTCGAAGGGAAGCGCCCGCGAGATGTTGGCGAAGTGCTGCGCGTGGCCCAGCTCGTGCCAGAAGGCGCGGTAGTCGGTCTGGCCGCCGAACGGGCGGATCACGAGGTACACCTCGTCCGGCACCCGCACCGGGGAGCAGAACGCGCGCGCCCGCTTCCGCTCGCGGTCCTCCGTGTCGTAGCGGATGCGGTCCGCCGCCTCGGCGTCGAGGCCCATCGCCGCGAGCTGGCGGCGCGCGATCGCGACGAGGTCGCCGCCGGGGAAGAACTCGTCGTAGCCCGCGCCCCGGAACAGGTAGGCGGCGTCCGCGCGGTCGGCCTCGCCCGGCGCCAGGTCGAGCTCGCGCCGCAGCGCCTCGCGCAGCGCGTCGCGGTAGAGGTCCGCCGTGGCCGCCAGGAACCCGCCGCACGCCTCGCCCAGGCGCGGGAGGTCCATCCCCGACAGCGCGGTGCGCGTCGCCACTACGTCGCCCATCTCCAGCGCCGCGAGCAAGTCGCGCTCGACCGCCAGGCGCTCGCGCCGGATCGCCGCCGGCTCCCCGAGGAGGGCCCGGCGGGCCCGCTCGACGGCGAGCCGCCGGCCGCGGTCGGGCTCGTTCGCGATCTCGATCGCCGCGCGCTGGTAGGGGAGCGACGTGCCGTCCGGCAGGGGGACGACCGCCCGCGCCTCCCACGCGTGCAGCCGGTCGTCGAGCGCCGCGGCCGCCCGCCCCACGCGGTTCTCGACCGCCCACTCGAACAGCTCGCGGTGCCCGCGCGCCGCCTCGACCGCCTCGGGGCCCGCGAGATCGGCGTGGCGCGCGAAGATCTCGGCGTAGTGCGACGCGGCGGTGAGCCCCGCGCCCGTGCGGTAGCCCTCCAGGCCGAGCTCGCCGCACATCTCCTCCCCGCGGCGCCGCAGCTCCGCGACGTTCACGCGGCGAGCCGCTCGCCCAGCCAGGTCACCAGGCTCGCCGCCGCGACGCGGTCCTGCACCAGCGTGTCGCGGTGCCGCACCGTGACCGTGCCGTCCTGCCCGGTCTGGCCGTCCACGGTGATCGCGAACGGCGTCCCCGCCTCGTCCTGCCGGCGGTAGCGGCGCCCGATGGACCCGCCGTCGTCGTAGAACGCCGTGAACCGCCCGCGCAGGTCGTCGTAGATGCGCTTGGCGATCTCCGGCATCCCGTCCTTCTTCACCAGCGGCAGCACGGCCGCCTTGATGGGCGCGATCTCGGGCCGGAAGCGGAGCACCACGCGCGACTCGCCCTCGACGGTGTCCTCGTCGTACGCGTCGCACAGCGTCACGAGTGCCAGGCGGTCGGCGCCGAGCGACGTCTCGATCACGTAGGGGACGTACCGCTCGTTCCGCTCCTGGTCGAAGTACTCGAGCTTCTTCCCCGACGCCTGCTGGTGGCGCGACAGGTCGAAGTCGGTGCGGTTGTGGATCCCCTCGAACTCGTTCCACCCGAACGGGAACTCGTACTCGATGTCGTAGGCCGCCTTCGCGTAGTGCGCCAGTTCGCCGGGCCCGTGCTGGTGCCAGCGCAGCTTCTTCGCATCGCGCACCAGCGCCGTCTGCCACGCCATCCGCTGCTCGCGCCAGTACTCGAACCACTTCTCGTCCTCGCCGGGCCGCACGAAGAACTGCATCTCCATCTGCTCGAACTCGCGCGTGCGGAAGATGAAGTTCCCGGGCGTGATCTCGTTGCGGAACGCCTTCCCGATCTGCGCGATGCCGAAGGGCACCTTCTGCCGGGAGCCCTGCAGGACGTTGAGGTAGTTGACGTAGATGCCCTGCGCCGTCTCCGGCCGCAGGTAGACCACCGCCGCGTCCTCCTCGACCGGCCCCATGAACGTCTTGAACATCAGGTTGAAGAGCCGCGGCGCCGTGAGCGTCCCGCGCGTCCCGCACGCAGGGCACTGCGCGTCCGGCTGGCCGGGCGTGCCCTTGATGCGGGCGTCGTCGGCACGGAAGCGCTGCTTGCAGTGCTTGCAGTCCACCAGCGGGTCGGTGAACCCCGCCACGTGGCCCGACGCCTCCCACACGCGGGGCGACATCAGGATGCCGGCGTCGAGGCCCTCGATGTCGTCCCGCGCGTGGACCATCGCCTTCCACCAACGGTCCTTGACGTTGCGCTTGAGCTCGACCCCGAGCGGCCCGTAGTCCCACACCGAGCCGAGGCCGCCGTAGATCTCCGAGGACTGGAACACGAAGCCGCGCCGCTTCGCCAGCGACACCAGCTTCTCCATGCGATCTGTCTCTGCCATGGGCCCTGTTGTAGCGGTTGGAAGTTGAGAAGGCGCAGGAAATTAGCCCCTTCCGGACTCGCGGAGCAAGCAGTCGGGGCCCGCGCCGACGCCTGCGGCGGCATTCGCGCGCCCAACGCAGGTTCGACCCGGCGCAGATAACGTAACCGAAAGCCAGCAAGAGACTTGTGCAATACGCGACAGTTTCCTATCTTGGCGTTCCATGACCGTAGCGGGCAACACCGCACGCCCCGTGGGCCGGCCCGACCTGAGGCTCAGGCGGGTGGGCTCCGAGTGGGTGCTCTACGATGCGGCGCAGGACAAGGCCCACGTGCTGAACCAGACCGCCGCGGTCATCTGGACCTACTGTGACGGGAATTTCGAGCGCTCCGCCATCGCGGACGCCATCGCGCGCGAAGTGCCCGGCCTCGACTCGACCCGCATCAAGGACGACATCGACGACGTGTTGCGCCGGTTCGCCGACGAGGGCCTGCTCCAATAGCGGCCGTGCGGCGAGTCGCCGTGGCGCCGCAGGTCCTGGAGTTCGCGAGCGAGGATCCGATCGCTGCGCGGGCCTTGGCGGCTCTCTATCACGCCGCCCCGGCCACCAGCGAGCCGCCCACGCTGCGCTACGCCCTGGCGCGCAGCGCCGGCGGGTACGTCGCGACGACCCCCTCGCGGCCGCCGTTCGGACCGGCGAGCCTGGGCGACGCGCTGGCCTTCCTCGAGTGGCGGGCCACCGAGGACCTGCTGAATGCCGGGAGCCCGGATGCGGTCTTCCTGCACGCGGCCGGCGCCCAGGTCGGGCCGCGGCTGGTGCTGATCGTCGGTGACTCGGGGGCCGGGAAGTCGACGCTGGTGGCGCACCTGATGGTGCGCGGCCACCGGATGCTGGGAGACGACCTGGTGCGGTTTGCAACAGCCGACGGGACGTTCACGGCGGTCGGCCGATCGGTCAAGCTCGACGCCAACGCCTTGTCGCGCTTGCCGTTGATCGCGGCGAAGTGCGCGGCTGGGGTGGTCGGAACGCTTCTTGCCGCCGGATGCTATTACGTGAGCCCTGCGGCGATTCGCCGGACCTGGCAGGCCCCAGCGGGCCGGCCGCGCGCGGTGCTGCTGCTTGATGCGGCGAGCCGGCGGGGCCCGGGCCGCCTCGAGCGGTCGAGCGACGGGCAGGCGGCGGTGTACGTGACGCAGAAAGTGCTGACGGCGGCGGACGGCGCCGGGGCCGGGAAGGACGTGACGGTGCGGCTACTCGATGGTCTCGCGGACGTGACGGCGTACCGGGCGCGCGGGGGCGACCCCGCGGCGGTGGCCGAGGCGCTCGAGCGCGAGGCGGCGGCGTGAGCGGCGAGCCGGGCGGCGTGCTCGCCGGCACGGTCAGCCGGCGCGAGCTGCTGGGCTCGCTGGCGCGGTGGAGCGTGCCGACCGTGCTCACCATCGCCCTGGCGGCGCGCAGCGCCGCGGCGGCCTCGTGCCCGCCCTGCACCAAGAAGGTCGCGGGCAAGTGCAAGGCCTGCACGATGAACCAGATCCTGAACTGCCAGTGCGAGCCGTGCCTCGGCGCGCCGTACTGCTCGGGCGGCGTGCGGGCGCCGACCGCGCGGCCGCAGAGCTCGGGCACCACGCCCAGCGGCCTCGCGCCTTCCAACCCGCTCATGGACCTCAACGAGAACCCGTTCGCGTCGCCGTTCCAGGCGTCGCCCTTCAACCGGGGTCTGTACACTCCCGCGCGGCCCTACGGGCCGACGCGCGACACGCTGCCCACGTCGAGGGGCGGGCTCTACGACCGGTTGCGGCCCGACCAGCGGAGGCCTTTCTGAATCCGTCGCCCACCGGCCGCCAGGATGGCCTTGGCGGTGAGCGCCAGATCCACCTGCGCGACATCGTGCAGGTCCTGGTGCTGCATTGGAAGATCATCGTCCTCATCTGCGCGGTCGTCGTCTTCGCGGCGTACACGTCGGCGAAGCGCGCGCAGCCCCGCTTCCGGTCCGACGCCTCGTTCCAGGTGGGCTCCAAGAAGTACGGCGCCACCCGGCTCGACGAGCCGCAGGTGAACGAGCTCGACATCAAGACGGACCCGGTGCTCTCCGAGGCGCTGTTCCTGAAGACCCAGAACCTGGCGCTCTCGGTCGCCGACTCGCTGGGGCTGCAGCTGCGGCTCGTGGACGAGCGAGCCGGGCGCCGCAACTTCGTGGACGAGGTCCGCGTGGCGCCCGCGGCCCCGCTCGACTCGTTCGCGCTGGTGCTCAAGGGGCCGGCGGGCTGGGAGGTCCGCGACGGCCGCGGCCGCGTGCTCGAGGCGGGGAGCTACGCGGAGCCGGTGCGCGACAGCGTGCGCGGCTTCAGCTTCGTCGTCCGGCCGTCCGACGAGACCCGCACCGTGCGGTTCGTGGTCACCTCGCGCGTCGAGGCGGCCAACGCCGTCCGCGCCGGCATGGGCTTCGACGTCGAAACCGGCACGACGGTGGTCGGGGCGTGGTACGAGGGCGCCGATCCCTCGCTGGCGCCCGACGTGCTGAACCAGGCGCTGGAGATCCTGCGCTGGAACGGCGTGGCGCGCCTGAAGGAGACGGCGGCGCAGCGCGAGGACTTCCTCAAGACGTCGCTGGCGGAGGCGGAGGGCCAGTACCGGGGCGCGGCGGCGGCGCTGCAGGACTACAAGGAGGCGCAGCACACGACGGACCTGAGCGCCGAGGAGCAGGCGCTGCTGAACACGCTCCAGGCGCTCGACCGCGACCGCGAGGAGCGGCGCGAGGACCTGGTGCTGATGCAGGGCATCCTCGGCTCCTCGACCGACTCCAACGTGACGCTCGAGACGCTCAACCGGCTGGCGGCGATGCCCGACATCGAGAAGAACACCGCCATCCTGTTCCAGATGCAGAACCTGCTGAAGCTGTACGACGACCGGCGCAGCCTCACCGCCGGCACGCTCGGCCTGCGGGAGGACAACCCGACCGTACAGGCGCTCGACCAGCGGATCCAGCAGGCGGGGCGGGCGCTGCGCCAGGCCGCGCGCGCGACGCTCCAGGGCATGCAGGCCGACATCTCGGCGCTCGACGCGCGGATCACCGACCTGCGCTCGCAGCTCGCGAGCTACCCGGGCAAGGAGACGCGGATCGCCCAGCTCGAGCTGGACGCGTCGCTCTACAACGACACCTACCGCTACCTGCTCACGCAGCTCCAGGCCGCGCAGATCTCGTCGGCCACCATCGCGCCCTACACCGACATCGTGGAGACCGCGACCGTCGCGGGGCGGATCGGCATCGGCACGCGGCAGAAGGTCACGATCGGCCTGCTGATCGGCCTGTTCCTCGGCGTGGTGAGCGCGTTCTTCCTCGAGTACCTCGACCAGACGATCAAGTCGTCGGCCGACGTCGAGCGCGCGCTCGAGACGCCGGTCCTCGGGCTCATCCCCGTGGACCCGCACGCGGTGCACGAAGGCCGGCGCAACGGCAAGCGCCGCGGCGCCATCCCGCTCATCTCGCGGGCGGCCCCCGACGATCCGACGAGCGAGGCGTACCGCGCCCTCCGCACCAACGTGACGTTCGTCAGCGCCGAGCAGCGGAGCCTCAAGGTCATCTGCGTCACGAGCCCCGGCCCGGGCGAGGGCAAGAGCACCACGGCCGCGAACCTCGCCATCACGCTGGGGCAGCAGGGCGCGCGCACGCTCCTGGTGGACGCCGACCTCAGGCGCCCGCTCGTGCACCGGGCGTTCAACCTGGTGCAGGAGCCCGGGCTCACCGACATCCTCGTCGGGAGCGCGGCCCTGCGCGAGGCGGTGCGGCCCAACGTGGTCCCGGGCCTCGACGTGCTGCCGGGCGGCGCGCTGCCGCCCAACCCGTCCGAGCTGCTGGGCTCGGAGGCGATGCACCGGCTCGTGGCCGAGCTGCGGGGCCAGTACGACTACATCGTCTTCGACACGCCGCCCGCGCTCGCGGTCACGGACGCGACGGTGCTCGGGGCGAGCGCCGACGCCGTCATCCTGGTGCTCCGCGCGGGCGAGACCGAGGAGACGGCCGCCCGGCGCACGGTGGAGCTGTTCCGCCGGGTGCAGGCGCGCGTGGCGGGCACCGTCCTCAACGGCGTCGAGAAGCAGCGCGACCGCTACTACCAGTACTACGACTACGGCCACGCCGGCCGGCAGGGACGCCTCGCGTCGCTGCGCGACAAGCTCGGCGTGTAAGCGGCGGGCGCCCAGAGGCACGGACGGACCGAGGGGTCAGCGGGATACCGCTGACCCCTCGGAGCGATCGGGCACGGCGCGGCCGGCCGCTGCGCGTCTGTGCCTCCGTGCGCCGGTGCGTCCGCTGCGCTACACCTGGATGAGCTGCTCCCGCTTGGTCCCCACGCCCACGTAGCGCACCGGCGCGCCCGAGAGCTCCTGGAGGCGATCGAGGTAGCGCCGCGCCGCGTCGGGCAGGTCCGCGAGCCGCCGCGCCTCGCCAGTGCTCCGCCGCCACCCGGGCATCAGCTCGTAGACCGGCTGCACGCAGTCCAGGGCCGCCACGTTGTCGGGCAGGTCGTCGAGCCGCTCACCGTCCACGCGGTAGTGCGTGCACACCGGCACGGTCTCGAAGCTGTCGAGCACGTCGAGCTTGGTGACCGCGAGACCCGAGAGGCCGTTCACCCGCACGGCGTAGCGCACCACGACGGCGTCGAACCATCCGCAGCGCCGCGGCCGGCCCGTGGTGGCCCCGAACTCGTCGCCCAGCGACCGCAGGCGCTCGGCGTCCTCGGCCTGGGCCTCCGTGGGCAGCGGCCCGTTCCCGACGCGCGTCGTGTACGCCTTCACGATGCCGAGCACCGCCTGGATGGCCGTCGGCCCGATCCCCGCGCCGACCGCGGCGCCGCCCGCCGTGGTGTGGGACGAGGTCACGAACGGATAGGTGCCGTGGTCCACGTCGAGCAGCGCGCCCTGCGCCCCCTCGAGCAGCACGTTGCCGCCGCCCGCGAGGACCTCCCAGACGAGCTTGCCCGCGTCGCCCACGAACGGCAGCAGCCGCGGCGCGAGCGCGAGCAGCCCGCGCTCCACCTCGGCCGCCGAGCAGCGCTTCTCGGAGCCCGCCAGCGCGAGCACCTGGTTCGCGCGCTCGCAGCCGGCCTTCACCAGCTTGGTGACGATCTCGGGATGCCGCAGGTCGCCGACCCGCACGCCGCGGCGCCCGTACTTGTCCTCGTAGGCCGGGCCGATCCCCCGGCTCGTGGTGCCGATCTTCTTGCTGCGCGCGCTCTCGCCGTCCAGCAGCTTGTGGTAGGGCAGGACGAAGTGCGCCCGGTCGCTCACCACCAGCCGCCCCTCGACCGGGACGCCGCGCGCGGTCAGCGCGTCGATCTCGTGGAACAGGGTCTCGGCGTCGAGCACCACGCCGTTGCCGATCACGCAGCGCGTGCCGAGGTGCAGGATGCCCGCGGGGATCTGGTGCAGCACGAACTCGCCGCCGGGCGCGTCCACCGTGTGGCCCGCGTTGGCGCCGCCCTGGTAGCGCACCACCAGCTGCGCGCGCTCGGCGAGGGCGTCCACCACCTTGCCCTTCCCCTCGTCGCCCCACTGGGCGCCCACCACGACGAGGCAATGGACGTTGGATGAGAACATGCGCGACTGGTGTCCGGTGTCGGTGTCTGGTGTCAGGCCGCGGCTTTGAGGCCCGCGCCCGCGAGCAATTCCGCCACGTGCGCGCGCTGGCGGGCGTCGAGGGCAACGAGCGGCGGCCGCACCGGCCCGCCCGGCAGGCCCACCAGCTCCATCGCGGCCTTCACGCCCGGCACGCCCAGGGTGCCGACGATCTCGCGGGCGAGAGGCGTGAGGGCTTCCTGCGCGGCGCCCGCGGCGCGCCGGTCGTCGGCGCGGAACGCGCGGTACAGCCCGACGCAGCGCTCCGCCGCGAAGCACGCGATGGCCAGGACCCCGCCGTCGGCGCCGAGCTCGAGCGCGGGGTAGAACTGCGAGCCCGAGCCCACCAGGGCCCGCAGCCGGGGCGCCGCCGCCCGGTAGCCCGCCAGCACCTTGAGGTCGCCCGAGGAGTCCTTGAAGCCGATCACGCGCTCGTGGTCCGCCAGCGCCCGCAGCACGCTGTCCTGCAGCATGACGTGCGTGTACTTCGGGATGTTGTAGACCAGGACCGGCACCGGGCTCGCGTCGGCCACGCGCTGGTAGTGGGCGGCCAGCGCCGCCGGCGCGAGGCCCGGCCCGAAGTAGGCGGGCGGGCGCACCAGGACGGCGTCGGCGCCGGCCGCGGCCGCGCGCTCCGTGGCGCGCACCGTGGCGCGGGTGGACTCCGCGCCGGTGCCCGCCACGAGCCAGCGGTCGTCGGGCACCACCTCGCGCAGCCACTCCACCAGCCGCGCCTGCTCGTCCGGATCGAGCAGCGGGCCCTCGCCCGTGCTCCCCGAGACCAGGATGCCCTGGAGCCCCCTGGCCAGCAGGTCGCGCACCATCGAGCGCAGCGCCACGGGCGCCACGTCCCCGGTCTCCGCGTCGAACGGGGTGGTGACGGGGGCGACGACGCCGTGCAGCTCGTCCGGCTTCACGACGGGAGCATGCTCGACAGGTCGTCGGTGAAGCCCTCGGGCCGATCGGCCGGGGGCGCCGGCTTGGGCGGCTCGGCGGCGGCCTTGGCCTTGGTGGACATCCGCGAGCGGCGCCGGAACGTCTTCATCTGCAGCTCGAAGTCCGACGGGTTCGTGGCGTGCGCCAGCGCGCTGTCGTAGTCCACCACCTCGCTCTGCACCAGCTCCATCAGGTGCTGGTCGAACGTCTGCATCCCGTACTGCTCGCGGCCTTCGGCGATGAACTCCCGGATCTCCGACGTGCGGTTCTGGTCCAGGATCAGGTCCTTGATCGTCGCGGTCACGATCATCACTTCGAGCGCGGCCACGCGGCCGTGCCCGTCCTTGCGCCGCAGCAGCCGCTGCGAGATGACGGCGTGGAGCGAGTCGGCGAGCCGCACGCGCACGATGTCCTGCTCCTCCGGCGGGAACATCGCGATGATGCGGCTGATGGTCGTCGTGGCGTCGGGCGTGTGCAGCGTGGAGACCAGCAGGTGGCCCGTCTCCGCCGCCTTCATCGCCGTGTCGATCGTCTCCGGGTCGCGCATCTCGCCGATCAGGATGACGTCGGGGTCCTGGCGCAGCGCGGCGCGGAGACCCGTGCGGAAGCTCTCGGTGTCGGTCCCGATCTCCCGCTGCGTCAGCGAGCAGTTGACGTCGCGGTGCAGGAACTCGATCGGGTTCTCGAGCGTCACGACGTGCTTCTGCTGCGTGCGGTTGATGCAGTCGATCAGCGCGGCCATCGTGGAGCTCTTGCCGCTCCCCGTCACGCCCGTCACGAGGATCATCCCGCGCTCGGCGCCGGCGATGGTGGCCAGGACGGGCGGCAGGTGGAGCGACTCGAAGGTCGGGACCTCGAAGGGGATCACCCGCATCACGACCATGAACGAGGAGCGCTGCCTGAGGATGTTCACGCGGAAGCGGCCGATGCCGGGCGCGCCCCACGAGCAGTCGTAGTCCTGGATCTTGTCGATCCGGGCGCGGTCCTCGACGTTGGGGATGAACTGCAGGGCGATGGCCTTCGTCTGCTCGGGCGTCAGGCGCTGCTTGGTGAGCGGCACGAGCTTGCCGTCGATGCGGGCGCGGAACACGTCGCCCGCCTTGATGTGCAGGTCCGACGCGCCGCGGTCCACGGCCGCCTTGATGATCTTGTCCATTTCCACTCAGTACCCCGCGCCCAGGTCCACCACGTTCACGAGCTCCCGGCCTTCCCGGTAACGCGCCCAGTTGTCCAGCACCAGCGCCTGCTCGCGCTCCCAGTAGCGGGGGGTCACCGCCGCCACGTGGGGGTGCACCAGCACCGCCGGGTGCGACCAGAAGCGGTGCTCCGGCGGGAGCGGCTCCTGGTCGAAGACGTCGAGCGCCGCGCCCCCGAGCCGGCCCGTGTCCAGCGCCGCGAACAGCGCCGCCTCGTCCACGATGGCGCCGCGCGAGACGTTCACGACCACCGCCCCCTCGGCCAGGAGCGCCAGATCGTCGGCGCCGATCGCCGCGCGCGTCCGCTCGGTGAGCGGCGCCGCCAGCACCAGCGCCGCCGCGCCCTCCAAGGCCCAGCGCGCCTGGCCGGGCCCCACCACCGGCACGCCGCCCGGCCCGCCCAGCGCCGGCCGCCGGCGCACCGCCCGCACCTCCGCGCCCAGCGCCGCCAGCCGCGTCGCCACCGCGCGCCCGATGCCGCCGAGTCCGTAGACGGCGACGCGGCTCCCCGCCAGCTCGCGGAGCGGGCACGGGAGGCCCGTCACGTCGCCCTTCGCCCAGCGGCGCTCGGCCTGCGCGCGCAGCGTCACGTCCATGCCGCGGAAGAAGTGCAGCAGCGCGGCGACCACCCATTCCGCGATCGGCTCCGCGTGCACGCCCGCCGAGTTCGTCAGCACGACGCCCGACCCGCGGAGCGCCGGCGTGAGACTCGCGCCCACGCCGGCGGCTGCGGTGTGCACCCAGCGCAGCGTCCCGCGGCCGGCCTCGATCACCGCCGAGGGAATGCCCCACCCAATGTACACCTCGGCCCCGGCGGCCACAGCCACCGCCTGCGGCGAAACCGCGCCGCCGTCGCCGTCGCTGTCCGAGGGCGCGCTCACCTCGTCCACCCGCCAGTCCGCTCCGCCGGCCGCCGTCAGCGCCGCCACGAACTCGCGCGGGGGGCGCCACACCGGCCGCTGCGACGCCAGGTCCACGACCAGGCGGTGCGGCGGCATCAGCCCCTGGACGGCGCGAAGCGGGGCGCGAACCCCATCGTCTCGCGCACCCGCTCGAGCGTGCCGGCCGCCAGCGCGCGGCAACGCGCCGCGCCGGCCGCGAGGATCTCGCGCACCCGGGCCGGGTCCGCCTTCAGGGCCAGCGCGCGCTCCCGGACGGGCGCCAGGGCGGCTATCATATTGTCCGCCAGCAGGCGCTTGCAGTCCAAGCAGCCCCACCCGGCCGTGCGGCACATGTGCGCGACGTGGTCGCACTCCGCCGGCGACGAGAAGTGCTTGTGGATGTGGTAGATGTTGCAGATGTCGGGATTGCCCGGGTCCTTCCGCGTCTTGCGCGCCGGGTCGGTCATCGCCGGCCTGAGCTTCCCCCAGATCACCTCGGGAGAGTCCAGAATGCCGATGGTGTTGCCCAGGCTCTTCGACATCTTCGCGCTGCCGTCGAGGCCGACGATGCGCCGGGCCGTGGACAGCATCGGCTGCGGCTCCGGGAAGAAGTTCTCGCCGAAGCGGGCGTTCCAGCGGCGCGCGATCTCGCGCGCCAGCTCCAGATGCTGCAGCTGATCCTCGCCGACCGGCACGCGGTCGGCCCGGTAGAGGAGGACGTCGGCGGCCATGAGGATCGGATAGTTGAGCAGGCCCGCGGGAACGGTCTCTTCGCGCGCGGACTTGTCCTTGAACTGGGTCATCCGCTCCAGCTCGCCGAGCGGCGTGACGGAGCCGAGGTACCAGGCCAGCTCCGTGTGCTCGGGGACGTGCGACTGGACGAACAGGGTCGAGCGCTCGGGATCGATGCCGGCCGCGAGCAGGCCCACCGCCATGTCCATCGTGCGGCCCGCCAGCTCGCCGGTCTCGTACGGCTGCGTGATGGCGTGGAGGTCCACGATGCTGAAGATGCACTCGTGATCGGACTGGAGGGCGACCCAGTTCCTGACGGCGCCGAGGTAGTTCCCGATGTGCAGCTCGCCCGAGGGCTGGATGCCGCTGAAGACGCGGTGCATCCCGGCAAGGTAAGGATGCGCGCGGGGCGTGGCAAGTGAATCCCGACGCGCGCCAACTCCTGTCGGCAGCGCAACTTGCGGCCGATCGCGCGGCCGCGTTCCTGCGCCGGCAGGAGGGCCGGCTCGCGCCCGAGCAATGGTCGGAGAAGGGCCGTGCCGATTTCGTGACGGAGGTGGACCGCGAATCGGAGCGGCTCATCGCCGAGACGCTCCACGCAGCGTTCCCGGGCTCGGCCATCGTCGGCGAGGAGCTGACGCCGTCCGCGGCCGGCGCGGGCTCCCTGCCCGCCGGCCTGGCCTGGGTGGTGGACCCGCTCGACGGCACCACGAACTTCCTGCACCGCTTCCCCTGCTACGCCGTCTCGATCGGCGCGCTGGTGGACGGCGAGCCGCTGGCCGCGGTGGTGCAGCACGTCTCGCGCGGCATCCGCTACCAGGCCACCCAGGGCGGCGGCGCGTGGCAGGACGGCACGCCGCTCGCCGTCTCCACCGTGCGCGAGCCGCGCCACGCGCTGATCGGCACCGGCTTCCCCTTCAAGAACATGGACCAGCTGCCGCTCTACCAGGCGCAGTTCGCCGCGGTGAGCGGGTCGGCGGCGGGCGTCCGGCGCCCGGGCTCGGCCGCGCTCGACCTCTGCGACGTGGCGGCGGGGCGCTTCGAGGGCTTCTGGGAGCTCCTGCTCGCGCCCTGGGACGTGGCGGCCGGCACGCTGATCATCCGCGAGGCCGGAGGTCTCGTCACGGGGCTCGCGGGTGAGACGCAGGTCGTCCGCCACGGCGCGATCGTTGCGGGGAATCCAGCCATCCACGCGTGGCTGCTGGCGCTGCTGCAATCCACGCCTTCTCTGACACCCGCCACCTGACACCCGGCACCATTCCATGCCCCTCGTCGAGTGCGTTCCCAACTTCAGTGAAGGCCGCAACGCGGAGACGCTCGACGCCCTCCGCGCCGCCCTCACGTCCGTGCCCGGCGTCCGGCTCCTGGACGCGCAGGCCGACCCGAGCCACAACCGCTCGGTGTTCACGCTGGTGGGGCCGCCGGAGGCCGCGCTGGAAGCCGCCTTCCGCGGCGTGAAGCTCGCGTCCGAGCGGATCGACCTCCGGACGCACCGTGGCGAGCACCCGCGGATGGGCGCGGCCGACGTGGTGCCCTTCATCCCGCTCCAGGACGTGACGATGGACGACTGCGTCGCCCTGGCCAAGCGGCTGGGCGAGCGGGTCGGCGCGGAGCTCGGGATCCCGGTCTTCCTCTACGAGCGTGCCGCCGCGCGGCCGGAGCGCGCCAATCTCGCCGACGTGCGCAAGGGCGAGTTCGAGGGGTTGCGCGACCTGATCGGCACCGATCCCGGCCACGCGCCGGACTTCGGGCCGGCGAAGATCCATCCCACGGCCGGCGCGGTGGCGATCGGCGCGCGCCCGTTCCTCGTCGCCTACAACGTGTACCTGAAGACGGGCGACCAGGCGGTCGCGAAGGCCATCGCGAAGAAGGTGCGCACGGCCACCGGCGGGCTGCCGGCGGTGAAGGCGCTCGGAATGCTGGTGGGCGGCGAGGCGCAGGTCTCGATGAACCTCGTGGACATCGACGTCACCCCGCCGCACGTGGCGTTCGCCGCGGTGGCGGCCGCCGCGCGCGAGCTGGGGACCGAGGCGACGTGGAGCGAGATCGTGGGGATGGTGCCGGAGCGCTGCGTGCACGGCGCGACGCAGCATCTCCTGCTGCTCCGCGAGCCGCTGGCGGCGCACGTGCTGGAGAACAAGGTCCGCGCGACGGCGGGTCCGACCCTCGGCGACTGGACGGACGCGGTCGCGTCCGTCAGCCCCGCCCCGGGCGGCGGCACGGTCTCGGCGGTGGCGGGCGCGATGGCGGCCGCGCTGGCGGCGATGGTCGGGCGGCTCACGGTGGGGCGGAAGAAGTACGCGGCGGTGGACGCCGACTTCCGCGCGCTGGTGGACAAGGCCGAGGCGCTGCGCGTGCGCCTGATGCGCCTGGGCGACGAGGACGCGGCGGCCTTCAACGCGGTGAGCGCGGCGTACGCACTGCCCAAGGAGCCGGAGGCGCCGCGCAAGGACGCCATTCAGAATGCGCTCGTGGCTGCGGCGAAGGTGCCGCTCGAGACGCTGCGGGCGGCGCGCGAGGTGGCGGCCCTGGCCGCGCGGGCGGCGGAGGCGGGCAACCGCAATGCGGTGAGCGACGCCGGCGTCGGCGCGCTGCTGGCGGGCGCGGCGGCCCGCGGCGCCGCCTACAACGTGCGCATCAACGTGGCCGGGATGCCCAGGCCCGAGGAGGCCGCGACGCTGGCGGCGGAGGCCAAGCGGCTGATCGCCGAGACCGAGGCGGACGTGGCCAGGGCGACGGCGGCCGTGGAGGCGGCCATCGGGGGCTGACCGTCGACGCATCGGATGGAGTGCGCCCCGAGTGGGTACCGTCCGCCAGGCTGATGCGGGCATCCCCGCTGGGAGCCTCTAGCGGCCGGCGAATACCGCGATCATCGCGAGCACGGCGACGAACCCGGTGAGCTGTCCCACGGTGTCGTCGACCACGGTGTCCCGCTCACGCACGACCACGCGCTCGACGGCGTCGAGCGCGACGGTCGCGCGGCGCAGGTGACCGCCGACCCTGCTCAGACCGACGATGCTGTCCCCCACGAGCCGCGCCTCACGGATCCTCCACCAGTGCGTGCTGTCATCGAACAGGCGCACGGCGACGTCCTGCACGGCGCCGTTCGCGAACGCGCGTTGAACGGGCACGACGGGCAGCGGGCTCCACCTCGTGCACGCCGCCACGGCGAGTGCGGCCAGCAGGAAGACCGGTGTGCGGCGTCCGATCGATCGCATCGTCCGATGCCACCAACGCCGGGGGGCCTCGAGGGCTGCGAATTCGTCCTGTCCGTCGAAGCAACCGGGTCACCCGCAGCCTGGAACTTCAACTAGGGCGCATCGGGCTTTCTGTAAAGACTGCGGGTACCCATAGTGGCACCCGCAGATGGGAGCAGGTGATTCGCATTTCGGAGGTACCCAACCGCGAAGAAGGCCCCGGCGCTCCGAATCCGCCTCACCGGCTCGTGCGCCGTTGCATGCCGGTGGCCCCAACCGAGGCCACTGACTTCGCGAGTTCCGCCTCGCGCAGCGTCCGGCGCAGGATCTTGAACAGCGGGCTCTTCGGCAACTCGTCCCGGAACTCGATGGCCTGCGGCACCTTGTAGGCGGCGAGGTTCTCGCGGCAATACGCCGTGATCTCCTGGGCCGTCGCGCTCGTCCCCGGCCGCAGGACGATGAACGACTTCACCCGCTCGCCCCGCCTCGCGTCCGGCACGCCGATGGTGGCCGCCTCCAGCACCGCGGGGTGGGAAATCAGCACGGCATCGATCTCGTCGGGGTAGACGTTGTAGCCGGAGACGTTGATCATGTCCTTCTTGCGGCCCGAGATGAAGAAGTAGCCTTCGGCGTCCATCCGGGCGATGTCGCCGGTGAAGAGCCAGCCGTCGCGCAGGACCAGCGCCGTCTCCTCCGGGTTGTTCCAGTACCCGGACATGACCTGCGGCCCCTTCACGATCAACTCCCCATCCTGGCCGGGGGGCAGCTCGCGCGTGCCGGTCTCGAGGTCCACGATCCGGGCGTCCGTCTCGATCCACGGCACGCCGATGCTCCCGACCTTGCGCCGGTGCAGCGGGTTGCCGTGCGTCACCGGCGACGCCTCGCTCAGGCCGAAGCCCTCCACGATCCGGGCTCCGGTGAGCTGCTCGAACCGCTGCAGGACCTCCACGGGCAGCGCCGCCGAGCCCGAGAAGCAGGCCTTCACCGACGTGAGGTCGAGCTTCTCGATGCCCGGGTGGTTGTTGAGCGCCGCGAACATCGCGGGGACACCCATGAACACCGCGACGCGGCGTTGCGTCACGGTCCGGATGATCGCCGCGATGTCGCGCGGATCGGGGACTATCGCCATCGCGAGGCCGGCGAAGACCGGGAAGTTCAGGGCGGCGGTCATCCCGAAGACGTGGAAGAACGGCAGGGCGGCGAGCGCGACGTCGCCGGCGGCGTCGGCCATGTGGAGCCACGCGATGCCGGCCTGGGTGTTGACCGAGAGATTGCGGTGGGTGAGGGCCGCGCCCTTGGCGATGCCGGTGGTACCGCCGGTGTACTGGAGCACGGCGACGTCATCGAGGCCGATCGCGACCTTCGGCGGGGCGGCGGGCGTGCGGTCCACCAGGGCCTTGAAGCGGTGGACGTGCGGTTCCGGCCGCACGGTCGCGTACCGCGGCGGCCTCATCCGCTTCAGCTTGAGGGCGGCGAGGAGCCGCAGCGGGAAGCCGAGGTACTCGGGGATGGACGCGACGATGTAGTGCCGGATGTGGAGCTGGTCGCGGATCGGCTTGATGCGGTGCTCGAAGATGAAGTCCGCGACGATCGCCACCTCGCAGTTGGCGTCGAACCACTGGTACTCGATCTCGCGAGCGACGTAGAGCGGATTGGTCATCACGACCTGGCCACCGAGCGCCAGGACCGCGTGATAGGCGATGACGGTCTGCGGCAGGTTCGGCAGCTGGATCGCGACGCGGGTGCCCTTGACCACGCCGAGGCGCGCCAGCGCCGCGGCCAGCCGATCCACCTGGTCCTTCAGCTCGCGCCAGGTGAGCCGGCGGTTCAGGAACCAGATGGCGGTGCCGTCGGGGCGGAGCGCGGCCGTGCGCTCCAGCGCGCCGACGACCGTGCGCTCGTCGAAGGGGAAGGTGATGGGAATGCCGTCGTCGTAGGCTGCGTGCCAGACGCGCTGGTCCACTGGGCCCTCGGGTCATGCCATGCGACGGCCCTGCCCTACGGGGATACCTGGCCCACCGCCACCGGCGTCGGCACCGTCAGGATCCGCGCGCCGTTCTCGGTGATCAGCACCGTGTGCTCGAAGTGCGCCGAGAGCGAGCCGTCCATCGTCACCACGGTCCACTTGTCCGGCTGCGTGCGCACCTCGGGGCGGCCGATGTTGATCATCGGCTCGATCGCGATGGTCATCCCCGCCATCAGCCGCGGGCCGTGGTGCGGCGCGCCGTAGTTGGGGACCTGCGGCTCCTCGTGGAACTGCGTCCCGATGCCGTGCCCCACCAGCTCCCGCACGACCCCGTAGCCCTCGGCCTCGGCCACCTGCTGCACGGCGCTCCCGATGTCGCCGACGTGGCCGCCGGCCCGCGCCGCCCCGACGCCCGCCGCCAGCGCGCGCTCGGTGGTCTCGAGGAGCCGCCGCGCCGAGGGCGAGACCTCGCCCACCGTCGCGGTGACGGCGCCGTCCCCGTGCAGGCCGCCCACGCAGGCGCCCACGTCCACGCTCAGGATGTCGCCCTCGGCGAGGATCCGCTTCTTGGACGGGATGCCGTGCACCACCTCGGAGTTGATCGAGGTGCACAGCGTGGCCGGGAAGCCGTACAGCCCCTTGAACGACGGCGTCGCGCCGTCGTGGGAGCGGATGAACTCCTCGGCCAGGAGGTCGAGCTGCCACGTCGAGACGCCGGGCACCGCGCGCGAGCGCACGAGCGCCAGCACGTCGGCCACGATGTGGCCGGCGCGCGCCATCAGCGCGATCTCCCGCGGCGACTTGATCGTGATCACACCTTCTCCCAGGCCGACGCCCGCCCGACCGTCTGCCGCACCCGCGACTGGATCTCGTCCACGTTCCCCGTGCCCGGGATCCGCCGCACGACGCCCTGCCGCTCGTAGTACGCCACCAGCGGCGCCGTCTGCTCGTGATACACCGCGAGCCGCCGTTTGATGGACTCGAGGTTGTCGTCGCTCCGGCCTTCCTTGGCCGCGCGCGCCAGCAGCCGCTGCACCAGCTCCTTCTCGTCCACGTCCAGCATCAGCACGAGGTCCACGCGCTCGCCCCGCTCCGCCAGCAGCTTGTCCACCGCCGCCGCCTGCGTCACGTTGCGCGGGAAGCCGTCCATCAGCACCCCGTGCTCGCCTTCCTTGGACTCCAGGATCTCGCGGATCAGGCCGAGCACGATCTGGTCCGGCACCAGCAGGCCCTGGTCCATGAACCCCTTGGCCTGAAGGCCGAGGGGTGTGCCCTGCTTCACCGCGGCCCTGAGCAGCTCGCCGGTCGAGATCTGCGGGATGCCCAGGTGCTCCGCGAGCAGCTTGCCCTGCGTCCCTTTGCCGGAGCCGGGGGCTCCGAGGATCATCAGATGCATCCGCGTCTCCGATAAGCGGGCGCCCCAAGTGTGGTGCGCGCACGACGCAAGGTCAAGAACGGGGAGGTGAGGAGGCGATGGGGGTGATGAAGCAATGAGGTGATGAAGGTCTCGCACCCTCATCACCTCATCACCCCATCACCTCATCACGTCATCACCTTCCCGTCACATATACCGCTGCCGGCCCCGGAACCGGATCCGGCCTTCCTTCATGAAGCCGTCGTACTGCCGCAGGATCATGTGCTGCTGCATCTGCTGCACCGTATCGAGCGCCACGCCCACCACGATCAGCAGCGCCGTGCCGCCGAAGCGGAACGGCACGTTGAACGCGTCGAAGATGATGATCGGCATCACGGCGATGGCCGTGAGGAAGATCGCGCCCGGCAGCGTCACCCGCGACAGCACG
>DATKNX010000041.1:0-2351 GCA_035541085.1 Gemmatimonadales bacterium | reverse complement strand
AGCCGGGGGACCGCGTGATGGGGCTCCTGCCGGCGGGTGGGTACGCCGAGCGCGTCGCCGTCCCGGAGACGCTGGCGATGCGCGTCCCGGCGGCGTGGTCGTTCGAGGAGGCGGCGTCGGTGCCGGAGGTGTTCATCACGGCGTACGACGCGCTGTTCCGGCAGATGCGCCTCGCGGCCGGCGAGCGCGTGCTGATCCACGCCGTGGGCAGCGGCGTGGGCACCGCGGCGCTGCAGCTCGCGCGCGCGAGCGGGGCGCGCACCTTCGGCACGTCGCGCAGCGCGGCGAAGCTGGAGCGGGCCCGGGCGCTGGGCCTCGAGGTGGGGATCGACACGTCGCGCGAGGACTTCGCCGAGGTCGTGCGCCGCACGACGGGCGGCGTGGGCGTGGACGTGGTGCTGGACCTCGTGGGCGGACCGGCGCTCGCCGGCAACGTGCAGGCCCTCGCGCGCGGCGGCCGGATGATCGTGGTGGGCCTGACGGGCGGACGGAGCGCGACGCTCGACCTGGGCGCGGTGCTCAACAAGCGCCTGTCCATCGTGGGCACCGTGATGCGCGCGCGCTCGGCGGAGGAGAAGATCGCGGTCACGACGCACTTCGTGGCGGAGGTGCTGCCGCTCTTCGAGGGCGGCATCGTGCGTCCGATCGTGGAGCGCAGCTACCCGCTGGCCGAGGCGCCGGCGGCGCACCGCGACCTCCAGTCGGACGCGGTGTTCGGCAAGCTCGTGCTGCGTTGCGACGCGACGGATGACCGGTAGGGGGACGCCATGCCACCGCTGAAGCTCTCGGCGAAGACGCTCGAGACCATCGAGTACCTGGAAGCGGTGCTCAAGGAAGCCGACCACCTCGCCGCCCTCGTGGAGCAGTACGCGGCCGCGAAGAAGGGCGGCGACATGTACTCCACGCAGGTGTCGCGGGAGCTGGGGCAGCTGCGCCAGAAGGCGATGATGCGCAACCTCGGCTTCGTCGCCGACGCCGCCGGCCAGCTGAGCGTCATGGCGTCGCGGGGCGGGAGCCCCATGATGAAGGCCCGGGTGCTGCGTGACGGGGTGGCCTCGTTCCGCGCGCTGGTCGAGCGCACCATCAAGGGGACCGTCGCGGCGGACGAGAACGAGCAGAAGGAGAAGGCGTTCGTGCACGAGAAGGAAGTGAAGGCGGAGGCCGAGCACATCCGCGCGCGCGTGCTGGCCGAGGAGGCGAAGGAAGCCGCCAAGCGTGTGTCCGTCGCGGCCGCCGCCCCGCAGCCGGCGACTCCGGCCGGGGCCGGCAAGCCGGCCGCCGCCAAGCCTGCCGCCCCCCCGACCGCCAAGCCCGGAGCGCCCGCCACCGTGCCGGGCCAGAAGCCGGCGGCACCGGCGCCGTCCGCGGGAGCCCCCAAGCCGGCGCCCGCACCGGCGGCCAGGTCTGCGCCGGCCCCCGCCCAGAAGCCGGCGGCCGCTGCCGCGCCGGCGGCCAGGCCGGCACCTGCGGCGGCGCCGGGCGGCGCATCGAAACCGAGCACCGTGAATCCACCGGCTGGCCCCAGGTTCGTCGGGAAGCCGCACGTCGCGGCGGCGCCGGTCCCGGCCGGAGCTCCATCCGCAGCGAACTCGCCGGCGACGGCGGCCCCTGCGCCGCCGGGGAAGGTGCCGGACCCCGCACTGGCTCCGCACGCGCCGGCCAAGCCGGCCGCGCCGGCGGCGGTGCCCACCAAACCACGGGAATAGAGACAAGGGACCCGGATGGCGACGCTCGACAAGTTCATCGGCGTGATGTTCCAGCAAGGCGCGTCCGGCATGCGCCTCGTCAGCGGATCGGCCGTGCTCCTGGAGGTGGACGGCGCCGACCGGCCGGTCACCAAGGACGCGTTGACCAAGCCGAAGATCATGGCGCTCGTCAGGGAGATCGCGCCGGACGGCATGAAGGACAACCTGGACGCCGAATCGCGGATGGCGTTCGGGTACGCCGTGGAAGGCAAGCGCGTGGACGTGGAGATCGTCCACATGGGCGACGACGTCGAAGTGACGATCGGGCCCGCGAAGCCGCGGCGCTCGAGCGCGGCCATCTCGATGCCGATGGAGGCCCGCCTGCAGGCGCCGCCGGCACCGGCCGCCGCGCCCGCTCCACGGCGGGCGCCCACCGCGGCCGTGTCGGCCGCCTCGGCGGCGGCGGAGGAGCGCATCCAGGGCTTCCTCCGCACGCTGGTGGAGTCCGGCTCCTCCGACCTGCACCTCCGGGTCGGCGAGCCGCCGATCACCCGCAAGTCGGGCGTGATGAAGCGGTTCGAGGGGTACGAGCCCCTGACGGTCGAGGAGATGGAGGCGCTCGTCTTCTCCATCATGCCCGACCGCAACAAGACCGAGTTCGCCGAG
>DATKNX010000040.1:0-19425 GCA_035541085.1 Gemmatimonadales bacterium | reverse complement strand
GTCGTCGGGGAGCGACGCTACGCCGCGCGGCACGATCCACCGGTCGCCGTCCACCACCAGCGAGAACCGGTGGGCGCCCTGCGACAACGCCAGGTCCACCTGCCAGCGCTCGCCGTCCACGTGGCGCAGCGCGACCGGTGTCCAGTCGTTCCACTCGCCGGCGATGGCCACGTGGCTCGCCCCGGGCACCACGAAGGTCACGCGCTGATGGCCCGATTCGGTGGTCTCGACCGTGACGCCGTGCCGATCCGTCGGCGCGAAGTTGGCGGCCGCGCCGAAGTCCGGCACCGTGCGGCGCGCACCGGGACTCAGCCATACGCCGAGGGAGAGGTACCGGCCGTCGGTGAAGCCGCTGAGGTCGGGCGGGTACGAGCCGGCCTCGGCCTCGACGGTGGCCCACGGCGTCGCGCGGAACGCGACCCGGCCCTGGAGCCACGGCCGCCCGCCGAGGTTGCCGGCGCGCGCGCCTCCCAGGCCGCTGACGGTCCAGGCGGCCTTCCGCCACGTCACCGTGAGCGTGGCGTCGGCGATCCGGGTCACGCCCGCCCGGGTGGCCGCGAGCGCGCCCTGGAAATTGAAGGGCCCCGCGTCGCGGCGGACGAGCAGGTTGCCCTCGACGGTGGCGTTGTCGAGCCCATCCACCCTGCGGACCGCCCCGAATCCGAGTCCCGCGGAGTACAGCCAGGAGCCCTCCACCAGCGCGATCACCGGGCCCGCCGATCCGATGGCGCTCCACGCGCCGTCCTCGATGTAGCCGCCCTCCCCTTCGGCCCGCACGCCGAGGCCCACGCTGGGCGTGAGGAGACGGATGCCGAAGACGGAGCCGGCCGTCTGCGCGGCCCAGATGCCGCCGCTGAATTGCGTCATGGAAGCTTCGAGGGTGCCGGTGGTGCGGCGGTCGTCCCAGGCGAGGCGGCCGGTGAGCACGCCGGCGGTGCCCGAGACGGTGTCGGCGTACCGGGCGTGGACTCCGCCGACACGGAAGAATGCCTGCTGGGCGCCCGCCGGTGCTGCCGCGAGGGTGAGAAGGGCGGCGACAGCGACCGGCCGCGACCTCACCGCAGCCGCGTCAGTCGGCCTGGAAAGTGGTCGTGCCCCGAGGACGGCACGGTCGACGGACGGGAGCCGCGGTCACCCGACCGCCAGCCGTCGTGCGCGCCGCCATCGCCGCCGTCGAGCATCCGGTGCTCGATGTCGCCGGGGCTCAGCCCCTCGTCGTGCATCGCCCACGCGATGGACGGGAGATCGAGCAGCTGGGCCATGCTCTCGTGGTTGCGCATGGCGCCCACCACGATCTTCACCGCCTGCTCGCCGCCGAGGCCCTGCGCCTTCAGGGCGGCGGCCACGCTGAGCCCGGGAGCGGCGATGTCGGCGGCCGCCGCGGCCTGCACCACGCTGCGCACCTGCTCCGGCTTCATCCCGCCGCGCATCGCCTCGGCCGCCGCCGCGATCACCGCGCCCGAGGGGGCCTCGACGCCCGCCGCCCGCACGGCGGCGCGCGCGTTCCCCATCTCGTCGGCGAAGTGGCGGACCGCACCGAGGATCCGGTCGGCCGGCACGCGCTTGGCCCAGCCTTCGATGGCCTTGTCGGCGAGGGGCTGGTCGGGAATGCCGCGCGCCGAGGCGCCGGCCGCGATGGCGGCGACGCTGTGCGCCAGCGAGGCGGGCAGGCCGCGGGCTTCGAGCCTGGCCTCCACGCCGTTTTCCTGCGCGACCAGCAGAGCGGGCGCCGCCACCACCACGGCGCCGGCCAGGAGAGCTCGGACCGTCTTCATGAGCGCACCAGTCCCTTCGGACCCACCACGATCACGCTGTTCCGCCCCCCGAACCCGTCGTCCACCTCGGCGTGCGCGGTGGGATCGGGAATCCACCGGGTCCCGTCCACGACGAACTCGTAGCGATGCTCGCCGACCGGAAGGGCCGCCGTCGCCGACCACAGGCCGCTCGAATCCCGGCTCATCGCCAGCGCCCCGACCCGCCATCCGTTGAACGTGCCCGCGACCGACACCGTCCGCGCGGCCGGGGCCGCCAGCTCGAAGCGCACGTAGACCGTGTCGGCGACGGGCCGGGACGCCGGGATGCCCTGCACCGCCGGCGCGGGCGATCGCGGAGCGAGCCACAACACCAGGGCCGCCGCCACCGCGAGCACGCCGGCCCACACCGGACGGACGCTGACCGTCCGCGGGGCCAGGAGCCAGGCGACGGCGCTCCGCTTGCGCGCTCCCGCGCGCGAGCGCACGGCCGTCATCACGGCGGCGTCGAGCGCCGGATCCAGGGCCGGGATCCGCTCCGCGTAGTCCCTGGCGTCGGCCACGAGCCGGTCCGCGGCCGCGAACTCCCCGCCCTCCAGCTCCTCGAAGGGCTCCCCGTCGAGGTAGCGGTGTGCGTTCGCGCTGAAGCCGTCCCGTTCGGTCATCGCACCACTCCCATCATCGAGCGCATCGCGTCCCGAGCCCGGTGCACCCTCATCTTCAGGGCGTCCACCCCCACCCCCAGCAGCTCGGCCATCTCCTCATAAGACCGTCCATCCACGTGTTTCATAACGAAGGCCTCGCGCTGCTCGGGCGTGAGGCGCGCGAGGGCCGCCTCCAGCGCCGCCCCCAGCTCCCCCCGCTCCAGGGCCTGGTCGGCCCGCTCGCCCCCCGGGGGGTCCAGGTCCTCCACCGCCACCGTCTCGCGCCGCCGGGCCACGGCGTTACGGCACTGGTTCGTGAGGATCCTGAAGAACCAGGCCCCGAACCGGTCCGGCTCGCGGCAGGTGGCGAGCGCGTCGAACGCCCGGATGAACGCCTCCTGCATGGCGTCCTGGGCGATGTCGCGGTCGCCCACCGAGGCGATCGCGTAACGGCCGAACTCCAACCGGTAGCGCTCGACCAGGATGCGATAGCGCTCCACGTCCCCCGCCAGGACCTGGCGGACGACGGTGCCGTCGCTCGGCTCCGTCTTTCCTGACATTCTGATCATGTTGGAACCCGCAAGGTAACGCCGTTCCCGCCCGGTCGTTACCCCGCGGCGCTTCGGGCGGTCCTTGCGTGTAAGCGGCCGGATTCGGGGCCGCCCCCCAGCTCACCAGTAGAGCGGAGATTCCCCATGAGAAGGCTCGCCTACGGTATCCCCTTCGCCGCCGGCCTCGCCCTGCTCGCCGTCGCCAGCGCTTGCAACAAGGACGCCAGCACGGCAGCGGGCCCGGGCGGCTCCGGCGCGGCGCAAGCGCCGCTCAGCGTGCGGCTCGCGTCCTCCTCCTCGGCATCTGCCTCGGCCGACGCCAACGTCTACACGGGCATCCTGTCCGGCAACTTCTTGGGCGGCGGCGGCTTCGGCGACTTCGGCGACGGGGACGGCCACCACTGGCGCGGCTGGTGGGGCTGGATGCGCACGCGCGACGTGGATTCGCTGATCGTGACGGTCACGAAGCTCGAGGTGCTGGCGGCCCTGCCCGACAGCGACAGCACGGCCGACTCGCTCGCGGCGGACAGCGCCAGGGGCCACGACTGGAGCGAGCGGGAGTGGGGCTGGGTCCAGCTGCCGATCGACAGCGCGCACCTCGACCTGATCCACCTGCCCGACTCGGCGGCCGCGGGCATTCCGGTCGCGACGGGCACGCTGCCGGCGGGCCGCTACCGGCACGTCCGCCTGTTCATCGTGAACCCGCTGATCTACTTCGATTCGACCTTGATCACGCCGGCGGGTGACACCCTCGAGGGGGGCGTGGGCTACCCGGTCATCTTCCCCAGCGCCGACAGCACCGGCGCCACGTTCCGCACGGACGATCCGTTCGTGGTGCCCGCCGCCGGCGACACGGTGAGCTTGTACTTCGACCGCGACGATACCGTGCGCCACATCATCATCACGGCCGACGGCAAGATCATCGTACCGCCGGTCATGCGCTTCAGTCCCTTCGGCCGCTTCGGTCGCTGAGGCGCCAGGCTTTCCAGTCCTCGATCACCGCATCCTGCATCAGACCCGCCGCCCGTCGCAGCCAGCTCCGGCTGCGGCGGGCGAGGTCCGTCTTGAGGGTCCCGGCCTTCGCGCTGCCCAGGTGCACGTTGGCCGTCTCCCAGCCCATCGCCCGCAGCAGCCGCAGCTCGTCGCGCTCGGCCGGCAACGCCTCCAGCTCGATGCGCGAGCGGTCGGGCGCGAGACGCCGCACGATCCAGCGGCGCCGCAGCCGCACGAACGGGTCGCGGCAGCGCACCGCGGCGTCCAGCACGTCCTGGTAGCGGATCCGGGCCGAGCCCCGGCCGCCCTCCGCCCAGAAGCACGCCGACGGCGCGAGCGCCTTGGCCTCGCGCGCGATCATGCCGCCGTGCCACTCGACCAGCGCCACGAAGCGCTGCCGGCCGAGGCTCCCCAGGCCCGCGATGCGGTGCACGACCCGCTGCTCCAGGCCGCGCTCGGGCATCATCCGCTCGATGGCGCGGAGCGCGCCGGAAGGTACGCGGCCCCTGACGGTCGGCAGCTCGCGCAGCCTGTCCCAGTAGCGTGACGGATCGTGGAGGCGGTGCACGGCCATCGTCCGCAGCGTGCCGTGTCCCTCGGCCAGGATGAACGGCCCGCCGCCGACCTCGAGCGCGGTGCGGTACCCGTCCAGGATCGCCTCGGCGGCCGCGGCGCGGTCGATCGCGAGGTGCTGCCGGGCGATGGCGAGGTAGGCGCTCGTCGCCAGGCGCACCAGGTCGTGGGTGAACGGGAGGGGCCACGCCTCGTCGAAGTCGTTGACACCCCACACGAGCCGGCCCTCGGCGTCGCGCCAGGTGCCGAAGTTCTCGACGTGCAGGTCGCCGACGGCGAGCACTTCCGGCGCGCGCGCCAGGTCGGCGCACACGTCGGGCCAGCGCTGGGCCCAGCGGTAGTACGTGGCCCGCATGAACGCGAACGGCTCCTCGCGCATCCGGCGGTGCTTGAGGGCGAGGTCGGCCGGCAGGAGCGTGAGCCGCTCGCCGAGCCACGCCTCGTAGCGGGCGGTCGCCTTGGCGATCTTCACGCGGCCGGCCCTCGGGCGGGGCCGCCAACGGCCGCGCCGCCGGCGGGCGGGAACATCGCCTGCGCGGCGGCGCGGATCGTCGTCTGCTGCATGGCGCGGGCTCGCGTCGGGGTCGAGCCCAAGATAGCCCGCGCCGGGGCGCTACGTCACACCCAGCCGCGGAGCTTCATGGCCTCGGCCACGCGGCTCACGGCCACCAGGTACGCGGCGAGGCGGTTGGGCACCTGGTGCTTCAGCGCCGCCTCGTGCACCGCCTGGTACGCGTGCGTCATCTTGCGGCTCAGGCGGTCCTGCACCACGTCGAGGTCCCAGTAGTAGCTGTACGCGTTCTGGACCATCTCGAAGTACGACACCGTGACGCCGCCCGCGTTGGCGAGGAAGTCCGGGAGCACCACGATCTTCTTGTCGGCCAGGACCGCGTCGGCCTCGGGGGTCGTCGGGCCGTTGGCCAGCTCGAGCACGATCTTCGCCTTGACCCGGTCCACGTTCTCGGCGGTGATCTGGTTCTCCATCGCCGCCGGCACGAGCACGTCGCACTTCAGCTCGAGGCACGCCTTCGGGTTGGGCATGAAGTCGCCGCCCTTGAAGCCCTTCACGCCGCGCGTCTTGAGGAAGTGGTCGTGCAGCGCGCGCACGTCGAGCCCCTTGGCGTTGTAGATCGTGCCGTCGATCTCGCCGATCGCGACGACCTTCCCGCCCACTTCGTCGGCGATGATCTTCGCGGCGTAGGAGCCCGCGTTGCCGAAGCCCTGCACCACGTAGGTCGCCGTGGCGAGGTCGAGGCCCGCGACCTTCGCCGCCTCGCGCATCACGTAGACGCCGCCTCGCGCGGTGGCGTCGCCGCGGCCCTCGGAGCCGCCGAGCGGCAGCGGCTTGCCGGTGATCATCCCGAACTCGTTGTGCCCCTCGATGAACGAGAACTCGTCCATCATCCACGCCATGATCTGCGGCGTGGTGTAGACGTCGGGCGCCGCCACGTCCTTCTCCAGGCCGAGGATGCGGGCCATCTGGCGCACGTAGGCGCGGCTCAGGCGCTCCAACTCGCCCGTCGACAGCGCCTTCGGATCCACCACGACGCCGCCCTTGCCGCCGCCGAGCGGGATGTCCACGACCGAGGTCTTCCACGTCATCCACGCCGCGAGGGCGCGGACCGTGTCGATGGTCTCGCTCGGGTGGAACCGGATGCCGCCCTTGCACGGGCCGCGGGCGTCGTTGTACTGGACGCGGAAGGCGTGGAAGACCTCGATCCGCCCGTCGTCCATCCGCACCGGCAGCCGCGCGTGCATCTCGCGGAGCGGCCAGTTCAGCATCTGGTGCGTCGCGTCGTCGAGCTTGAGGATGCGCGCGGCCTCGTCGAGCTGCCGCTGCGCGATCATGAAGGGATTCTCTTTCGCCTGCGTCAGCGAGACGCCTACGGCGTTGTAGTCGCCCGCCTCCAGCGGGACGAACCCGTTGTGAATCTCCGTCACACCCCACCCCCCAGGAACGGTAAAGGCCGCGGCCAAGCGCCGCGGCCGTCACCGCCCGAGAGGTGCAAATTGCGGGCCTACGCCAGGATTTTCTCCGCCGCTTCCCGGTCCATCTCGGTAACGTACGGAATACCACTGACTTCCGCCGCCTCGCGGGTCAGCGCCGCGATGTCGTTGCGGTCGATGTAACGCACCGCGAACTTGCGCGCCCCGGCCATCAGCTGCCGGAGACCCTGTGCGAGCCGCATGTAGTAGGTGTAGTAGCCGATGGCGCCCACCGGCAGCTTCGAGAACCGGTCACCGAGCTTCTGCCTGAGGTCGGCCGCGGTCACGAACACCTCGTCCACGCTGGTACCGAAGCGCTCGATGTAGATGGGCAGACTCTGCTGCTCGATGGCGTTGCCGATGGTCTTGGCGACCATGGCCGCGGCGAGCGGCGCGCGCGCCATCGCGATGAGCTGCACGAACGGCGCGCCGAGCGCGAAGCCCTTGAAGATCTGGTCCTCGAAGGTGAACCCGCCCGCGAGCGCGATGGACGGGATGAACGCGCCCCTGGTCGAGAGGCGCTGCAGGTAGTCCCGGAGCAGCGAGTGCAGCTCGATGCCCGGCACGCCCCACTCGTTCATCATCCGCCACGGGCTCATCCCGGTGCCGCCGCCGGCGGCGTCCACCGTGAGCAGGTCCAGCTCCGCCAGGGAGGCGTACTTCACCGCGCGGGCGAGGTCCTCCGGCCGGTAGGCGCCGGTCTTCAGGAACACGTGCTTGGCGCCGAGCTTGCGCAGCTGCTCCACGCGCTTGAGGAACCCGTCCTTGTCCACCATCCCGACGCGGGAGTGGCGCTCGAACTCGTGGAAGGCGCCCTTCTTGAACGACTCGACGACCATCGGGTTCATCGGGTCGGGGAGCACGACGTACCCGCGGCGCCGCAGCTCCTGCGCCTTGGCGAGGTCGCGGATCTTCACTTCCCCACCGATGTCCTTGGCGCCCTGGCCCCACTTCAGCTCGACCGTGGTGACGCCGAGCTTCTTGAGAGCGTACTCGTGCACCTCGGCCTTGGTGTCCTCGACGTTGGTCTGGACGGCGATGTCGCCGTAGCCGTCCTCCTGCCAGTCGCGGAAGCACTTGATGCGCCATTCGAGATCGGGGGCGGAGATCACGTGTCCGCCCTCGTACTTCGCGTCCATGTCCATCCCGACGACGTTCTCGCCCACGGCGATCATCGTCCCGGTGATGGCGGCCCCCGCCGCGATGCCCGGCCAGTTGTTCTTGGCCACGTTGGTCGAGCCCATCGCCGCCAGCGTGAACGGCAGCCGGCTCTTGATCCCGCCGTGCTTGCCGATCGTGACCTCGAGATTCACGTTCGGGAACAGCGCCTTCTCGCTGTCGGCCTCGATCCCCCAGGCGCCGGTCGCCCGGCCCAGGATCGTGAAGTGCCCCAGGTCGAGCGGGTAGTTCTTCTGGGAGGCGGTGGTGATGATCCCGAACGGCTGCGGATAGATCATCTCCGGCCCGCGGTAGGCGGACTTCCCGATCTCGCACATCCCGATGCACCCGTCGATGCAGGTCGTGCACATCCCGCTGAACGGGCTGACCGAGTCTTCGGTCCGGTTCTTGGTGAGCGTGGCCGCGGACGAGTTCAGTCGCGTGAGGCTCATGGAATCTCTCCTGCTAGCGCGCGGTGGTTGCCGCGCGGAGGCTGGTCCGCGCGTCGGCACGGAACGGTCCGGCCAGCTCGCAGGCGTGGCACGGATCGAGGAAGCACATGGCGTCGTCGTACGTCTTGAAGCAGGGCGGCGCGAAGTTCAGGCAGCCGTTGCACAGCGCCGTGTCGGCCGTGCCGGCCTGGCAGCGGAGCTCGCACACGGGGCACACGTACATGCAGGCGCCGCACTGCCGGCACAGCTCGGAGGTGAGGTTGAACGGCCGGGCCACCCGCCGGTCCTTGCCGCGGCCCGCGAACGCGATCGCGCCGCCCATCATCTGCTCGGCGCAGATCCGCACGCACAGCCCGCACTGGATGCAGTCCTCGTGCTTCGCCTCGTAGCGGCACTCCCGGACCCCCATCGCCGAGGCGAGGTCCTGGATGCGCTTGGACTGCGGGCTGGTGGCGACGTACAGCTCGAGCAGCAGGCGGCGCGCCCGCTCCACCCGCTGCGAGTTCGTCCGCACCACCATGCCCTCGAGGGCCCGCGTGGTGCAGGCGCTCACCAGGCGCCCCGCGCCGAGCTCCACCACGCACAGCCGGCAGGCGCCGTAGGGCTCCAGGCCGTCCTCGTGGCACAGCGTGGGAATCGGGATGCCGTAGAGGCGCGCGGCCTCCAGCAGCGTGGAGCCTTCCTCCACCTGCAGGGACGATCCGTTCATCGTGAGTCGGATCATGGGGGCTCCTAGTTCACCAGGACCGCGTCGAACCGGCACGCCTCGAGGCACGCGCCGCACTTGGTGCACTTGGTCTGGTCGAGCGTGTGCAGCTTCTTCTTCTCGCCCGTGATGGCCCCGCCGGCGCACGGGCTGATGCACGCCCCGCAGCCGTTGCAGACCACCGGGTCGATCGTGTAGGTGATCAGTTCCTTGCACACCTTGGCCGGGCACTTGTGGTCCCGGATGTGCGCCAGGTACTCGTCGCGGAAGTAGCGCAGCGTGGTGAGCACGGGGTTCGGCGCGCTCTGGCCGAGCCCGCACAGCGAGGTCGCGCCCACCATCCAGGCGAGGTCCTCGAGCAGCTGGAGGTCCTCCTCGCGGCCCTTCCCCAGCGAGATGCGGGTCACGATCTCCTTCATCCGCTGGGTCCCGACGCGGCAGCTGAAGCACTTCCCGCACGACTCGTCCTCGAGGAAGCCGAGGAAGTACTTCGCGATGTCCACCATGCAGGTGCGGTCGTCCATCACGATCATGCCGCCGGAGCCCATGATGGAGCCGGCCTGCGTCAGGCTCTCGTAGTCCACCGTCAGGTCGAGCTTCTCGGCCGGGATGCACCCGCCCGACGGGCCGCCGGTCTGGACCGCCTTGCACACGCGGCCCGCCGGCACGCCGCCGCCGACCTCGTTGACGACCTCGGCGAGCGTGATGCCCATCGGCACCTCGATCAACGCCGTGTTCGCCACGTTGCCCACGAGGCTGAAGACCTTGGTGCCCTTGCTGTTCGCCGTGCCGATGCCCGAGAGCCAGCGGCCGCCGCGCTGCACGATCACCGGCACCGTGGCCCACGTCTCGACGTTGTTGATGCAGGTGGGCTTGCCCCACAGGCCCTTTTCGGCCGGATACGGCGGCCGCGGCCGGGGCTCGCCCACGCGGCCCTCGATGGACGCGATCAGCGCCGTCTCTTCGCCGCACACGAACGCCCCGGCGCCCTTCGTGATGCTGACGTTGAACGAGAAGCCGGAGCCGAGGATGTCCTTGCCCAGAAGGTCGGCGCGCTGCGCCTGGAGGATCGCCTCGCTCAGCCGCGCCACGGCCAGCGGGTACTCGTCGCGCACGTAGATCACGCCCTCGTGGATGCCCATCGCGTAGCCGCCGATGATCATCCCCTCGATGACGCTGTGCGGGTCGCCCTCGAGCACGCCGCGGTCCATGTAGGCGCCGGGGTCGCCCTCGTCCGCGTTGGCGATGAGGTACTTCGGGCCGCCCTTGGCCTCGGCCACCGCCTGCCACTTGCGCCCGGTCGGGAAGCCGGCGCCGCCGCGGCCCCTCAGGCCGCTCAGCTGCACCTCCTGCAGCACCTCGCGCGGCGTGAGCGAGTAGAGCGCCCGCCACAGGGCCCGGTAGCCGCCCCGCGCCGCGTATTCCTCGAGGCTGGAGGGATCGACGATGCCGCAGTTGCGCATCACGATCCGGAGCTGGCGCTTGAACAGCGGCAGGCTGGCGTACGTCGGGATGCCGTTCACCGCCGCTTCCGCCCCGTCGCCGCCGTTGCAGTAGCTGGTGCGGCGGCCCGTGAGCGGGTTGTCGTCGCCCGTCATCACCGCCAGCGCCAGGTCCGTCTTGGGCTCGGGCAGCTCCGCGAGGATGTCCCGGACCTGCTTCGCCTTCACCCGCCCGTAGGTCACCCGCGGCCGCCCCGGCACCCACACGTCGAGCAGCGGCTCCTGCGAGCACCAGCCGATGCACCCCGTCTCGGCCACCGCGTAGGGGAGGTGCTTGCCCTCGACCTCCTCGCGCACGGCCTCGAGGATCTCGGCGGCGCCCGCCGCGCGGCCGCAGGTCGCCATGCCGACCAGGATCTTCGGGCGGTCCGGGTACAACGTGGCCCGGCCGTGGATGGCGCAGCGCTCCAGCGCCTCCAGGTCGGTGATGTGCCCCGTGAGGTGCGTGTGGTGGTCAGTCACCTGAGCCGCCTTTCCGCGCCGAGCGCCCGCGCTGGCCCGTCCGGTAACGGTCGAGCACCCGCTTGACCTTCGTCTGCTCGAGGGTCGCGTACACGTCGCGGTCCACGCGCATCACGGGCGCCAGGCCGCAGCAGCCGAGGCAGCGCACCGTCTCGACCACGAACTCGAGGTCCGGGCTCGTGCCGACGTCGCTGAGCCCGGTCTCCGTCTCCACGCGCTCCAGGATCCGCGTCCCGCCCCGCACGTGGCAGGCGGTGCCCAGGCAGACCTGGACCACGTGCTTGCCGCGCGGCTTGAGGCTGAAGCAGCGGTAGAACGTGGCGACCTGGTAGACCTGCGGCAGTGGGACCTTGAGCTTGCGCGAGACGCGCCGCAGGATGTCTTCGGGCAGATAGGAGTAGGTGGCTTGAATTTCCTGCAGGATCGGGATGAGGTTCTCCCGCCGGTCGTCGAACCGCGCGAAGGCCTCGTCCAGGGTGGCGCTTTCGACGTGGAGCATAGCGGTGCGTTCTCCCGCGTGGGCTCTTAAGGTCAAAAAATGTCAGCAACTTCCGCGCCCCGGCGCGCTGTGCGTTGCCGGGGGCCGCAGGTCCGTCAATGTCCCTTGTGCGCGGTTTCGCACGGCCGCACTCGCCCCATTGCGCGATGGCCGAAACGTGGCGTTCCGACTCGGCTTTTGAGCCGTCGCGACGACGGGTGGCGGAGCGGCGCCGCGCGGCGCTAGCATATCCGGATGCGTCCCCGCGTTCGACGGAGCCTCCTCGGCCTCGCCACCGGCGCGCTGGTCGGGCTCCTGCTCGTGCTGCTGCGCGGCACCTACCCCGCGCAGTCGTTCGAGCTGAAGACCCTCGACTGGCGGTTCCGCACGTTCCACGATCCCGCGCGCGCCGACACCGACGTCGTCATCGTGGACGTGGACAACCTGAGCCTGGACGACCTCCGGCCCGCGTTCGGCCGGTTTCCGTGGCCGCGCGACGCCTGGGTGAAGGTGGTCCGCTACCTCGCCACGGGGGGCGCGCGCGTGATCGCCTTCGACTTCACCTTCCCCGATCCGGATTTCCAGCACCCGGCGGGCGACTCGGCCTTCGCGGCCGAGGAGCGCGCGGCCGGCAACGTGGTGCAGACCCTGACCTTCCAGGGTTTCGCCGACACGGCCGAGGCCCGGCGCCAGTCGGCGTTCCGCGAGGACACGGCCGCGCTGCGGCGGCTCGCGGACTTCGGGCTCGCCGCGCGCGGGCTGCCCGCGCCGGCCGGCTTCCAGACCGCGGTGATCCCGTACCGGGCGCTGCTCGAGGGGGCCCGCGGCGTCGGGGCCATCAACTTCACGCCCGACCCCGTGGACGGCACGGCGCGCCGCTCGCCCCTGCTGTGGCCGTTCCGCGGGCGCGCGTACCCGACGCTGGGCCTCGCCGCCGCGATGGTCGCCGACAGCGCGCGGTTCGCGGGTGGGGCGGCGTGGAGCCTGGACCGGCTGCGCCTCGGGCGCCTCACGGTCCCGCTGGACGGCGGGTCGCTGCTCCTCGACTGGCGCGGCCCGTACAACGACGCGCGGCGCCGGAGCCATCCGCAGACCTACCGCATCTTCCCCGTCGCGCAGATCGTGCACAGCTACGATCAGCTCGCGGGCGGCGAGACGCCCGAGGTGCCGATCGCGACGTTCCAGGGCAAGGTGGTCTTCATCGGGACGACCGGCGCGGGGCTGTTCGACGCGCGGGCCAATCCGTTCGGCCCCAACGACCCGGGCGTCCTGATCCACGCCACGCTGGCCGACAACCTCCTGACCGGGGACTTCCTGCGCCGCGCCACGCCCGCGGCGAACCTGGGCGCGATCGTGCTGGCCGCGCTGCTGGCGGGCTTCGCCGTCTCGTTCATCGCGTCGGTGTGGTGGAGCGTGGCGGCCGGCCTCGCGCTCGCGGCCGCCTACCTCGGGCTGGCGGCCTGGCTGTTCGCCGGCGCCGGCGTCTGGCTCGACGCCGCGGCGCCGACCCTCGCGATCCTCCTCACGTTCACCGGCGGGATGGCGGCGAACTACTTCACCGAGGGGCGGCACAAGCGGCAGATCCGCGAGATGTTCTCGAAGTACGTCGCGCCCGAATACGTGGCGCAGCTCGCGGACGACCCGTCGAAGATCGCGCTGGGCGGGCGGCGCGCGGAGTTGACGATCCTGTTCAGCGACATCCGCGGCTTCACCTCGATCTCCGAGAAGCTCGAGCCGCACCAGGTCATCGAGTTCCTCAACGAGTACCTGTCGCTGATGGCGGCCATCGTGAAGCAGAAGGGCGGCACGCTCGACAAGTTCATCGGCGACGCGGTGATGGCGTTCTGGGGCGAGCCGGTGCACCATCCCGACCACGCCGACCGCGCAGCCGACTGCGCGCTGGCGATGCAGGAGACGACGGCGCAGCTGGCCAGGCGCTGGGTGGCCGAGGGCAAGCCCGACATCCACATCGGCGTCGGGATCAACACGGCCGAGGTGGTGGTGGGGAACATCGGCTCGGTGGAGCACAAGCTGGACTACACGGTGATCGGAGACGGCGTGAACCTGGCGTCGCGGCTGGAGAGCGCGAACAAGGAATTCAAGACGGGCATCATCATCAGCGAATTCACCCTGGCGAAGCTGGGCGACCGGTTCGACGTGCGGGCCCTCGGCGACGTCAAGGTGAAGGGCAAGGAGCGCCCGGTGGCGATCTTCGAGCTGCTGGGGCGCCGCACGGCGGCCGCGCCCGCGGGGGTGGTGGCCGCGGAGGTGGGCACATGAGCTGGTCCGGGACGGCGCGCCGGTCGGGGCTCCTCGTGGCCGGTCTCGTGGCCGGCGCCGCGGCGTCGGCCACGGCGCAGAAGGCGGAGTGGACCGACGTGGTCTACGTGCCGGGACGCTGGGTGGCCGGGCACGTGGTGGCGCAGCCCGATTCGCTCGCGCTCGTCATGCGCGTGGACTACTTCGCCTCCCCGCCGCGGTGGCGCGCCGAGGTGCGGCGCACGAGCGACGGGCAGACGCTCGGTCCGGCCGACGTCATCGTCGGCAGCGGGCAGCACGGGGTCGTGGTGACGCAGCTCGGCACCACGCCGCTGGAGCAGCACGTGCTGGGCCGCGACCCGCTGGTGCGCGCGCTCGTGGTGTTCGACGTCTCGGGGCGGCGCACGGGCGCCGCCGCCGGGCGCATCACGGAGCGCGCGGCCGACGGCACGGTGACGCGGGTGGTCTTCCGCCGCGCCGCGCGGACCGCGGACTTCGACGCGGCGCTGCTCGATCCCGGCGCCAAGGCCGGCGGCCGCACGCTGCTCGCCAGCGGCATTTCGGCCGTCGGCGACCAGCGGAGCGCGAGCGTGGTGGCGACGGCCGGCGCCCGCGGCGTGGACCGCGTCCAGACGCCGGGCGGCTCGGTTCCGGTCACGCCGGACACGATGGCCATCGTGCGGATGGAGCACTACTCGGTCGGCGCCATGGCCCTCGAGGCGTTCCTCCGGGCCGGCGGGCTCGGGGCCTACGCCGTGCCGGCCGACACCACGGGGAGGCACCCATGAGCCGCTCCTCCCGTCCGCTCGCGCTGCTCGGCGCGCTCGGCGCCGCGGCCGCCCTCAGCGCCGCGTCGGCCGCGCCCGCGGCGGCGCAGAGCATCTTCGACCGGCTGCGCCAGGCGGCCAACGTCGCGCGGACGCTGCTGCCGATCAGCACGGAGAAGGAGATCGACATCGGGCGCGGCATCGCGGCCACCATCGCCGGCCGCTACCCCGTCTCCACCGACGCGGCGCTGACCCGCTACGTGAACCTGGTGGGGCTCACGGTCGCCAGCATCGCTCCGCGCCCCGACATCAGCTACCACTACGCGGTCCTGGAGACCCCCGACGTCAACGCCTTCGCGGCGCCCGGCGGCTACATCTTCATCACCCGGGGCGCGCTGCGCCTGATCCACAACGAGGCCGAGCTGGCGGGCGTGCTGGCCCACGAGACCGGGCACGTCAACGCCCGGCACGTGATCAACCAGATCCGGAAGTCCGACACGATGCGCGAGGTCAAGAACCAGGTGGACATCCAGGGGGGCGTGCTGGACCAGTTGGTGGGGAGCGGCAGCAACATGCTGTTCATGGGCCTCTCGCGCGGCGACGAGCTGGAGGCCGACAGCCTCGGGATCGAGTACGCCTCGAGCGCGGGCTACGATCCGGGCGGCCTCGCCGCGTTCATCTCGCGGCTCGACCAGCACGCGAGCGAGGGCGCGCTCGCCGACTTCTACGCCACCCACCCCAAGCCGAACGAGCGCATCGAGCGGCTCACCGCCATCGCGCGGCGGGAGCACTTGTCGGGCGGGGTGCAGCTGGAGGAGAGGTTCGCGGCCAACATCTCGAAGTGAGCAGGATGGAGGACTGAGTTCTCAGTCCAGTTGCCACGCGGCACGTTGCCGGTGGTTCCAAGAGACGAGATGACAGAGGCCAGTCCAGTGATCAGTACTGACACCTGGGCTGGCCTCCGTCTTCCGGGTGCTGGGAACCACTGGCAACTTGGCGTCTGGCAACTCGTCCGCGGTCCGTCCGTCTAATCATCTGACCACTGGAATCGAGCGAACGTGACGCGCGTCACACGCGCGGAACTCTGGCGCGCGATGCGACTACAACACGCGGACACCGAACGGAGGAACGATGCTGAACCTCAAGCGGCTCGCACTCGGCGCCTCGCTCGTTGGACTTGCGGCGTGTTATGGCCCGCCGGCCGGCGCCGTGTTCGTGGGCGTCCGTCCTCCCGTCTACCGCGAGGAGGTCGTAGGCGTCGCGCCCGGCCCCGGCTACGTCTGGGTGGCCGGCTACTGGGAGTGGGGCGGCGCCGCGTACGCGTGGGTGCCGGGACGGTGGGTGGTGCGGCCCTATGCGCGCGCCGTCTGGGTGCGCGGCGCCTGGCACGGCTCGCGCCGCGGCTGGTACTGGCGGCCGGGCCACTGGCGCTGATCCGCCCGCGGGCGGCCCCCGCCCGGGCCGAGGACGCCGTGTGAAGCGACCCGTGCCATCGGCTGGCGCTCACCGCCGGCCGGTGGCACTCTTATTGCCCGGCGTACCGCGCCGGCAGCATGAGACCGGGCCGTGAGGGGCGCGCACGTGGCGCGCGCCGGCATGCGTCGGCGCCCAGCGAGGAGTGACCGTGAAGCGAGTTCGTGCAGGCATGTGGACCGTCGTGCTGGCGATGGCGTCGAGCGCCGTCCCGGCGCTCCCGGCGCGCGCGCAGGCGCCCGCGGCGAGCGCGCTGGACACCGCGCCGCTGCTCGTCGTGGCCGCCATCCGCGCGCGCGAGGTGGCGGGGCGCCTCCAGGGCCGCGCCGCCGCACCGCGCACCCCGGCCGCCCGGACCGCGGCGACTCAGTACGCGCGGGGCCTCGACCTGCTGGCCCAGGGCAAGTTCGATTCGGCCCAGACGGCGCTCAACGCCGCCGCGACCGCCAGTCCCGACAACGCGCTCTACCGCGGCGATCTGGCGTTCGCGTTCGCCGCCGGCGGGCACTGGTCCGACGCCGAGGATCAGTACCGCACCGCGGTGCGCCTGCAGCAGGGCAACGGGTGGTACTACGTGGGGCTCGGCATGACCCAGATGGCGCAGCAGGCCTGGGGCCAGGCGGCCGCGAGCTTCACCCTCGCGGTCGGCACCGACAGCGCGGTGATCGTCCGGCAGCTGATCGAGCCGGTGGGCGACGCGTTCGAGAAGAGCCGCAATACGCAGGCGCTGGTGGACTGGTCGAAGATGGCCGTGGCCCGTTTCCCCGGCGAGCCCTCGGCCTGGCTGCGGCTGGCGGCCGCCAACATGGGCAACGACACGGCTGCCGGCCTCGCCGACATCCGGCACTACCGCGCGCTCCGGCCCGCCGACCCCATGGGCGCTCTGGTGTACGCCCGCTACCTCTACGACATGGGCAGCTACGATTCCGCCGGCACGATGGCGGAGGCCGCGGCCGCGTCCGACAGTGCGATGCATCGCCCGGCCGCGGTCCTGCTCTACAACGCGGGCGCGCACTACCTCGAGACCGCCAAGGCCGACAGCGCCGAGCCGCTGCTCGAGGCGGGGCGCACCTTCGCCGACTCGGCAGACAAGCCGCGCTACGCGCTCCTGATCGGCGTCGCCAAGCTGAAGCTGTTCCAGGTCTTCTACAACGACGCCGCCCGCCACGGCGACTGCCACAAGGCGCCGGCGGCCGACAGCATGCTGACCGCCGTGGTCCAGTTGATCAATTCCGGCGCGGCGGAGGACACGGCCCTCGCGAACCAGGCCCTGAAGGGCACGTCGCAGTACCGGCCCGTGGTGGATCAGTTCGTGCACCAGTGCGGGGGAAGGTGAAGCGAAGCTGTAGGGTGTAGGACGAAACAGCGCGGGGGGCCGGCTTCGGCCCCCCGCGCCGCATTCCAACCCCTACACCCTAGACCCTACGCCCTACACCTGTCGTTCACGCCCCCGCCTTCTCCCGCCTCGAATCGAGATACACCCCGGTGCCCAGGAGCAGGAAGACGGCGAGCCCGATCCAGTTGCCCCACGTCTCGAGCCACGGCCCGAGCAGCTGCGGGAGATCGGGCACGATGGTCACGTGCCAGGAGTCCTCGGCGAACTTGAGCAGGGCGCCCAGCACGCCCACGAGCGCGCCGCCGGCGATGAAGCCGGACGCGATCAGCGTGCCCTTGTCGTAGCGCGCCTTGGCGAGCGCCTCGTCCTTGCTCGAGTGCTGCAGCAGCCACGCGATGGCGGCGCCCAGCACCAGCGGCGAGTTGAGGTACATCGGCAGGTACATGCCGAGTGCGAACGCGAGCCCCGAGACCCCGACCATGGTGCAGGCGACCGCGAACACGCCGCCGATGCCGTACAGGAGCCACGGCGTGCCGGCGCTGCCCATGACGCCGCGCAGCACGGCGGCCATCGCGTTGGGCTGCGGCGCCGGCAGCGGGTTGGGGTGCAGGGCGCTCGGCGCGAAGCCGTACACCTTGGCCATCAGCATGATGACGGCGGTGGTGGCCGCCGCCGCCACCGCGGCGCCCATGAGGTTGCCGATCTCGATACGCCGCGGCGTGGCGCCCAGCCAGTAGGCGATCTTGTACTGCGTCACCAGCGAGCCGCTCATCGAGAGCGCGGTGCACACCACGCCGCCGATCAGCAGCACCTGGAGCATGCCGCTCTCGCCCGACAGCCCCAGCGACGCCAGGATCACGGCGGTGACGATCAGGGTCGTGAGGGTCATCCCGGAGATCGGGGTGATCGAGATCATCGCGATCGCCCAGGCCGACACCGCGGCGAACAGGAACGCGATGACCAGGGTGAGCACCGTCGCCACCAGCGCGATCGTGAGCGCGCGCGGCTCGCCGGCCATCACCGAGAAGCGGAAGTAGAGGAACACGGCGAGCCCGATGCCCGCCACCCCGGCCAGCACCACCCACATGGGCATGGAGCGATCGGTGCGCACGTCCTCGCCCGCGCTCGCCTGGCCCTTCACCAACCGGGCGACCTCGCCGAACGCCTGCCGCGTCGCCTGCACGATCACCGGCGACATCTTGAGGATCGAGATGATGCCCGCCGCGAAGATGCCGCCGATCCCGATGGGCCGGACGTACTGCGCGAAGATCTGCTCCGGCGGCATGCCGGCGAGCGGCGTGGCCCCGGCGGAGATGGCGCCGGGCACGTACTGGCCGATGTACGCGAACAGCGGGACCAGGACGAAGAAGCTGATCATGGACCCCGCCATGATGATGGAGGCGTAGCGGATGCCCATGATGTAGCCCAGCCCCATCACCGCGGCCGACGTGTTCATGGTGAACACGGCCTTCACCTTGCTCGTGAAGGCGTCCAGCGCCCCGATGCTCGCGGTGGAGAAGTTCTGCGCCCAGCCGCGCATCGAGGGACCGATGAAGTCGAACAGCGCCGCCACCACCGCCGAGTAGGAGAGCACGATGGCGCTCTGCCCGCCGCGCTTGCCCGCCATCAGGATCTCGGTCGTCGCCCGGGCCTCCGGGTAGGGCAGCTTGCCGTGCAGGTCGCGCACGAAGTAGCGGCGGAACGGCGAGAGGAGGAACACGCCGAGCATCGCGCCCAGGAGCGGCACCAGGAAGATCTGCCAGAACGACGAGCGGTGCTCGAGCCCCAGGATGTAGATCGCCGGCATCGTGAACACCGAGCCGCCGGCGACGATGCCCGACGTGGCGCCGATCGCCAGCACGTTCACGTTCTCCAGCAGGCTCGAAGCGCGCGACTGGAGGAACTTGACCGCGAACACCGAGAAGCCGACCGCGAGGATCGAGATCGGGATCGCCGACTCGATGCCCTGGCCGAGCTTCAGCGCGATGTAGGTCGCCGCCGCCGAGAAGACGACGGACCAGAAGAACCCCTGCGCGATCGAGCGGGTCGTGAACTCCGGCACCGCCTCGGCGGGGCTGACCACGGGCGTGTAACGCTCGCCGGGCTTGAGCTCGCGGAAGGCGTTCTCGGGAAGGCGTGCTTCGTCAGCCATCGTATTTCTCCATCACCGACTCGACCACGCGGCGAGAGAGGGTGTGGTAGGTGGGCGCCGCCGCGGCGAAGATCTCCCGGGCCAGCGCGCGCGTGCGCGCGTGACGGCCCAGGGCGCCGAAGAGGGGGCGCAGGTACTTCATCCGGCCGACCTTCATCAGCACGTCCCGTGCCCGGCCGAAC
>DATKNX010000039.1:0-3556 GCA_035541085.1 Gemmatimonadales bacterium | reverse complement strand
GCCGCGAGCCTCGGCTGGGAGGTGGGGATCTTCTTCACCTTCTACGGTCTCGACATCCTGCACCGGAAGCGGCACCGGAAACTGAAGGTGGCGCCGGTCGGCAACCCGGCGATGCCGGTCAACGTGCCGAACGTCGTGGGCATGCTGCCGGGCATGACGGCCGCCGCGACGCGGATGATGAAGGGATGGATGAAGCGGCAGAACATGCCGACGGTGCCGGAGTTCCTGGACATGGCGCGGGAATCCGGCGTGAAGCTGTTCGCCTGCTCGACCACGATGGGCGTGATGGGCGTCAAGGAGAAGGACCTCGTGCCCGGCGTGGACATCGCGGGCGCCACGGCCTTCCTCGACTTCGCGGCCGACGCCGACGTGTCGCTGTTCGTCTAGACGCACCGGCGCACAGACGCACCGCGGTGGGCTAGACCTTGCGCGTCTTCCAGCGCCCGCGCCGGAACACCAGGCTGCTGGCGAGGGCCAGCGTCGAGAAGGCGATCGCGATGGCGGCGTACACGCCGGCGGGCCCGAAGGCGGGCAGGCGCGAGAGCGCCCAGGCCAGGGGGACCTCGAGCAGCCAGAAGCAGACGAGGTTCAGGACCGTGGGCGTCCAGGTGTCGCCGGCGCCGTTGAACGCGTTCGAGACGACCATGCCGTACGCGTAGAAGACGAAGCCGGCGCTCACGATCCGCAGGCAGGCCACGCCGGAGGGCGCGATCGCGGGATCGCGCGTGAAGATTGCGATGATGCCCGGCGCGAAGAGCACGAACAGCACGCCGATCGTCCCCAGCACCCACATGTTGTACCAGGCCGCCATCCACACCGCGCGCTCGGCGCGGTCGGGCCGCTTGGCGCCGAGGTTCTGGCCGACCATCGTGGCGGCCGCGTTGCTCAGGCCCCACGAGGGCAGCAGGGCGAAGACCACCACGCGGATGCCGATCGTGTAGCCGGCCAGCGCGTCGCTGCCGAAGCCGGCCAGCACGCGGACCAGCGCGAGCCAGCTCGCGGTGCCGATCAGGATCTGCAGGATGCCGGAGCCCGACAGGCGGATCAGGCTGCCGAGCGCGCGGACGTCGGGCAGGAAGTCGCCCGCGCGGATCGCGACGCGGCCGCGGCGCCGGGCGAGCTGGCGCACCTGGTAGAGCACGCCGATGCTGCGGCCGATCGTGGTGCCGACGGCGGCGCCGGTGACGCCGAGACGCGGGAAGGGTCCGACGCCGAAGATGAACAGCGGGCCCAGGACCATGTTGCAGCCGCTGGCGAGCCACAGGGAGCGCATCGCGATCGAGGCGTCGCCGGCGCCGCGGAACACGGCGTTGATGAGGAACAGGAGCAGCACCGCCGCGTTCCCGCCCAGGAGCACGCGCGCGTACCCGGACCCCGTGCCCCGGACCCCGGCGGACCCGCCCAGCAGGCCCAGCAGGTTCGGTGCGAACGCGAGGCCGATCAGGGAAATCGGCAGCGAGACGAGGATCCCGAGCAGGATCGCCTGGCCGCCGGCGTGGGAGGCGCGCGAGGGGTCGTGCTCGCCGATGCGCCGTGCCACGACGGCCGCGGCGCCGATGCCGAGCCCGATCGCCACGGCGTAGATGAGCGACATCATCGACTCGGTGAGACCGACGGTGGCGATGGCGTCCGCGCCGAGGTGGGCGACGAAGAAGATGTCCACGACGGCGAACAGCGACTCGAGCAGCGTCTCGAGGACCATCGGCACGGCCAGCAGGACGAGGGCGCGCTCGATCGGGCCCTCGGTGTAATCCTGTTTCGTGCCGTGCACCGCCTGGCGGAGCAGGCCGAGGGCCCGCCCCGCGCGCGAGGCCGCGCGGGGCGCCTCCTCCCCGGGCTCGGGAGGCGGCGTGGCGGCGGTGCCGGTCACGCCGCGCTCAGCTCGAGTGGTCGTGCGCGATGAACCACCGGCCGTCCCGCCAGCGCATCACGAGGGAGGTCGGGCCGCGGGCGACCACCGAGTCGCCGCGCTGGAGCACGTAGTACGCGATCGCGTTGAGGGCGCCGGGGGCGAGCACGTCCACCTCGAGGTCCTCGAAGAACAGGGAATCGCGCGGGCTGCCGGGCGCGAAGCGCGGCGCGTAGTGCGCCGCGATCTCGGCGCGGCCGTGGAGCACGCGGCGCGCCGTCACGAAGCTGGCGTCGGGCGCGTAGTCCGAGACGAACGCCTCGAGGTCGCCGCGGGTCCAGGCGGCGGCGCCGTGCGCCAGCAGCGCCTGCACGGCGGCGCGGGCGTCCGGCGCGGGGGCCGGCGGCGCGGGCGTCCGGGCGCACGCGGCGAGGGCGAGGAGCGTCGCCAGGGCGGCGCCGATGGTCGTGCGGTGCATCCGTCGTCTCCGATTCACGGGGGTCGGGCGGGGGTTGGCGCCCATCGAGTCTAGCCACGCCGCGCCCGAAACGGCATCTTGGCACCCCGTGACCGACGTCGCCACCCGCCTCGCATCGGCCCTCGCGGACCGCTACCGCGTCGAGCGCGAGCTCGGCACCGGCGGCATGGCCACGGTCTACCTCGCCGAGGACCTCAAGCACCACCGCTACATCGCGCTCAAGACGCTGCGCGGCGACCTCACCGAGTCCATGGAGGCCGAGCGCTTCCTGCTCGAGATCGAGATCGCCGCCGCGCTCACGCACCCGCACATCCTGCCGCTCTACGACTCGGGCGAAGCCGACGGGCTGGTCTACTACGTGATGCCGTACGTGGAGGGCCCGACGCTGCGGCAGCGGCTCACCGGCGAGCCGCGCCTGCCGGTGGGGGAGGCGCTGGGCATCGCGCGGCAGGTGGTGGGCGCGCTGGACTACGCGCACCGCCGCGGGCTGGTGCACCGGGACATCAAGCCCGAGAACATCATGCTGTACGAGGACGCGGCGCTCGTCACGGATTTCGGGATCGCGCTGGCCGTGCGGTCGGCGCACGGCGGCCGGCTCACCGAGTCGGGGATCGCCATCGGCACGCCGGTCTACATGAGCCCGGAGCAGGCGGTGGGCGATCCGGTGGATGCCCGCAGCGACCTGTATTCGGTCGGGTGCGTGCTCTACGAGATGCTGGTGGGCGCGCCGCCCTACACCGGCGTCGACACGATGGCCATCACCGCGCAGAAGCTCGTGGACCCCGTGCCGCCGATCCGGCCGCAGCGCGACGAGGTGCCCGCGGAGCTGGAGGCCGCGGTGCTGAAGGCCCTGGCGTGCCGCGCCGACGACCGCTTCGCCACCGCCGCGGAGATGGCCGAGGCGCTGGAGCCGCCGGCGGGCGCGGCGGCGCGCGCGCGGCGCACCGGCGGCGGCGCGGAGGGCGGGCCCTCGATCGCGGTGCTCCCGTTCGCCAACATGAACGCCGACGCCGACGGCGAGATCTTCAGCGACGGCATCGCGGAGGAGCTGACGAACGCGCTCTCCCGCCTCGACGGCCTCCGGGTCGTGGCGCGCGCGTCGGCCTTCGCCTTCAAGAAGCGCTCGGAGGACGTGCGCGAGGTCGGCCGCCAGCTCGGCGTCGCGACCGTGCTGGAGGGCAGCGTCCGCCGCGCGGCCAACCGCGTCCGCATCACCGCCGAGCTGGTCA
>DATKNX010000038.1:0-3891 GCA_035541085.1 Gemmatimonadales bacterium | reverse complement strand
CCTGTGCTACGCGGAGGACCGCGTGGCCGGCGTGGACGCCAACGTGGTCGTGGCGGCGCCCGACCAGCTCGTCGAGGTGCAGGGCACGGGCGAGCACGGCACGTTCTCGCGCGCGGAGCTGGACCGGCTCCTCGACCTCGCGCTGGCCGGCACCGCGCGCATCTTCGCGGCGCAGCGCGCGGCGCTGGGCTGGTGAACCGCCTCCTCCTCGCGACGCGCAGCGCCGACAAGGCGCGCGAGATCCGCGAGATCCTGCAGGAGGCCGGCGCCGCGGTCGAGCTGCAGTCGCTCGACGAGGCGCACGTGCACTGGGCGAGCGAGGAGGAGCGGCTCGAGCGCTTCGACTCGTTCGAGGCCAACGCGCGGGCCAAGGCCGAGTACTTCGCGAAGCTGACGGGTCTGCCGACGGTGGCCGACGACTCGGGCCTCGAGGTGCTGTCCCTGGGTGGGGCGCCGGGCGTCAGGAGCCACCGCTTCAGCCCGGACGCGGGCCGCCTCACGGGCAAGGCGCTCGACGAGGCCAACAACGCGGAGCTGCTGCGCCGGCTGCTCGGCGCCGACGAGAAGCGCCGCCGCGCGTGTTACGTGTGCGTCGCGCTGCTCCTGAGGCGCCCCGGGGCGCCGGCGGAGGCGTTCACCGGCCGGTGCTGGGGCCGCGTGCTCGAGGAGCCCCGCGGCACGGGCGGCTTCGGCTACGACCCGCTGTTCCTCCACGAGGGCACGGGCAAGGTGTTCGGCGAGATCGCGGCGGAGGAGAAGCACGCCGTGAGCCACCGCGGCGACGCGTTCCGCCAGCTCGCCGAGGCGCTCAAGCGCCACCCGCTCTGAAGGCAAACCTGCTATTTTGGGTTACTCGGAACTCGGCGTCTCGCAGCTCGCAACCAGTTCCTCGGGGTGTGGCGCAGCCCGGTAGCGCGCCTGGTTTGGGACCAGGAGGTCGCGGGTTCGAATCCCGCCGCCCCGACTCTCTCGCAGATCGAAGGCCGATGACCACGCGGAGCCGCGCCGCGTCCGGCGCACGCCGGGCGGCGGCGCGAGCCTCCCTCGAGGGCGAGGAGCGGCGGTGCTCGACCTCAAGAGCCTGGTGCGGACCATCCCGGACTACCCGAAGCCCGGGATCCAATTCCGCGACATCACGACGCTGCTGGGCGACAAGGACGGATTCCAGGCCGCGGTCCGCGCCCTGGCGGGGCGCTTCGCGTCGTCCGGCGTCACCAAGGTCGCCGGCATCGAGGCGCGCGGCTTCATCCTCGGCGGCGCGGTGGCCCACGCCCTCGGCGTCGGCTTCGTGCCGGTCCGCAAGCAGGGCAAGCTCCCCTTCCAGGTCATCGGCCACGACTACGACCTCGAGTACGGCACCGACCGGATCGAGATCCACGTCGACGCCGTCGAGACCGGCGAGAAGGTCCTCGTGGTGGACGACCTCATCGCTACCGGCGGCACCGCCGAGGCGGCGATCAAGCTCCTCAGGCAGGCGGGCGCCGACGTGCTCGGCGCGTCCTTCGTGATCGACCTGCCGGCCCTCGGCGGCAGGGGGAAGCTGGAAGCGATGGGCTACCCGGTGCACGCGCTGATCGCGTTCGACGGCCACTAGGAGGGCGGCATGAGCGGCGTTCGCGTCCTGGTCGGCACCCGCAAGGGAGCCTTCGTGCTCACCTCGGACGGCCGGCGCAGCCGGTGGAAGGTGGAGGGTCCCTTCTTCGGCGGCTGGGAGATCTACCACGTGAAGGGCTCGCCCGCCGATCCGGACCGGCTCTACGCCTCGCAGTCGAGCGGCTGGTTCGGGCAGCAGGTCCAGCGCTCGGACGACGGGGGCAGGACCTGGAAGCCGGTGGACAACACGTTCGTCTACGACGGCGTGCCCGGCACGCACCAGTGGTACGACGGCACCCCGCATCCGTGGGAGTTCAAGCGCGTCTGGCACTTCGAGCCGTCGCGCACCGATCCCGACACGGTGTACGCGGGCGTCGAGGACGCCGCGCTGTTCCGCACGACCGACGGCGGCACGTCGTGGCACGAGCTGTCGGGCCTGAGGGGCCACGGCACGGGGCCGCACTGGCAGCCCGGCGCGGGCGGGATGTGCCTCCACACCATCCTGCTCGACCCGGTGAAGGCGGAGCGGATGTTCGTCGCGATCTCCGCGGCGGGCGCCTTCCGCTCCGACGACGCGGGCACGACCTGGCGCCCGATCAACCGCGGCCTGCGCTCACCGTACATCCCCGATCCCGAGGCGGAGGTGGGGCACTGCGTGCACCGCATCGCGCAGCATCCCGCGCGCCCGGACACGCTGTTCATGCAGAAGCACTGGGACGTGATGCGCAGCGACGACGCCGGCGCGCAGTGGCGCGAGGTGAGCGGCAACCTGCCCAGCGACTTCGGCTTTCCCATCGAGGTGCACGCGCACGAGCCGGAGACCGTGTACGTGTTCCCGATCAAGAGCGACTCGGAGCACTACGTGCCGGAGGCGAAGCTGCGGGTGTACCGCAGCCGCACGGGCGGTGACGAGTGGGAGGCCCTGACGAAGGGCCTGCCGCAGCAGGACTGCTACGTCAACATCCTGCGCGACGCCTCGGCGGTGGACGCGCTCGATCCCTGCGGCGTCTACTTCGGCACCACCGGCGGCCAGGTCTACGGCTCGTCCGACGCCGGCGACAGCTGGACGGCCATCGTGCGCGACCTGCCGGCCGTGCTCTCGGTCGAGGCGCAGACGCTGCCGTGATCAGGGTCGGCCTGCCGCCGCACCTCAGGACGCTGGCGCGCGTCGAGGGCGAGGTGGAGCTCGACGTGGCGGGGCAGGTGACGGCGGGGGCCGTGCTGGACGCGCTCGAGGCCGCCTACCCCGTGCTGCGCGGCACCATCCGCGACCACGTCACGCGGCGCCGCCGGCCCTTCGTGCGCTTCTACGCCTGCGGGAAGGACCTCTCGCACCAGAGCGCCGACGCACCGCTGCCCGAGGCCGTGGCCTCCGGCGCGGAGACGTTCCTGGTCGTGGGCGCCATCGCGGGCGGCTGACGGCAGGCGGCCGCCGCCGCACCGCCGGATAGTCGAAGGCCCCGGCCGAGCATCCGGCCGAGGCCTTCGTGCCTCCGGGAGGCGGGAGGCTCAGCGCGGCGCGGCGGCCAGGTCCCGCACCTCCGCGGCCAGGAGCTGCACCTTCGCCTGGTCGGACGAGCCGCTCGCGTCGTGGTCCAGCCGGGTCGCGAGGCGGGTGAGGTCGGTGCGCCGCGCGGCGCCGCGTGCCCGCTCGGCGCCGGCGAGGGCCGCGCGCACGCCGCCGAGCTGGGCCGCGGTCAGGCCCTGCGAGCGCGCCAGCTGGTCGCAGTAGGCCCGCGCCACGACGAAGCTGGCGGGCCAGACGAGCTGCGGCTGGTCCTGCACGTTGAGCTGGTCGAAGTGCACCAGCTTCGCGGCGTCGATCTCGTTCTGCGAGAGCAGCGCGCTCGGCTCGAGGTCGAAGACGTCGAGGCCGCGCGCGATCTCCGAGCTGACGATGTGCCCGTTGTACCAGTACGCCGACCAGGAGCCGGCGCCCTCGAGCTTCGTCGAGTCCATCGGCCCGCGGTCGAAGTAGGCGATCTCCTTCGGGTGCGCGGGGTCGGTCCAGTCGAAGACCGAGATCCCGCCCTGGTACCAGCCCTGCACCATGATGTCGCGGCCGGGCACCGGCACGAGCGAGCCGTTGTGCGCGACGCAGTTCTCATCGGCCGTCTGCGGCGCGGGCATCTTGTAGTAGCTGTCGAACGTCAGCGTGGTGTCGTTGATCGAGTAGATGGCGTCGGCGCCCCAGTTCGTGGGGTCGGTCGAGCGGCAGCGCGGCTGCAGGCCGCCGCCCCACTCGTCGGTGAACAGGACCTTCCGGCCGTCGTTGCTGAACGTCGCCGAGTGCCAGTA